>CAZXCK010000083.1:1339-10253 GCA_964639225.1 uncultured Anaerolineaceae bacterium | reverse complement strand
ATCTCGTCGTGGGCCACCAGTGAGGCGGCGACGTCGTCCTGCGTAGAAAGCGGGTTCGATGCGCACAGCACCACGTCCGCGCCACCGGCCTGCAGGGTCCGCATCAGGTTCGCGGTTTCGGTGGTCACATGCAGGCAGGCCGACATGCGAACGCCCTTGAGCGGCTTCTCTTTTTCGAAGCGTTCACGAATCGCGCGCAGGACAGGCATCTGCTGCTCGGCCCAGTCAATGCGATAGCGGCCCCCGGTAGCGAGGTCGAGGTCTTTTACATCATGTTCGACGGTCATGCTGTCTCCTGAGCTTCCAACGGGCAAACGCCCGAAAAACAACCAACGATAAAACTAGGAACAAACGCGGCATTTTAGCACACGTTCATACGTCTGTCGCGTGTGGGTTTCATCCGCTCCGCGCTGCCGCCAGCATGGCATCGAGCAGCCCCTGGTCATCATAACGGCTCCGGAAGCGCGCCACAAATTCTTCGGCAGTGTAGCGGTGATTCTGTGTGCCGACCTGCTCCAGCACGTAAGTCGCGCACAGCGCGGCCAACTGCCCGGCCAGTTCCAGCGGCCAGTCGTGGACCAGACCATAGATAAACCCGGCGCGATAAGCGTCGCCGACACCGGTCGGGTCGTGGATCACATTCGGCGGGAAGGGGCTGACACTGATCTGCTGCCCCTGATGGTAGATGGTCGAGCCGGTCTCGCCGCGAGTGACGACCAGAATCTCGATCTCACGCCGCAAATCGTCCAGGCTGCGCCCGGTCTTCTGGGTGATGATCTCAGTCTCGTAAGCGTTGGCGATGAGCATATACGCGCCCTGCATGTCACGCGCGATGTCCTCACCGGAGAGGCGAGCCACCTGCTGGCTGGGGTCATAGATAAAGCGGATGCCACGCTCGCGGCATTCCTGCGCCAGGTTGGACATCGCCATCGGGTCATTCGGCGAGATAATTACCAAGTCCGGGTCGCCGTTGATCGCATCCGCCAGCCGGTAATCACGCGCATAAACCATCGCACCGGAGTAAAATGAAGCGATCTGGTTGTTCATGGTGTCAGTATTGGCGAAGAACGACGCCGTAAACACATCGTCGATCTGGCGCACGGTGCTGGTATCCACGCCTGCCGCTTCCAGCCATTCGCGGTAATCGCCGAAGTCACGACCCGCCGTACCCATCAACCGCGGACGAAGTCCCAGCAGCGCCAGACTGTACGCAATGTTGGCCGCCACGCCGCCCCAGTGCTTGGACATCTCCTCAACCAGAAAGCTGAGGCTGACCTGGTGAAGCTGCTCACTAAGCAGATGATCGGTGAACTTGCCGGGGAAACGCATTAGGTAGTCGTAGGCGATGGAACCAGTGACAACGATATTCATGGTCTGTTCTCGTGTTTGTCCTGTTAAAATGCAAATATAAGGGCAAGAATCGCGCCGATTAACAGCTACTCGAGCATGCCATTGTCATTTTAATGCAGAATCGGGCGATAGTAAGGGTCAAGTAGGATCACATCAGACGAGGATCAAATGATGGCAGACACAGACCACAAACGCCAGCCCCGGCTGCTGCCATCGCGGCGCGGCACGCGCATGATCTCGCTGGCGGCACTGCTGGAACGGGTCGTTGAGACCTTCAAAGACGAACACGGCAGCGATTCCCCCGCGCTGCGCCGCGCTATCACCGAGGCGGCGCGGATGAAGCTGCTGCTGGCGACCGTCGATTATGTGGCGGCGGTGGAATCGGTGCCGCTGGACACGACCGACAAAGCCGACCTGATGCGCCGCGCTTATGCAGAGCTGTTCGGTTACGGTCCACTGGATGCGCTGCTGGCCGATCCGCAGGTGACAACCATCACGCTGGAAGGCGCAGACCGCGCCGCTGTGCGCTACGGTCACAAAGATTTGCAATCTATCGGGCCGCTGTTCGAGGACGAGACGCACCTGCGGCAGATCATCCGGCGACTGCTGGCCACCGGTGGCACCGATCTGCACGATGACGAACCGCTGCTGGAAACCGGCCTGATGGTCAACGGACGGCGAGCGAGTCTAAGCCTGGCCACCCCACCGGTGACGATCTACCTCAGCGCCGACATTCGCCTGCACCCGGCGCAGCCACCCACACTCGACGATCTGGTAAACAACGACGTGATACCGTCTGCCGCCGCCGACCTGCTGCGACAACTGGCACGGTCAACTTATGGGATTCTCGTGGCAGGCGAGACGGAGTCCGGGAAGACAACGCTGCTGGGTCTGCTGGCACGGCTGATGACCAGCCAGACGCAGCAGACGCTGCTGGCTGTCGAGCGCACGGGCGAGATGCATCTGCCGGACGGCGCAGCGCGACTGGTCGCGCATCCCGGCGGGCCGCATATGCCGCCAGTCACGCTGGCCGAACAGATGCGGGCCGCGCTCGAACGCCGGGTGGGCTGTCTGCTGATCGACGAGGTGCGCACCGGCGAACCGGAAGCCGTTACACCGCTGCTGACCAGCGACAACGTACCCCGCATGCTGTGGGCGTTTCGTGGCCCGGCGACCAGCAAACGCCTGACCGCCGCCCTGAGTATGCTGGCCCGGCGCAGTCACCTGGCCGCCAGCGAAATGGCCGTCCAGCGCCTGTATGACCGGCTGCCGTTTGTGATAACCCTGCGCCGCCGTCAGGGACGGCTGACTCTGGACAGCATCGCCGAATGGCAGCCGCGCGACGGCGCAGATTATCCCGATTACGTGGAACTGACCGACTTCAGCGGGCCGCAGCCAATCATCCGCCAGCCGCTGCGCCCGCTGGAATAGGCGCTAGGAAGTCCCCTGCCCCGCATTGACCATCGCGCGCAGGCTGGTTTGATAATCCGGGCTGGCGATGCCACACTCGGTGATGATGCCGGTTATGTACTGGTTAGGTGTGATGTCGAAGGCCGGATTGCGCGCTTTGAAGTTCGCCGGGGCCAGTTCGCAGCCGTAAGGCGCCAGCACCTCGTCCTTGTCGCGCTGCTCAATCGGAATATGATCGCCATCCGGCAGCGACAGATCGACCGTCGATGTCGGAGCCGCCACGTAAAATGGAATCCCGTGCGCGTGCGCCAGCACCGCCACCTGATACGTGCCGATCTTGTTGGCCACGTCGCCATTGGCGGCGATACGGTCCGCGCCCACAATCGCCATGCTGACCTCGCCCCGGCGCATGTAATAGCCGGCGGCGGTGTCGGCGATAATGTCATAGCTGACGCCCAGCCGTTCCAGTTCCCAGGCGCTCAGTCGCGACCCCTGCAAACGTGGCCGGGTCTCGTCCAGCAGCACATGGAAGGCAGTCCCCTGCTCGTGGGCGCTGCGAATGACACCCAGCGCCGTGCCATGATCGACGGTCGCCAGCGCGCCCGTGTTGCAGTGATGCATCACCGTGCTGCCCTCGGTGATGAGCGCCGCGCCATACATGCCCATTTTCTGGTTGGCGATTACATCGTCATCGGCGATACGCTGCGCCGCCGCCAGCATAGCCACACGCAGCGCATCTGGCGTGCTGTAACGGTCGGCGGTGGCCAGCGCCAGCAGTTGATCCACCGCCCACGCCAGATTGACAGCCGTCGGGCGGGCGTCCTTGAGGACCTGGGCGGCCTGCTGCAAATCGGCAATCAGTTCCGCGACGGTGCTCGCCTGGCTCTGCCGGGCAGCCAGCGCCAGTCCATAAGCTGCCGTCGCGCCGATGGCGGGCGCGCCGCGCACGGTCATGTCGGTGATAGCCGCCGCTACCGCCCGGTAGTCACGCAGCGCCACCTGTTCGAGCTTCCAGGGCAGCACCTTCTGATCGATCAGAATAACTGCGTCATCCTGCCAGTCTACTGTACGCATGTCTCTCAATCCTTCCGTATCGCTGCGCGATAAGAACAAAAAGCGGACCCCTCACAGCCGGATGATACGCCGTGCTGCGGGGTCCGCGTGATATGCCTGGTTCGGGAAAGGTCTACTGGTCCGCCAGCGACTGCGCCATCTCGACGACGGCGATCAGCTCGGCCAGCGGAACCGGACCACCCTCACGGCCTGGTGCGACAACCTGCAGCGCACCATTATTGATGCGCATCCGCACGGCGGGTGTCCCCGTGACGCCGTTATTGCGCCCCAGTTCCTGATCGGTGAAAACCTGCTCCGCATCCTGGCTGCACGTCAGCAGCTCGGTGTAATTGATGTCCAACCGGTTCGCCAGGTCGCGCCCGACGGCATCGCGGTCGATCGAGCCGCTGGATGCCATAGCGAACAACTCATCGTAAGCATACCAGAAACCGGCTTCGCGCTGCTCGGCTGCGCATTCGGCGAGTTGCGCCAGATACGACGACTGCTGCTGTGTCGGCAGCATACGATATTCGTAACGCGCACGCCCGGTGACCACCTGCTCACGCACGAATTCGTTCATCGTCGGCTTGTAACCCTGGCAGAAGGGGCAAAGGAAATCGGCGAATTCGACAATCGTAATTGGCGCGTCGGGGTCACCCAACACAAAACCGCCATCTGGCTGCCGCTCGTGGTGCAGTTCGACAAAGTCAATACCACTGGCTGCGGCGGGCTGGCTGGAAACAATAATGGCAATGATCGCGCCGACAATCGCCACAACGGCCACCGCGCCGACAATCATCATCTGCTGCTGTTTTTTCTTCTTATCCATCTTGTTCTCCTAAAGGTACGGCTCAGACTGTAACGCATTTGGCGTTACGTTAACATCAGAAAACGATAAAAATCAGCTACGAAGCCGGGGCAGCGGCAGCAGCCAGGGCACACGCGCCTGATAATCGCGGTAGGACTGGCCAAACTCGCGCACCATACGCCGTTCCTCAAAATACGAACCCGCCAGGAAGTAGATCGTCGTGCCGATGCAGAAGCCCAGATAAGCCTCGGTCATGGTCGTCACAGGCCAGATGACCATCATACTAAACAGATACAGCGGATGCCGCACCCAGCCATAAACGCCACCAGTCTGCAGGCTTTCGGGTGGCAGCGGCAGCGGCTCGTCATTGAGATAGGCGCGCAACTGCCGGGTTCCAGCGAAGCGCCCCAGGTCAATCTTCGCCAGTGCCAGCAAAAAGCCCACCAGCCCCAGTGCCTGGATCGCCAACAGCGGCAGTTCCCAGCGCAGGTCAACCTGCCACACCGTATCGCCTGGGCGGAACACCACCAACAGCGCGACCGGCGCGATGGCCACCACCGCGACCACATTATAAATCAGACGGTACAATCCGTGATAGGCGCGTTCGCCGAAGGTTCGCCGAAAAGCAGCCTTGACGCTACGGGCAGCCAGCAGGCTGTGGACGATTCCATATATCAGCATAACGAGGAGAACTGGTATCATGAGATGGTTACGCTCTTTACTTCTGGAGACGGATTCATGCGCGCTGTAGATATTATTCGTAAAAAACGTGATGGGCAAGCCCTGAGCGATGACGAGATCAACTGGTTTATAGACGCTTATACACGCGATGATCTTCCGGATTATCAGGCGGCGGCCCTGCTGATGGCGATTCTGCTGCGTGGCATGGACACCCGCGAAGTCACCACGCTGACGCTGGCAATGGCGCATTCCGGCGACCAGATGGACCTGTCGGCCATCGCGCCCTATGTGGTAGATAAGCACTCGTCCGGCGGCGTGGGCGATAAAGTGTCGCTGGTGGTCCTGCCGCTGGTGGCAGCCTGCGGTGTGCCAGTCGCCAAGATGAGCGGGCGCGGCCTGGGCCACACCGGCGGCACACTCGACAAGCTGGAAGCTATTGCCGGCTTTAACATCAACCTCAGCGAACGCCAGTTCACCGAGCAGGCACAGCGCATCGGGCTGGTGCTGTGCGGCCAGACGAAAGACCTGGCTCCCGCCGACGGCAAACTCTACGCCCTGCGCGACGTGACAGCCACCGTGCCCAGCATTCCACTCATCGCCAGCAGCATCATGAGCAAAAAGCTGGCCGCCGGTGCCAGCGGCATCGTACTCGATGTCAAAGTGGGCAGCGGCGCCTTCATGAAAGACCTGGACTCGGCTGCGGAACTGTCCCGGCTGATGATCGACATCGGCCAGCGGGCCGGGCGCGACGTGGTCGCGCTCCTCAGTGATATGAACCAGCCGCTGGGCGAAGCGGTGGGCAACGCACTGGAAGTCGCCGAGGCCATCGAGGCGTTGCGCGGCGGCGGTCCAGCCGACCTGCGCGAACACTGCCTGGAAGTGGCGGCGCATATGCTGCGGCTGGCTGGGCGCGGCGAGTCGTGGACGGACATCGCCACGACGAAAGTGGAGCTGGCGCAAAAGCTGGACGATGGCGCGGCGCTGGCGAAATTTGGCGAAATGGTGGCGGCGCAGGGCGGCGACATGGCGATTGTTGGCGATCCGCAAAAGCTGCCACAGGCCCGGTCAATTGTCACCATGCCAGCCGAGCGCGGCGGCATTGTCCAGCAGGCAGCGGCGGATGCGGTGGCGCAGGCCGCCTTTGAACTGGGCGCGGGCCGCGAGAAAAAAGGCGACTCACTTGATCTGGCGGTGGGAGTGCGCGTGCATGTCAACGTCGGCGACACAGTCGAAGCGGGGCAGCCACTGGCGACCATCCACGCCAACGACCCGGCCCGCCTGGACGCGGCGCGGGACTGGCTGACGCGCGCTGTTGTCATCGGCGATGAACCCGCCGAGCCGCTGCCGCTGTTCTATGATGTGCTAGGCATCTGAGGTCAATCAACAGCCAACGAGCTGGCGCGCTGCATCGTAGCAGAAGACGTTGCGCGGCGCATCGCGCCACTGGCCGGACTCGTCGAAGCGGATGCGACCGTTCAGCCCGGCGAAGTCCACACCTCGCAGTTTCTCCGCGACCTGCGCGCGGGCCATGCGCGGCCCGTCGATGACGTGCGTGGCCACGCTTACCGCGTCGTAGACCAGTGTCGCCAGCAGGCCCGGCTCGACGGCGAACGGGTCACTGGCCATGACGCGCGCGGTGAAATCCGCGCCGGGCAGGCTGCCCGCAGAGATCACCGTGACGCCGGTCAGGTCGGCGCGCAGTCGGCGAAAGCCTTCCAGCGCCAGCACCTCGCCACCGGTCAGCGGCGCATCGAGGCGGGCGGCGCGAGTCACGTCGAGGCGCTCAGAATCCACCTCGCCGGGCGGCAGCGCCAGCGCGAACTGATTCGCGTTCAGCGGCGCGGTGCGCCAGTTCCCGACGACGATCACCGGCAGATCGCCGAAGGCGTCCAGTGTTTGGGGTGCGGCGGCGTCATAACCCAGGACGATGACCGCCTTCACCAACGGGTCGAGGGCCAGCGCGCGGGCGCGGTCGGTGGCGCTGGCAGCAGAGCCGCCGTCATCGATGGGCAGCAGCGTCACATCGGAGCGGTCGAGATCGTCCAGGGCCAGCCGCGCCGGATACAGCGCGCCGTAGCCGATCTCCCGGTAGCGGCCTTCGAACGGGGCCAGCAGCGCGATCCGTGCTGGCGACTCGGCGTGCACGCCGACGCACCCGGCCAGCAGGACGAGTAAGATAACCACGAAAAACGCGCAACTCTTGGGCGAGGGCGCTGCCCTCGCGCTCCCGCACGGGGGTTGGGAATCCCCGTGACCCCCATGCTTTTTTCGGCGCAAAGCACCAAAAAGGCGAATGAGCGCCTCGCTTATGGCGAAAATCGGCGGCTTTAGCACACCGCTGAACACCGGTTGGCTAACAAAGTGCGCTGTGTTCTTCATACGTTACCGAGAAATCATGATAACCGTCGCCGCGACAGTCGGCACGGAAAAAGAAATAGGGGCTGGGTTCCGGGTTGATGGCGGCGCGGATGGCGGTCAGCGACGGGTTGGCGATGGGCGTGGGCGGCAGTCCGAGGTTGCGATAGGTGTTGTACGGCGAGACGACGCCCTGATAATCGGCACGGGTGATGCCCGGCCACCAGTTGCCGGGGCCGCCCAGCGGATACTGTACGGTCGGGTCGGCGTCGAGCCGCCAGCCGGGGGTCGCCAGCCGGTTGCGGTACACACTGGCGACAAGCGGCGATTCCTCGCTGTGGACGGCCTCACGCTCGACAATGGATGCCAGCGTGACCATTTCGTACAGGGTGAAGCCCTGCTCCGCCGCCTGGGCGCGCAGCGACGCATCGACGGTGGCATCGAAAGCGTTGAGCAGCGTATCGCGCAGCATCAGCGGCGTGACTTCCGGCGGCAGCGAGTACGTATCCGGGAACAGGAAGCCTTCCAGCGACACGCCCGGCGGCAGACCGACGGCGGCGGCGAAGTCGGCGGGGATGTCCGCGCCGGGACCGACGACCGCCAGAAAGTCGTCGCCGGTGAAGGCGAAGAACGGGTTGCGGTCGATGTTGTCCGCCACTTCTTCGATGCGATGACCGGGCAGAATGGTGAACACGATCTGGCTGAAGCGCGAGTCGGTGAGCGCGTTGGCGATGTCGCGGATGCTCATGGTGTGGTTGAGGAAGTACGTCCCGGCTTCCAGGCGCACGTCGAGCCGTTCCAGGCGGGCGTAATCGCGGAACAGCCCGGCGTCGGTGATGAGGCCCTGTTCCTGCAGACGGCGACCGATGGCGGTCGCGGTGTCGCCGCTTTGCACGGTGAAGCGAATGGGCGTGTCGTCGTCGCTGATGGCGCGGTCGAGGTCGTCCTGGCGCGAGGCGAGCTGAACGCGCAGCCAGACCGTGCGCACGCCACCGGCGATGTCGCCGTCGGTCGCCAGCAGCAGCAGACTGAACCCGGCCACCAGCAAAAACAGCATGACGACAAAAAAGGCTGCGATAATCCTGAGTGTACGGTCCACCGGTAGACGCTTTCCTTACGCTGGTTCACAATATGCCGCCAGTATACCCGCAGGCGGCAGCGGCTAACAGACCCGCGTAGGCCGGGCGTGGGCCGAGCGCTGGCGGGCGGCGTCTTTTCGACGATTAACAGCGATTACATGTTAAACTATAAGCAATA
>CAZXCK010000083.1:0-1239 GCA_964639225.1 uncultured Anaerolineaceae bacterium | reverse complement strand
TTCTGGTTTATACCGGCGCTGATGGTGGTGGCCGCCGGGCTGCTGGCGGCGGTCATGCTGGCGATCGACAACCGCGAGCCGGACATTTCGACATCGGCGCTATCGTGGCTTTACACCGGCAGCCCGGACGGTGCGCGGGCGGTACTGTCCACCATTGCCGGCTCGATGATCTCGGTGGCGGGCGTGGCTTTTTCGATCACCATTGCCACGCTGTCGCTGGCATCGTCGCAGTTGGGGCCGCGACTGTTGAGCAACTTCATGCGCGACCGGGGCAACCAGATCGTGCTGGGGACGTTCGTCTCGATTTTCACCTACTGCCTGCTGATTCTGCGCTTCATCCGCAGCACCGATGACCTGTCGTTTGTGCCGCATCTGTCGGTGACGCTGGCGCTGGCGCTGGCGATTGCCAGCCTGGGCGTGCTGATCTTCTTCTTTCATCATGTGTCGTCGATGATCCAGGCGCAGAACCTGATCGCCAGGATCGGCGGTGAACTGGAAGCCAGCATCGAGCGGCTGTTTTCCCGCGAATCCGAAAGCTCGCCCTACGAGTACGAACTGCGCCACGAGCACGACATCCCCGACGACCTGAGCGACAACCGCGCCGCCATCAATGCCCAGTCCAGCGGCTACCTGCAGGCCCTGGACTACGGCCACCTGAAGCGCGTCGCCAGCGAGCACGATCTGCTGTTAGAGATGGAGTACAGGCCGGGCGATTTCGTCGCTAAAGGCAGCGAGATGGTGCTGGTGTACCCGGCGGACCGGCTGGACGAGGACATCGAGAAGGCCGTCCACAACGCGATTACGCTGGGGGCGGGGCGGCTGCGGCTTCAGGATGTGGAGTTTCTGATCGAGCAGTTGGTGGAGATCGCCGTGAGGGCACTGTCGCCGGGCATCAACGACCCGTTCACGGCCATCGCCTGCCTGGACCAGTTGGGCACGACGCTGGCCGACCTGGCCGAGCGCACCATCCCCGCCGGGTACTACTACGACGCCGACGGCGAACTGCGCGTCATCAGCGACACGGTGACATTCCAGGGGGTTGTTGACGAGGCGTTCAACCAGATTCGGCAGCACAGCGCCAGCGACGTGGCGGTGACGATTCGCCTGCTGGAAGTGATCGCCATCATCATCGTCCGTGTAAGCACCGACGAGCAGCGGCAGGCGCTCATCCGGCAGGCGGAGATGATTAAGCGCACCAGCGACAAGACCATCCCGGAGCCGAACGACCGCCAGGACATC
>CAZXCK010000082.1:0-19042 GCA_964639225.1 uncultured Anaerolineaceae bacterium | reverse complement strand
TGCCGGATTACGTGCCGCCGGAACACATCACCGATCCGCGCACCATCACCGAGGAGCTGCCCGCAGTCAATCCAGGCATCGCCAGTTAGCGGCGGCGCATGGCCAGACCGAACAGCCTGCCAGCCAACCGTCGCTCAACTCATTCGACTGGCAGGCCCCACAACCGAATCACACCGTCGTCGCCAGCGGATGCCAGCAGCAGACCGTCCGGGCTGAAGGCGATGGCGTTGACCGCGCCATCGTGCCCGGCCAGCGCCCCCACTGGCTCCGGCTGTGCCGGGTCGCGCACATCCCACAGGCGGATGCCGTGCTCCAGCGAGCCGGTCGCCAGCAGCGAACCGTCCACGCTGAAGGCCGCCGAGGTCAGCCAGCCGCCATCCAGATCGACCGCGCCCAGGCGTTCGGCGGCGTCACCGGCGAAGCGCCACAGGATCACCTGACCATCGTCGCCGGCGGTCGCCAGCAGCAGCGCGCCGTCACCGTCATCGAACGGATAGACGGCGACGCCCGTCACCGAACCGCGATGCCCATCCAGCACGGCCAGCGGCTCAGTGGATTCAGCGGCCAGCGACCACACCTGCGCCGTATCGTCGGGGAAGCCGCCCGCCGTCAGCAGCAGATTGCCATCCGGGCTGAAGGCCAGCGCGGTGACCTGCGGGCCGGGCACGCGATAAGCGCGGACCTCTTCCAGCGTCACCGCGTCGAGCAGCACGGCGCGACCGTCGCCCACACCGGCGGCGATCAGCGCGCCATCCGGCGAGAAGGCTACCGGTTCGATGACTGCCGCATATGGCGCGGACACATCGCGCAGTTCGATGTCGCCGTCCGGCGAAACGTCATGGACGGCCACCGTGCGATCCCACGAACCAGATGCCAGCAGCGCGCCATCCGGGCTGAAATCGACGCCCTTCACCAGCGAGATATGCGTGAACAGCTCGGCCAGCGACTCGCCGCCCGGCAGCGACCACAGCCGCAGGCCGACATCGTGGCTGGTCGAGGCCAGCAGCGCGCTGTCCGGGTGAAAGGCGACACCGGCGGCGGTCATCGTGTGACCTTCCAGCGCGGCCACCTGAACCAGCAGCGGCGCGGAGTCGGCGGTGATGACCGGCCCGCTGAACAGGCTCTCCGGGGCGGCGTCGTCATCGTCCTGGGCGTGGAGCGCCGCGCCTGTCACCGGCAGCAGCGCCAGCAGTACGAGCAAAAACCAGCGAATCATGATTTACTCCGTGTGAATGATGCCATCAGGCATGAGATCGCGCGGGAACTGGGTCAGCACTTCCACGCCGGATTCGACCACATGCACATTGTCCTCGATGCGCACGCCGCCCAGTCCCGGCACGTAGATGCCCGGCTCGATGGTGAACACCATACCGGCTTCCAGCGGCTCATCGACACCGGCGGCGATCTGCGGCAGCTCGTGACCTTCCAGGCCCAGGCCGTGCCCGGTGCGATGGATGAAGTACGGGCCGTAACCGGCATCCTCGATGACCTGGCGCGCGGCGCGGTCGATCTCGCCGCAGGTGACGCCGGGCCGTACCGCCGCGATGGCCGCCTGGTTAGCTGCCAGCACCGCCGCCTGGATGCGCTGCATCTCGTCGCTGGGCTGGCCCAGGCAGAACGTCCGCGTGATGTCCGCCGGGTAGTCGTCCATCATGCCGCCGAAGTCGATCAGCAGAAACTCATCGGCGTTGAGCGCGCGATCGCCCGGCAGACCGTGCGGCAGGGCGCTGTTGGGGCCGGTCTGTATAAGTGGCGCGAACGCCTCGCCCTGGCTGCCCGCCTCAGACAGCGCCCGCGACAGTTCGCCGGCGATCTGGCGCTCGGTCATGCCCGGCCTGACGCCACTCAGCACGCGATACAGCGCCTGCTCGCTGAGGCGAATGGCGCGGCGCATGGCCTCGACCTCGGCGGCGTCCTTGATGGCGCGGATGCGCAGCAGATCGCGGCCCACGTTGCGCATGTCGTGGCTGCCCGCCTGCTGAAGCGCCAGATACTCGAACACGCGCATCGTCTGCCCGTCGACGCCCAGCGTGGCCTGATCGAGCTTCAGCTCGCGCACGGCCTGCTCAAACGCGCCTTCGAAGCCGTCGGTGTCGGTCCAACTGAACACACGCGCCTGCAGGTCCGGGCGGGCGGCCAGCTTGGACACTTCCAGTTCCGGCACGATGATGGCCATGCCGTTCTGGTCGAAGAGGGCGATGGTTGGCCGCTCCGACAGGTGAAAGTGCAGGCCGGTGTAATACAGCATGTTAGCGCCGGGGACGATGGCGATGGCGTCCACGCCGCGCACGCCGATGAGACGCGCCTGCCGCACTGCGTAATCGAATGTCATGGGATTCCGTCGCTTTCTGTTTAATCCGTCTGGTCCCGGATTGTACCGCCCCCGCTGCCGATTCGGTATAAGTGCTTGCGCAGAATCCCGGCGTCGCCCCGCTGCCGTGATACCCCAAATGCCGCAGATGGTGTATCATAACTGACGATCCGATTGCTTGCAGAGGTGCGCCATCGTGAAAAAAGAACTCGTCATGTACACACGCAAAGCGCCGTGCCCGTTTGTGACGCTGGCCGAGCGCGTGCTGAAAGAGCACAACGTCCCCTACCGCGAGATTTTCATCGACCGCGTCCCGGTCGCCAGCCAGCGCGTCCAGGCATGGACCGGCTTCCAGGCGGTGCCTACGCTGGTCGTCGCCGAACCGGGGCAGGACGTCCCCTACGCCGCGCCGGAATATCTGGAACCGGGTGCCAGCCCGCGCAACATCGACCGGGGGACCATGCTCACCGAGCCGAGCGCCACCCAGCTAGAGGACTGGCTGCGCGGGCACGGATTCATTCCGCAGCAGCAGACGACCAGCTAAGGCCCACACCGGGAGTGTCTCATGCCAATCAGCGAACAGCTTATTGATGTAAAGGGAAACACCGTGCGCTATTACGAGGCTGGCGAGCCGCATCACCGCTCGCTGCTGCTGCTGCACGGCGGCTTCGGCGATGCCTGGCTGCACTGGTCCGATATCATCACCGAGCTTGAAGAGGACTATCATCTGGTAGCGCCCGATCTGCCCGGCTACGGCCAGTCCACGCCGCTGGCCGGCCTCACCATCGAGAAGCTGCTGACCTGGACGCTGGACCTGATGGACGCGCTGGGCCTCGACCAGGCCGGGATCGTCGGCCAGTCGTTCGGTGGGCTGGTGGGGCGGCTGCTGGCGTCGCAGTATCCCAATCGCATCCCCGTGCTGATTCTGGTCAACGGCGGCGTGATTCCCAGCGTGCCGGGCGCGGCGCGGTTCCTGGCGCGCCTGCCGGGCGTGGGCCGCTTTATGTTCAAACGCATCGCAAAGTCCACCTCGTCGCGCAGCGGACTGGACGGCGTGTTTGAGAATGGCGACCTGCTCACCGATGAATTTGTGCGGCGCGTGGGCATCAACGCCAACGGACTGGCCGCGCTGATGCAGGCGCTGGCCGTCTCGCCGGTGCCGGAGAAGCGCACGCCGCGCATCCCGGTGCTGCTGCTGTGGGGCGAGGAAGACGCCATCACGCCGCGCATCGTCGGCGAGCATATCCACAAAAACATCCCGGACTCGAAGCTGTCGCTCATCGCCAACTGCCGTCACATGCCGCACCTGGAGACGCAGGAGATTTTCGTCTGGCAGGTGAAAAACTTCCTGGATGAGTTGACTCGCAGCCTGCGCTGATCGCTGGTTACTGTCAGATCATGGACTGAAGGAGTGTTGTAATGGACAACCCGAACCACCCGCAGATCGTCAGCATTGTCTACAAGCCGCAAGGTGTCGAAGGCCAGCCCCCCAACCAGTACGCCCGGCAGTCGGTGGAGCAGGCGCGGCTGCTGGCCGGTTACGGCATCGAAGGCGACCGCAAAGGCGGCCACCCGGAGCGCCAGCTCAACCTGATGGCCGCCGAGACGCTGGCCCAATTGGCCGGCGAAGGCTGCGATACCAGCCCCGGCATGCTCGGCGAGCAGCTTATCGTGCGCGGCGTCGATGTCGATGCGCTGCCGGTGGGGGCGCGCCTGCGCCTGGGCGCAGAGGCCGTCATCGAGGTGACGACACCCCGCACCGGCTGCGACCGCTTCGCGCATATCCAGGGCGTCGATCCCGAACGGCTGAACGGGCGCATGGGTATAATGGCGCGCGTCGTCAGCGGCGGGCCGATTCAGGTGGGTGACACCGTACAGCCGCTGGTCAACGAGGAATAGCGTCGATGTCCGAGTATTTTTCGCTGACCGCCGAACCGACCGACGACCCCGACGTGATGGAGATTATCACCAGTGAGCGCCTGACGAATGTCGGTGAGGAAATCTACCGTTCGCCGGAAGAAGGCGACGCCGGTTCGACCATCGCCCAGATGCTGTTTCACGCTGTCGATGGCATCCAGGCGCTGACCATCGTCGAGGACACGCTCATCGTTCAGCGCGCGCCCGGCGTGGTCTGGGAGCCGCTGATCGACGACATCCGCGACGCCCTGCGCGACTTCTTCCTGTGATGCTGGCGGCTCAGTAACCGAGCAGCAGCAGCGCGAAGGCCAGCACGGCCACCAGCAGCAGCAGCAATCCCCCGTAAAGCAGCAGATGGCGCAGCACGGTCCCTTCGTCGCCGCTCATGCCGACCGTGCTGGCGCCGACAATGATCTTGGCCGGGGCCAGCAGGCTGAACAGTGCGGCGGCGGCGGTCTGGGTGGCTAAGACCATCGGCACGCTCAGGCCCAGCAGAAGGGCCGTGTCCATTTGCAGCGTGGAGAAAACCGCGTTGGAATTGGTGTTGCTGCCGGTCATAAACGACCCCAGCGCGCCGATGGCGGCGGCGACGAAGGCGTACAGGTCCGCCGGGACCGCCTGACTCATCCACTCGGCCAGGGTGCGCGTCATGCCGGCGTTCGCCATGACGGTCGCCATCGCCACCATCGACAGAATGCCAATGGCTGGTTTGACGCCGCGTTTGCGCACGCCGCGCAGCAGCGACGGCATCGCGCCCGCCTCGATGTAACCCCGCGACCGGTACAGCGCGTAAGCGATCAGCGAGCTGTAGACCAGCACCGCGCCGGTGTGCGCCAGCACCCTCAGGCCCAGCGACGGCGTCGCCTCGGTGACCCAGCCCAGCGACGTCTCGACCTGCGGAATGGACACATTCAGGCTGACGCGCCCCAGCAGCGCCTTGACCGGCTCCACGCCGGTAATCAGCACCGCCAGAATCACCAGTACGATATAACCGGCGATGGCCTCGCGGAAGCTGGGGACGCGCCGCGTCTGCGTCTCCGGGGCGGGGGCCGCTGGCGGCGTTTCGCCATCATGACGCCGGTAGAAGGCCCAGCGCGTCACCCATAAGCCCGCCAGCAGACCGGCCAGCGCGCCGCCGGTCGCGCCGATATTCCATAGGCCAGCGGCCACCAGAATATACTGTCCCAGCGCCATCACCGCGCCCAGGAACAGCACCGCTGGCAGCGAGTGGCGCACACCACGCCAGCCATCGTAGACGTGGGCGACCATCAGGCCGCAGCCGAAGGCGGCCACGCCCAGCAGCAGCGCGGCAGGCGGCCCCAGATAGCTGGCTGTCAGTCCGGTGACGCCCAGCATGGCGATGAACGACGACCCCAGCGAACCGAACGTCACCGCCCAGGCGTGACCCACCGACGGAATCACGACCGCCGCCAGCGGCGACAGTCCCAGGCCCACCAGCAGCGGCGCGACGATGGCCACCGGCACACCAAAACCGCCCACGCCCTGCAAAAACGACGTGAACACCCAGCCCAGCAGCAGAATCCGCAGCAGGGAGTCGCTGGTGAGGTTGGTGAACCAGTCGGCGATGACCTGGAGTGCGCCGGAGCGTTCGACGATGAGGTACAGCAGCAGCGCCGCCCACACGATGTAGACCACGTCGGCGGTGAGCACCAGCGAGCGAATGTGCGCGTAGAACAGCAGCTCGGCCCCGGCGCCGAAGTTAAGAACCGCCAGCACCAGCGCCACAATCCAGCCAGCGGGTCCGGCTTTACTGCCGCCCCAGCGGAAGCCAACCATGAGGACCAGTACCACCAGCGGCGGCGCGGCGGCGAGCAGAACGTTTAACGGTGTAATGGACATCGAATGCCTTCCCCCTACCATGTGATGCAGCGCCGGCGTGCGTCTCGCCGGTGTCAGGCCGTCATTCTGGCGCAGGGTCGCGCCCAGCACAACAGCCAGGAGTCCAATTGCCCCGCGAATCGCAAGCGAAAACCCGCCGCGAGGGCGGGCTGCTTATGGCTGTCGGTCAATGCGGCGCGGGCCGAATCTAGCGGTGATAAGTCGCCACCGCTCTGAGCGCCTCCGGGGTGCCGATGCGATTCAGCGCCTGCACCGCCGCCATGTACAATCCCCGGTTATAGCCGTGAATCTGGAAATGGCGCGAGCTGCGCTCTTTATAATCGCGCAGGATGCTCACCAGCGCCGGGACCGCCGAAGCGTCGGCGATTTCGCCCAGGGCGTCCGCCGCCGCCGAGGCGACCAGCGGATTGCGGTCGTGTAGCAGGCCGACCAGCGACTTGACCGCCTGCCGGTCCCTGATTTCGCCCAGGGCGCGGGCGGCGGCCAGACGCACATCATCCGGGCGATTTTCCAGCGCGCGAAGCAGATGAGGCACAGCGACCGGGTCTCTGGCTTCACCCAGTTTGCGCGCGGCGATGCGGCTCATCTCGGCGTCGGTGGCGTTGTTGAGATATTCAACCCATTTTTGGATGAACAGGTCGTGTTGTGACATAGTACCCCTGCAGAGTCGACTCATTAATAAGTGAAGGATAACACTCTAATCTTAGCATGAAAACCATTGCACACAAGCTGTCGGTAAGGCGAAGCCGCATCAGGAAATCGGGGCAGGTTTTCAGCTTTCCAAGGACGGGCGCGTAAGGGTGGCGTATACGCCACCCGCTTGAGTGCGGGCACGCTCACTGGAGCCTGCCGCGAGCTACTGCCCGGCGACCTGCAGGCGAACCAGGCCGCCCGGCACCGTCACCTCATAGGTCAGCGGAATCTCGTCCGGGGTGGTGGCCCGTTTTTCCAGCGTGCCGTCGGCTCCGTCGTCGATCAGAATGTAGCGGTCGTCGAACTCCGGGCGGATGTTGTTGCCGCCCCGGTCCAGTTCCATACGCATAGCCAGCTCTGGCGGCACGATCACCGTCAGGTCGCCATCCTGGATGGTCAGCAGGCCGGGTTGTTCCGGCGCGTTGGCCGCCAGGGGCTGGTAGGCGGGCAGGGTCACCAGCGCATCACCGCGATCCAGGTCCAGCACCAGCCGTTCCAGCGCCAGCGCGTTGAGATTAAGCGTCATCAGGCCATCCTCGCCGTCGAGGACCAGCGCCAGCGCCACTGTCTCCGGCAGCTCCAGGCGCAGCGTCGCCCGCCCGACTGCTTCCAGGCGCGGGAGCTGGTCCGGGCGCGTCTCGCTGAGGGTGAATTCGGCGCGGGCGTCGTCGGTCTCAAAATACGTGAGGTCGATCTCGCTGGCCTGTCCGCCGGCGAACTCACCAGCGATACGCTCGCTGCCGCTGCTGAACACCTCGACGTCCGTATCCAGCGTGTTGACGTTGACCACCAGCAGCGTCACGTCATCGCCGATGGCCTGGTCGATGGGTACGCGCTGATCGTCGCGGGGCTGGTCGGCGCGGCTGCTGTAGGCGATGAAAGCGACTCCGGCCACCAGCGCGCCGCTGAGTCCCAGCACGACGAAGCTGGCCAGCGGCAGGCGCTCTGGCAGCAGCAGGCCCAGCCCCAGCAGAATCAGCAGCGCGGGCCAGGCGCGGGTGAGGACGTCGTACAGGCCATCGGGAATAGTGCCCAGGGCGCGCAGCAGCAGCGCCGCCGCCACCAGAACCGCCGCCATCCCCACCAGGTTACTCATTCGGCGTTGCAGTGTCATGTTCTTACCCTCGCCTGACGCAGCATAAACAGCAGCCCCAGCAGAAGCAGCGCCACCGGCAGCAGCAGCGATTCTCCGCCCGGCCCGCTGATCTGGCCGGTCTGTGTGCCCAGCCAGGCGATCACCAGCGCCGCGCAGACCAGCAGCGCCAGCAGCACGGCCCCCGTGCCGGAACGGCGGGGAGTCACCAGCGACTCCTGCGGCAGCGACCACCACAGCGCCAGATAGACCGCCACCGGCAGGCCCAGCGTCAGCGGCGTGAGCAGCAGCCACAGGCCGCGTACCCACCAGCCGTTGATGCGCAGCGCGGCGGCGATCCCACCGCACACGCCCGCCACCACTCGATCCGTAAAACTTCTGTTCATGCGGCTTTTGTTTCCTGTCTGGCTGTTTCAAGCATCATATCGAAGCATCTGCAACATGTGCTAAGATGGCTTATAAAGACGGTTGCGTCATGATGGACGAACAAAGCGAATGCGGGCCGCTACCCGCGCGAATTCGACCTGATCGCCATCGCGCAGGCGATAATTGCGCCGGGCTGTAAGCTGGAATCCGTTGATGCGCGTGCCGTTGGTGCTGCCCAGGTCTTCGAGGTACAGGCAGCCCTCGTGCAGCTTAAGCAGCGCATGGACGCGCGATACGCCGCCCTGATAACCGCCGTAGGCTGCCAGGTCCAGGGTCAGGTCCGATGTGTCTTCGTGGTCATCTACCGCGCGACCCACGCGCATGGTACCGGCCAGGTCGAGCAGAATCGTGTGCTCGCCAATGTTGAATTGCAGCTTCCAGGCTGGACCCAACGTACCGGTCTGGCTGCGGTCTTCGTAGGGCGTTGAACCGGGCAGGTTGAGAAATTCAGTTTCACGCTTTGAATTATCTGACATGGTGTTATCCTTCATGTCATATCTAGTCGTGATGTTGGTGCCGGAACGCGAGACACGCGACTGTGTATAGTGTGGACGAGAACCACACAATTTGCAATTCTGACTTGCAGGGGCCAGCGGCATGCCCGCAGCCGGTGCTAATCACGCCTGAAACAAGGAGCAGGGACCGTTGCCTTACAGACAGCGACTGTTCATTCTGGGAATGATCGCCCTGCTGCTGTTCGCCGGGACGGGGGCAGCGGCAGCACAGACGACTCTCAATGGTGAGTTGTGTCAGGTAGGGGCCGATGAGGTCATCAGCGGCGATGTGTTCGTGTTGTGTGGCGAGCTGATCGTCGAGGGGCGCGTCGAGGGCAGCGTGCTGGGCGCGGCCCGCACGGCGACCATCAGCGGCGAGGTTACCGGCAGTCTGTATCTGGTGGGCGTTGAGTTGCAGGTCGCGGGGCGCGTGGGCAAGGACGTGCATTTCGCCGGCCTGAGCCTGGCGATCCAGCCCGGAGTCGATTTTGAGCACAGTCGCGGCAGCGTGCTGTCGCTGAACCTGAGCACAGATATCGCCAGCGGCGCGATCGTGCCGGGCAACATCAGCAGCCTGGGCTATCAGCTTCTGCTGGATGGTGATACCGGCGGACAGGTCAACTTCTGGGGATCGTCGCTGAATATCAGCGGCGATGTGGGCGGCGATGTCAACGCGACAGTGGGCAGTTCCGAAGCGACCGGCGCCGCCTCGCCCATCGAGACGCTGCTCATCCCGTTCCGGCTGGAACTGGAGCTGATGGACCCCGGTCTGGTGGTGGCCCGGCGCGCCAGCATCGACGGGCAGTTGGATTACACCGGTCCCACGCCCGGCCTCATCGACGCCGAGTTGGCGCAGCCGGCCATCTATCGCCCCAGCGAGACGCCGCTGGCGGGCGTCCCCACCGAGCCGACCGCCCAGGACGTACAGCGTTACCTGCGCCGCGTGTGGCGCGAGTTCAGTTCGCTGGCGTTCATCGGTGTGATTTTCCTGTTCCTGTTCCCGCGCCAGATGCAGAGTCCGCTGCGTAATATGGCTATGCGCCCCATCTCGACGCTGGGCGTGGGGTTGTTGAGCTTCATTATGTCGTTCCCGCTGGTACTCATCTTCGCCCTGTTGAGCGGCCTGCTGATGCTGCTCATCTCGGTGCTGCCGCTGGAGAATTTCGTCATCTTCGGTGGGGTGGTGCTGGGGCTGGCGAACATCGGCCTGGCCAGTGTGTTTTACTTCATGGCGATCTATATCGCGCGGGTGGTGTTTGCGCTGGCGATTGGCCGCTTTATTCTGCGCCGCATTCTGCGCCGCGACGACGGCACGCTGCGGGCGGTATTCTTCAGCCTGGGGCTGGGGCTGCTGGCGCTGTCAATCGTGACATCGATTCCGATCGTCGGCTGGGGATTCAACGCGCTGGCGCTCTTTCTGGGGCTGGGGGCCATCCTGGCGGTGCTGCGCGCTCAGATGAAGCGCTTCATGGCTGCCAGCAACAGCGGACCCGCGCCGCCGCCAGCCCGCTACACCACACAGACGCTGCCGCGCCTGCCGTACTTCCCGGAAGATGCGCGCCGCTTCGCTCCGCCCATCATCGACGACCCGCCGCAGACGCCCGGCACCGAGAATCTGCCGCAGGGCTTCGACTGGTGGGGCGACGACGACCGCGATTGAGGAATCCGCGCTGGTGGGGTGTACATACGAACTGATAATCAGCATCAATATCCCCGGCGCGGATATGGCCTTGCCCTGTCCGTATAGAAAGCTGATACAATAGCGGTTGGCGCCACTGACCGGAGCGAACGAAAGCGATCAGAGCCATCTATGAGTACAAGACAGCGCGCCGCCGTTCTGGTGGGCATTCTCATCAGCGCCGTTTTTCTGTGGTTCGCCTTCCGCAACCTGCACCCCGAAGCTGTCTGGGAAGAACTCCAGCAGGCCAGCGTGGGGTGGCTGCTGGCGGGCGCGGCCTGGTTCTTTGTGTCGATGTTCTTCATGGCGCTGCGCTGGCAGTTTCTGCTGCGAGCGGTGCGCGCTGTGTCGCTGGCCGAACTGTGGCGGTTGGTGGCCATTGGCTACATGGGCAACAATGTCTATCCTTTCCGCAGCGGCGAGGCCCTGCGCGTGTTTTTACTGCAACGCAACGCAGGCGTGCCGGTGATGCGCGGTGCGACGACCGTCGTCGTCGAGCGTGTCTTCGACGGGCTGGTGATGCTGACGTTCATTCTGCTGGGGCTGGCCCTCAGCGACATTGTCTCCGCCGATGTCCAGCGCCTGATCGGGGTGGCCGCGCCGGTGTTCCTCACGGCGACGGCGGTCTTTTTTGTGCTGGCGGCGCGCCCTGATCTTTTGCGGTTGCTGGTACGGCTGGCCGCCCGTATTCTGCCCGGCAGGCTGGAAGAACTGGTCACACGGCTGGGCGAGGATGTCATCATCGGGCTGGAAGGGCTGCGCACGCCGGCGCATCTGGCGGGGACCGTGTTCGGCTCTTATGCCAGTTGGCTGACGCATGCCGGAGTCTACTGGATGGTGGCGGCGGCTTTCGGCATCCAGACGACGCTGCCGGTGATGCTGGCCGTCGTCGGCGCGGTGAATCTGGCCGGTCTGGTCCCGGCCACACCCGGACAGCTCGGCGTGTTCGAGTTCTTCGCCTCGGCGGTGATGGTCGCCTCTGGCGTGCCGGAAGCGCTGGCCCTGGGCTACGCCATCGTCGTCCACGTGGTCATCTGGCTGCCGGTGACGCTGCTCGGCTTCTTCTATCTGGTGCGGCAGGGGCTGGGCTGGCGGGCGATCACACGGGCGCGCGAACTCGAGGAACGCGCCGCCGAACAGCCGCAGCAGCACTAATCGCAGACCAACACAGGAAGCAGCACGATGATTCTAACCCCACCCAACTTCCCCGGCAGAATCCGCACCGACGGCAGCAACGACTTCGCCTACGATACGATGGCGGCGCGAGTCCCGCGCACCCTGCGCGAGATTCAGGAGCGTAACCCGGACCTGCCGCCGCCGATACAGGACGCGCTGACCCAACTGCGCGAGGCGATCGCCGGTAACGCGCCCATCGCCATGATCGACCCGCTGGCCCCCGATTACGCCGACTGGCTGCCAGCCTATGACGCGCGCATGGGCCTCACATGGCACAACGTCGATTGGTTCTTCGCCGAGACGTTTTATTATCGCCAGTTGATCGCCTGCACGCGCTGGTACGAGAACCGCCGCGATCCGTTTACACCCTACAAACGCGAGGAATACGCCCGCGACACCCACTGGGAGCTGCTGGCGCGCGCCCTGGAAAACGGGCAGGCTGGCGATGTATCGCTGGAAGATCGCCTTATGGAAGCCCTCAACGCCGCGCTGTGGGGCAACCGCATCGACCTGAGCTTCGCGCCGTCGCTGAAACATGGCACGACAACCAGCGACGACGATCTGCTGGTCGATGACCGCGCCGACACCGTGCAGCAGATTCTGGCCGGGCAGGGCGCGGTGCATATCGTCGCCGACAACGCCGGCAGCGAGCTGACGATGGACCTGGCGCTGGCCGATCTGCTGATCTCGCACAACATCGCGTCGGTGGTGCTGCATCTCAAGGCGCACCCGACATTCGTCAGCGACGCCATCACCGACGACGTGTGGCGTTTCGTCGATCTGCTGGACGGGCGCGGTGGCGATTTCGCCGCGCTGGGCGAGCGGCTGCGCGCCGCGCTGGAAGACGGTCGGCTGCGGCTGACGTGGCACCGCTTCTGGAACAGCAGCCTGTCGATGTGGGAGATGCCGCCGCATCTGCTGGCGGCTTTCCGGTCGGCGCGGCTGGTCATCGTCAAGGGCGACGCCAACTATCGCCGGTTGATGGGCGATGCCCTGTGGCCCGCCGAGACGCCTTTCGCCGATGTGCTGGGCTTCTTCCCCGCGCCGCTGCTGGCCCTGCGCGTGATGAAAAGCGACCCGCTGGCCGGTCTGCCGGTGGGCATGGCCGAGCAACTGGACCAGATCGACTCCGAGTGGCGCATCAACGGCAAGCGCGGCGTCATGCAGTTCAAACGATAGGATCATAGGGAGCATATGCACAACGAATCCCTGAAAATTGGCATTGTGGGCGCAGGCGCGACCGGTCTGGCCGCCGCCTGGGATTTGATTCGGGCCGGGCATCGGGTGACGCTGTTCGAGGCTGGCGCCGAGGTCGGCGGGCTTGCGGCGGGCTTCCGCGATCCCGGCTGGGACTGGTCGCTGGAGAAGTTCTACCATCACTGGTTTGAGGGCGATCGCGACATACGCGCCCTGCTCCAGGAAATGGACCTGTGGGACCGGGTGATCTTCCCCCGCCCCAAAACCAGCTACTGGATCGACGGCAAAATCTACCGCTCGGAGATTTCGCCGTCGGCGGTGTTCCTGCCGCAGTCGCTGCTGAGTACGGCGCGCATGGGTGTATGGGGGCTGTATCTCAAGCTCAAAGCGGACGGCCTGGACCTGGAGCGCTACACCGCCCACGACTGGATGCGCCGTCACATGGGCCAGGAAGCCTACAACAAGTTCTTCCGCCCGCTGCTCATCGGCAAATTCGGCGAAGAATACGAGCAGGTCAACATGGCCTGGATGTGGGCGCGTGTGCGGGCGCGCTCGCTGCGGCTGGGTATCTTCCAGGGCGGCTTTCAGGCGGCGATGGATGCCATGTCGGCCCGCATCCGGGAACGTGGCGCGGTGATTCACCTGGAATCGCCGGTGGAGCGCATCAGCGTTACCGGTGGCAGGCCCACGCTGACCGTGGGCGGCCAGCCGTTCACCTTCGACCGCGTGCTCTCGACGACTTCGCCCCGGCTGCTGCTCAAACTCACTGACGGCCTGGCCGAGACGCCCTACGGCGAGCAGGTGGCCGGTCTGCACAGCATCGGCGCGCTGTGTGTGGTGTTTGCGCTGCGTCAGTCGCTGCTGACCGACGGCACCTACTGGCTTAATCTGCCCGCCACCAGCCCGGACAAAAACAAGAGCCAGTTCCCGTTCCTGGCGCTGGTGGAACACACCAACTGGATTCCGCGCCAGCACTACAACGACGATGTGCTGGTCTACTGCGGCGATTACGTGCCGCCCGACCATGAATACTTCCAGCTCAGCGAGGCCGAGCTGATCGAGCGTTTCCAGGCGGTGCTGCCCACTTTCAACGCCGACTTTTCGCCGGAGTGGGTGCGCAAAGCCTGGGTGTTCCGCGCGCCATATGCGCAGCCGGTCCCCGGCGTGAATCACAGCCGCAACATCCCGGACCTGCGCACGCCGGTTCCGGGCCTGTTCTGGGCCAGCATGAGCCAGGTGTATCCCTGGGACCGGGGGACCAACTTCGCCGTCGAGATCGGGCGGCGGGCGGCCCGGCTGATGATGGAGCGTGGCCGGTGAACATCCGCGACCTGACGGCGGACGAGACGGACGTGCAGCAGGCAGCGCAACTGCTGGTCGATAGCTTCGCTGAGAACTGGCCGGACGCCTGGCCCACGCTGGAATCCGCGCTGGACGAGGTCGGCGAGTGCCTGGAAGCCGGTTACATCAACCGCGTGGCCACCGACGACAGCGGCGCGATTGTCGGCTGGATTGGTGGCCGCCCGGAATATGACGGCAACGTATGGGAACTGCATCCGCTGGTGGTGCGCGAGGATCAGCGCGGCAGCGGCATCGGGCGGGCGCTGGTGCTCGATTTTGAAGATCGCGTGCGCGAGCGCGGCGGCATCACCATCATGCTGGGCACAGACGACGAAAACGACATGACCAGCCTGAGCGGGGTTGATCTCTATGACAACCTGTGGAAGCATGTCACCGGCATTCAGAACCGGCGCGGCCATCCTTATTCGTTTTACCAGCGCATGGGTTACACCATCGTCGGCGTCATACCCGACGCCAACGGACCGGGCAGGCCGGATATCTGGATGGCGAAACGGGTGGGCCTGTAAGCTAAAGGTCCGCCAGCCGATTCTGACAGTATAGTATCTTATATCGCTGCTTTTCGCTCAGCACAACAACATCACGGACGGTCATATTGAGAGGTGAAAACTTAGCATGAAAAACATCTGCGTCATCGGAACCGGTTATGTGGGGCTGGTCAACGCGACCGGTTTCGCCGATCTGGGCAACAACGTCATCACGGTTGACATCGATGCGAAGAAGATTCGTGATCTGGAAAACGGCGTCATGCCCATCTACGAGCCGGGCCTCAAAGAGATGGTCGAGCGCAACGTGGAAGCCGGTCGGCTGCGCTTCACCACCTCATACGAGGAAGGACTCAAAGACGCGGAATACGTCTTTATCTGCGTGGGTACGCCCGAAGGCGTGGACGGCGAGGCCGATCTCAAGTATGTGCGCGCCGCCGCCGAGACCATCGCCGAGACGATGGACCACCCGCTGATTATTATCAACAAATCGACCGTGCCTGTCGGCACTGGCGACTGGGTGGCCGATATCGTGGGTAAGAACCAGCCGGAACCCATCGACTTCTCGGTGGTGAGCTGCCCGGAATTTCTGCGCGAAGGTTCCGCTGTGGCCGATTTCATCCACCCCGATCGCACCGTGCTCGGTTCGCTGGATCGCCATGCGGCGGAAGCGGTGGCGCAGCTCTACCTGCCGCTGCGCGCCCCCATCGTCATGACCGACCTGCGCACCGCCGAGATGATTAAATACGCCTCCAACGCCTTCCTGGCGACGCGCATCAGCTTCATCAACGAGATCAGCATCATCTGCGAGAAGCTGGGCGCGGACGTGACCGAAGTGGCGCAGGGCATGGGCTTCGACAAGCGCATTGGCCATCACTTTTTGCAGGCTGGCATCGGTTACGGCGGCTCGTGCTTCCCCAAAGACGTGGCCGCGCTGGCCTATATGGCCCAGACGCACGGCATGCACCCCCAGCTTCTGGGCGCGGTGATGGACATCAACAATTTCCAGCGGCGGCAGGCGATGCTCAAGCTGGTTGAACTGCTCGGCAGCATGAACGACCGCACCGTTGGCCTGCTGGGGCTGGCCTTCAAAGAAAACACCGATGACCTGCGCGAGTCGCCGGCCATGTCGATTGCCCGCCAACTGGTGAGCATGGGCGCGATCGTGCGCGCTTATGACCCGGTCGCCATGCCCAACGCCGCCGAGGAAATGCCGCAGCTTCAGCTTTGCGGCACACCCTACGAAGTGGCTGTAGAGGCCGACGCGCTGGTGGTCGCCACGCCCTGGAACGAGTTCAAACAGCTCGATATGGGCCGCATCCGGGACTCAATGCGTCAGCCGATTCTGATCGACGGGCGCAATATGTACGAGCCGGTCAAGATGCGCGAGATTGGCTTCACCTATCGCGGTATCGGTCGCGGCACCAACGGCGAAGGCGTCGAACCGATTTAGGACGGTATCGTCATTCCCCGAACAGTTGCAATAGCTGTGGGGCGGTTCGCGGACCGCCTCACTTTTTGTTGCGAAACGCCGAAAAAGCCCTCGCTCTCCCCGTTAAGCCCGTGTGAAATCCATGCTATAATGCCTGCTCTGATTGTTAAGTAACGAGCACAAAGGCTGTATTGCATCGTGTCCACTGTCACCAGACATGTTCTAGACAACGGGTTGACGGTGCTGCTCAAGGAGATTCACAACGCGCCGCTGGTAAGCTGGTGGGTTTTGTATCGGGTGGGCAGCCGCAACGAACACACCGGCCAGACCGGCCTCTCGCACTGGGTCGAGCATATGCTCTTCAAAGGCACCGACAAATTCCCCGCCGGTTCGCTGGACCGCGCCATCGACCGCTGCGGCGGCACCTGGAACGCCCAGACCTTTCTCGACTACACCGCCTACTATGAGACGCTGCCCGTCGATGAAATTGACCTGGCGCTGGAAATCGAGGCCGACCGTATGGTCAACGCCGCCTTCGCCCCGCAGGAAGTCGAGGCCGAGCGCACGGTGATTATCTCCGAACGGCAGGGCGCGGAGAACTCGCCGCTGTTCTGGCTCGACGAGGAAGTAACCGCCGCCGCGTTTCGTGTCCACAGCTACCATCACGAAGTCATCGGCGACATGGCCGACCTGCACACCATCACCCGCGACGACCTGTACAACCATTACCGCCGCTACTATGTGCCCGCCAACGCGATTGCCGTCGCCGTCGGCGACTTCGACAGCGCCGATCTGCTGCGGCGCATTGAGGCGCTGTACGGTGGCATCCCCGGCGGCGAGAGGCCGCAGTTCGTCAGCCGCCCGGAGCCGCAGCAGCAGGGCGAGCGCCGCGTCACGGTGGAGCGTCCCGGACGCACCGCCTTCTTAGAGTTCGCCTATCATGCGCCCGCCGCCACCGACGACGACTGGTTCCGGCTGGCCATTCTCGACAGCGTGCTGACCGGCCCCAGCAGCCTGGGCGGGGGCGGCGTCGATAACAAGACCAGCCGCCTGTACCGTGCCCTGGTCGAGACGGAGATCGCCGCTGGCGTCGATGGCGGGCTGGTCCCCACCATCGACCCCTACCTGTACCAGATCAGCGTCACCGCGCGCGATGGCCGCACACTCGAAGAGGCCGAGGCCGCCCTCGACGCCGAGATCGAGCGCGTGCGCGAGGCGGACATCAGCGAGGCCGAACTGAACAAAGCCAAAAAGCAGGCGCGGGCGCTGTTCGCCTACAGCACGGAAGGCGTCACCGGGCAGGCCTTCTGGCTGGCTTTCGCCGAGAATTTCGCCAGCTACGACTGGTTCGAGAACTACGTGGACCGGCTGGAGCAGGTGACGATTGACGACGTGCGCCAGGTCGCCCGGCGCTACCTGCACCGCCGCAACCGCACAGTCGGCTGGTTTGTGCCCACCGGCGACGATCCCGACACAGAGGATGACGACGATGACCGCTCCTAAGAGCATGCGCTCCCTGCCCAACGCGGACAACATCACCCGCGAGACACTGGCTAACGGCATCACCGTGCTGGTGTACGAGAACCATCACACGCAGTCGGTCGTCATCAGCGGGTCGCTGCACGCGGGCAGCATCTACGAAGCGCCGGGGCGCGACGGTCTGGCGGCGCTGACGGCGGGGGCGCTCATGCGCGGCACCGCCGGGCGCGATTTCGCCGCGCTGCACAGCCAGCTTGAGGACATCGGCGCGGACCTGGGCTACAGCTACGGCCCGCACAAGGTCGGCTTCAGCGGTAAGGCGCTGGCCGAGGACCTGCCGCTGCTGGTCGATCTGCTGGCCGATACGCTGCGCGCCCCAGCCTTTCCCGCTGACGGCGTCGAGCGGCTGCGCGGCGAGCGCCTGACGCTGCTCGGCTATCGCCAGCAGGACACGCGCTGGCAGGCCGGGCGCGCCTTCCGCGAGAGCCTGTACCCGGCGGAGCATCCTTACCATCACAGCAGCTCCGGCACGCTGGAAAGCCTGCCCACGCTGACACTGGACGAAGTCCGTGACTTTCACGCCCGCGTCTACGGGCCGCGCGGCATGATCCTGGTGATCGTGGGCGCGGTGGACGGCCTCGCCGCCGTCGAGACGGTGCGCCGTCACCTGGGCGACTGGTCCAACCCGGCCCAGCCGCAGCCACCGGATTTACCCGCGCTGGCTCCGCTCGTCGAAGCGCGCCGGGTGCATATCCCCGTGCCGGGCAAAACCCAGTCCGATATCGTCATGGGCACGCTGGGACCGCCGCGCAGCGCCGCTGACTTCTACGCCGTGCGGCTGGCGAACAGCGTCCTCGGACAGTTCGGCATGATGGGCCGCATCGGTGACGTGGTCCGCGAGCGCGAAGGGTTGGCCTATTACGCCTACAGCCGCGTCGAGGGCGGTTACGGCCCTGGCCCCTGGAACGTCGTGGCCGGTGTCAACCCGGCCAACGTCGAGCGCACCGTCGAGCTGTGCCTGGCCGAGATCGAGCGCATCACCAGCGAGCCGGTCAGCGCCGAGGACCTGGACGACAACCAGGCGTTTTTCATCGGGCGCATGCCGCTGCAGCTCGAAACCAACGAGGGCATGGCCGGGACGCTGCACAACATCGAGGCTTACGGCCTGGGCCTGGATTACCTGCTGCGGCATGGCGACATCATCCGCGCCCTCACCGCCGACGATCTGCTGGCGGCGGCGCGGAAATACCTGCACCCCGACCGGCTGGTGATTGCCAGCGCCGGGCCACAGGTCCGCGCGGGATCGGGCAACGGCGCGTAGGGCAAACGGTCACCGGCCTTCATCTGTGGCTCATGCGGCTGCGTATACTTGAATCACGCAACAGCGGCGTGAATCCGGGCTTAATATGAACGTTGCCGGCCAAATTCGTAGGGACAGCCTT
>CAZXCK010000081.1:0-19070 GCA_964639225.1 uncultured Anaerolineaceae bacterium | reverse complement strand
CGGGGTTTGGGGCGAAGCCCCAATGTGAAGAAGCCGACTTTGCAAAAGCCCTGCAATCAGTCAGACCGCTTCAGGGTTTTGGCGGGCGCACCAGCTCGAAGACATCATTGATGCGCGCATACGAAGACCCGGCCAGCCGCCCTACCGGCTCCAGCGCGGCCAGGTCGATTTTGTCGTTGCCGATAAGCACACGTTCGGCGACGTGCAGGCGCAGCACCCGCCCGATGACTACGCTGCCGCCGCCGGGTTCGTCGCTCACATCGATGATCTGCGTGACGCGGCATTCATAATGGATGGGACTCTCGGCCACGCGCGGCGCTTTCACCACCGCCGATGGCAGCCGAGTCAGTCCGGCGGCCTCGAATTCGTCCACGTCCGGCGGAAAATCGGCGGCGGTGGCGTTCATGGCGGCGGCGGTGGCCTGCGTCACGATGTTGACCACAAACTCGCCGGTGGCGCGCACGTTGGCCAGCGTGTCTTTCGGGTTGTCCGGGCGCACGTTGGGGCAGAACAGCACATGCGGCGGGTTTGGGCAGACGGCGTTGAAAAACGAATACGGCGCCAGATTGGGCACGCCGCGCGCGTCGATGGTCGAAATCCAGCCGATGGGCCGGGGCAGAATCGAACCGGCCATCAGCTTGTAGAACGAGCGCCACGCGACCTCATCCGGGTTGAAGGCGATCATGTTCGGCGTCACTCGTAGACCTCTGGATTGACGCAGTGCGGCAGGCGTTCGCCGCGCAGGCCAGCCAGCAGATTATCGACAGCGATGTGGACCATGCGCTCGCGGGTGGCGACGCTGGCGCTGCCGATGTGCGGCACGATCAGGCAGTTGTCGAGCGTCAGCAGCGGGTCGTCCATCTGGATTGGCTCCGGCTCGGTGACATCCAGCGCCGCCGCGTTGATAACCCCGTCACGCAGCGCCTCGTAGAGTGCCGCCGGGTCTACCACCGCGCCGCGCGCCGTGTTGACCAGGATGGCGGTCGGCTTCATGAGGGCCAGCTCGCGCGTGCCGATGAGGTGCTTCGTCTCCGGTGTGAGCGGCACATGCAGACTGATGAAATCGCTCTGGCGCAGCAGATCGTCAAGCGAAGCTGATTCTGCGCCGAGCTGGTGGGCGGCGTTGGCGTCGCCACGATGATACAGCACGCGCATCGAGAAACCGGCAGCCCGCCGCGCCACCGCCTGCCCGATGCGCCCCAGGCCGATGATACCCAGCGTGGCGCCGTACAGGTCGCGGCCCAGCAGCAGCGCCGGCTTGAACGTCTCCCAGCCGCCAGCCCGGACCAGTCGCTCGCCCTCCGGCAGACGGCGCGCCGCCGCCAGCAGCAGCGCGAAGGCCAGTTCGGCGGTCGTCTCGGTGAGGACGCCGGGCGTGTTGCCGACCGGGATGCCGCGCGCGGTGGCTGCTGCGACGTCGATGTTGTCGTAGCCGACGGCGTAATTGCTGATGACCTTGAGATGTGGCGCGGCGTCCATCACGGTCTCATCGATGCGGTCGTTGAGCAGCGGAATCAGTCCCTGTACTTCGGCGACTTCCACCAGCAGCGTCTCGCGCGGGGGCGGCAGATCGCCCGGCCACACATGCACATCACAGACGTCGCGGGCGGCGTCCAGGCCGTCGCCTGGCAGATCGCGCGTCACGTAGACACGGGGTTTGCTCATCATGGTACGCTCCGTTGGTGCGGTCGATTAAGTGCCCCTATTCTACCGCTTCCAGCGCCAGATTGTGCAACTGGACGATCGCGCGCTCTAAATCGGATTCGGCCAGCACAAACGAGATGCTCGACTCCGATGACCCCTGGGCGATGGCCAGCACGTTGATGCGCTGGTCGCCCAGTGTGGTGAACACACGCCCGGCCACGCCTGGCGTGCCGCGCATCCCGGCACCGACGACCGTCACAATGGCTACATCCGGTAGAATATCGACACCATCGACGTTGTGCTGGGCGATCTCCTGGCGCAGTTCGGATTCGACGGCGTTCTTGACGGCGGCGGCGCGATCGTCGGTGACGGTGAAGCAGAAGCTCTGCTCCGACGACGACTGTGAGATCATCAGGATGTTGGCGCCCGCCTGGGCGCTGGCCAGGAAAGTGCGCCCGGCGATGCCCGGCACGCCCAGCATACCGCGCCCGCTGACCGTCAGCATGCTGATGCTGCGCACGTTGGTGATGGCCTTGATGATGGTCGAGCAGGGGCGGGCCTCGCGGCCTATCAGCGTGCCGGGGTGTTCCGGGTTAAATGTGTTGCGCACCCACAGCGGAATGTCCATGTCCAGGATGGGCTGCACCGTCTTGGGATGGACCACCTTCGCGCCGTAATAGGCCAGCTCGCCGATCTCCTGGTACGAGATATACGGCAGTACCTGCGCGCGCCGGTCCAGGCGTGGATCGGTCGTCATGACGCCGTCAACGTCGGTCCAGATGATGAACTCGTCGCTGTTGACCTGGGCGGCGAAGATGGCGGCGCTGTAGTCGCTGCCGCCGCGCCCCAGCGTGGTATAGACGCCTTCGGTCGTGGAGCCGATGAAGCCCGTAATCACCGGGGTGACGCCGCGTTCGAGTTCCGGCAGCAGCCGATCGTGGATGCGGGTGCGGGTCTCGTCCCACAGCGGGCTGGCATTCTGATGGATGTTGTCGGTGATGAGTAGTTCACTGGCATCGAAGGCGCGCGCCTGGATGCCCTTATCGCGCAGGGCGGCGGCCACCACCAGGCTGCTCATGCGCTCGCCGAACGACACCACCGTGTCCAGAATGCGCGGCGTCACCTCGCCCAGCACAGCGATGGCGTGGCACAGTTCCAGGTACTGATCCAGCAGCCGGTTGACATCCAGCAGGGTGCGGTCGCGGTCCGGGCCAGCCGTCAGCAGCAGGTTGATGGCCTGCTCGTGGCGGTCGCGGATACTCTGCGACAGGGACGTATAACCCCAGCGATCCCCCGCCGCCGCCAGCCGCACCGACTCCAGCAGGCCGTCGGTGACGCTGGCCATTGCCGAGACGACGACCGCCACCCGATTGCCTTCACGAACCGCCCCGCCGACGATGCGCACCACATTGGCGATGGCTTCCGGACTGCCTACCGATGTCCCGCCGAACTTCATCGTACAGGTCTTCATGGTTGGGGTATGCTCCCTCTGTGCTTGGTTGATCGACAGACAATAAAAAAAGCGTGTGGGAGATTTCCACACGCTTTGAGCGTTCCGTCCTGCTGTTCGCAGTTTATGACGAGCGAAAACCTCCCCACCTGTTATGGTGCGGCATAGTGGTCATACACATAGTCATGGTGACTGCGGAACGGTTAAACATTTCTGTCGCTTTTGTTGTTTCGACCTGAAGCATACGATAGCGCGTCTGCGGCGGACTGTCAAGCAGAAGTTGAGCGTGATGCACGCTCAGTCTGTATGGCGTGTGTTTCCAGCGTGTCAGCGGCGTGAGCGCCGTTATTCAGCCAGCGTCTGGCGTAGGCCAGGGCATCCTCGGTAGCGTGGAAAATTTCATCCTGGGCGTAGAAAATCTGAATGGGGCCGGGTGTGCCCAGTGCGCCGGTGCGCTCGATCTCGGCGCGGACCTTATCGCTGATGCCGCTGAGGATGAGATCGCCGCCGTGTGAGCGCAACTGCGCCGCGTAATGCCGCAGAAAGCGAATGCCGGTGCTGCCCAGATACTGGTTGCCGCGCATACGCAGAATGACGACCGGCCTGCGCGAGTCGCGGGGGAGCGGCAGCAGTTCTTCCAGGCGATGCACGGCGGCGAAGTACAGGCTGCCGCGCGCGCACAGGATCACCGGCTCGTCGTCTGGCAGGCGCGAGGGGATGGGCGCTTCAAGGAAATGACCGTTGGGCAGGGGTACCAGCCGCGTGAGGGTAATCATCTGTGACGAGGAATATACGTACAGTCCCAGCGACAGCGCCACACCCACATAAATGCTGTATTCCAGCGGCAGCACCAGCGCCGACACAAATGTGATAATCATCGCCACTCGCGCCGACCAGTTGACGCGCCACACCAGTCGCAGCGATTCGCGGCGGATGAGGCTGATGGCGGCCACGATCAGCAGACCGGCCAGGGCGGGCATGGCGACTCGTTCCACCAGGCTGCTTAATCCGATGACGATGATGGCGATCAGCAGCGCGCTGAGCAGGTTCGCCAGCCTGGTCTGCGCGCCCGCCGAGACGTTGACCGCCGTCCGCGACAGCGAGCCGCAGGTGGGCATCCCCTGGAAGACGCTGGCGACGATGTTGGCCAGTCCCTGCCCGAACAAGTCGCGGTTGGCTTTGGATGTGGTGCCATCTGGCTGGGGAACGCTGCTGGAGATGGCCGCGCTCTGCACCGATGCCAGCACCGCCAGCGCCAGCGCCGCCAGTACCAGTTCCGGGATGAGCGCCAGGTTTGGCAGCACTGGCAGCGGCAGGCCCGGTACAATCGTCGAGATGTCACCTACTGTCGCCACGCTTTGCCAGTCCAGCAACCATACCAGCCCGGATGTCACCACCAGCGCCAGCAGCGACGCCATATACCGGAAGCGGCGCAGGCGCTGCATACTGTAGATCATAATGATGGTCGCCGCGCCGATAAACAGCGTTGGCAGGTCGATGTGGTGTGGATTTGACAGCCAGTTATAGAAGCGCAACAGCACCATATCTCCCTGGCTGCTGGTCCCGGTGAGGTTGTCGATCTGCCCCAGGATAATGAGCAGGCCAGCGCCGGTGATAAAGCCGGTCATCACCGCGTTGGAGACAAAGCGCGTCAGGCTGCCCATGCGCAGCGCCGCGAACAGTAACTGAAACAGGCCCACCAGCAGCGTCAGCACAAAGAGTCGCTCAATCTGCCCGATCTGGTCGAAAGGCAGCAGCGTGCTGCCGACTACCAGCGCCAGCGCGTTGGTCGGGGCGACGGTCATGTAGACCGAGCTGCCAGCCAGCGTGCCGACAATCGTAGCGACAACGGCGGTGTACAGGCCATAAATCGGGCTTACGCCGGCGATGAGCGCGAAACCCATCGCCTGGGGAGCGCCAACGGCGGCACCGGTCGCGCCGGCGATCAGGTCTTTGACGAGTATCTGACGATGTTGGTTTACCAAGCGTGTCATGAAAATCTGGCTTCAGGAACGTACCACTTCTTAGACATTGTAACGCCGCCGCCGCTGTTTGTGCAGATGAAAACAATCGCCAGAACGACTTTACCGACCTGAAGTTTAGCCGAACTGGCTTAAGCCGTTGTTAAATCCGGCGAGACGCCAGCGAAGCATGACAGTAAAGGCTCTGGAACAGTGCAAAAACCGCGTGAGAAAACTTGCGGGATTCTTTACGTTTTTCGGCTGTTGAGTAATAATAGTCTTTCCCAGTATCCATTGTCCTGGAGTGAGCAGAATTACGGAGTGATGGGCTGCCACCCGTCGCACAATCAATTGAGCGCCTATGCAGACGATTAAAACACAGCTTCAACCACCTGACTTTGAAGACGAAGATCAGAACGCGCTGGCCCGGACACTGAATGCGGTGCTGCTGGTCGGCATCGGCGGGGCGCTGGTGAGCTGCGCCATTGTGATGCTGGTTGTCTCCAATCCGCTGGCGGCGCTGGCTTTTTACGGTGGTTTGTCGCTGGCGCTGGCGCTGCTGAGTCTGCTGCTGCGGCGCGGGCTGGTCCGGCTGTCGATTGTGCTGCTGGTGATTCTCGTCTGGCTGTTTGTGACCGGGGCCAATATCGCCCTGGGCGGGCTGGACAGCCCGGCCCTCAGTGCCTATCTGATTACTATCATCGTCGCCGGGCTGCTGCTGGGCGCTTCGGGCGCGCTGGGTATGGTGGCGATCAACGCGCTGGCGCTGCTGGCGTTCTACCTGGGCGCGCGCGAGGACCTGCTCACCGGCGACGGACTCAGCCAGCCGGGACTGATCGCCGTCAACATCAGTATTTACGTGCTGGCGGCGCTGTTTCTGTACATTCCTACGCGCTCGCTGGAAGACGCCTACCGCCGCACTCGCCGTAACGAGGACGCCCTGCGCCAGACACTGGCCGACCTGCAGGCGACGACCGTCTCCAAGGATTATGTGAATAACATCATCCAGTCCATGAGCAACCTGCTCATCGTGATGGACCCGGATGGCACCATCCGCAGTGTGAACCAGGCCACGCTCGATCTGCTGGGTTACACCGAGGAAGAACTCGTCGGCCAGCACTTCAACGAGATGATTCTGGCCAACAATCCCGACCGCCTGAGTACCACGCTGCTGGTGCGGGCACAGGTAACGCGCAACGTTAACCAGTATTTCTCCGCCAAAGATGGCCGCCTGATCCCGGTGTCGCTGTCCAGTTCGGTGATGTATCACGATCTGGGTTATGCGCTGGGCGTGGTGGCGGTGGCCCAGGACGAAACCGAACGCACACAGATCGAGGAGAAACTGCAATACCACGCCGATCTGCTCGAAAACGTGTCCGACGCCATCATCTCGACGACGATGGACCTGACCATCACCTCATGGAACGCCGCCGCTGAGGATGTCTACGGCTGGCGTGCCGATGAAGTCATCGGCAAGAACCTGATGCAGGTGATTCACACCAGCTTCGAAGACCCCACCCAGGAAGACATGATTAAGAAGCAGTATATCGAGCGCGGCCACTGGCAGAGCGAGGTGATCCAGCGTCGCAAGGATGGCAAGCAGTTGCATATCCTGTCGTCGATTTCTCTGTTGCGCAACAACGACGGTATGCCGGTGGGCACGGTAACGGTCAACCACGACATCACCCAGCGCAAGCAGGCCGAGAACGAGCTTAAAAAGCGCGTGGACCAGCTCGCGGCGCTGCGCCAGGTGGACCTGGAGATCAGCAGCACACTCGATCTGGCGCAGGTCATCGAGGTGGCGCTGAATGCAGCCGTCAATCTGGCGGGGGCTGAGGATGGCTTCGTGCTGCTGTTCAGCGAGGAAGTGGGACGTATTCTGCGCACGTCGGGTGACTACCGCGACATTGACTTCGAACACAGCAACCAACTGCCGGGCATCGCCGGGCGCACCATGGACGAGCAGCAGCCGCAGTTGATCGAGGACGTGCGCCAGCATGCCGGTTGCGACGATCTGCTGCCGGAAGCCTGCGCCGCGATGGCTTTCCCGCTGCGCTTCCACGAACACGCGGTGGGTGTCATTCACCTGGAGACACGCCGCTGTGGCCACTTCACCCCGGAGAACTTCGACTTTATGAAGCTGCTGGCGTCGCGCATCGCCACCGCCATCGACAACGCCCGCCTGTATCAGGTGTCGCAGCATCAGCTTACCGAGTTGCAGCAGCTTTACACTCAGGTCAGCAGCCTGGAGCAGCTCAAAACGGATATGATCCGCATCGCCTCTCACGACCTGCGTAACCCGGTGGGCATCATCAACGGTTATCTGGAACTGATGCGGCTGGACGTCGCCGACCGCCTGAACGAAAGCGAGCGTGAATATCTGGACGGCATCGATGAAGCCGTCAAACGCATGCAGTCCATTGTCACCGATATTCTGTCGCTGGAGCGCATCCAGCAGGTGGCGCACAAGCCCTTCTCTGACCGGGTGGACATGGCCGAACTGGCCGAGCGTGTTGTGCATGGGCACACGCTGGAAGCCGAGAAGAAAAACCTGGAACTGCACCTGGAACTGCGCCCCGGCCAGCAGCCGTTTAACGTCAGCGGCGACCGCGCCCAACTCGTCGAGGCGCTGGCCAATCTGCTGACGAACGCCATCAAGTACACGCCGGAGGGCGGCGATATCACCGTCCAGGTGGCGCAGCAGGGCGGGCGGGTGGCGCTGGTCGTGCAGGACACCGGCTACGGCATCCCCGAAAGCCAGCAGGAGCGCCTGTTCCAGCCGTTTTACCGCGTGCAGACTCGCGAGACCTCAGCCATCGATGGGCTGGGGCTGGGCCTGCATCTGGTCAAGAACATCGTTGAGCGCCACAAGGGGCGCATGCTGTTCGAGAGCACCTATGGCGAAGGCAGTTCGTTTGGCTTTGAACTGCCGCTGATCCCGGAGATTTAAGTGATGCGCTTCACCGGCTGGAGCAGGGCGCGGTCGAACTGGTCGATTTCGTCCTCGCGCAGGCGTTCCAGTTCGGCGCGCACGCGGTAGGAGTCTTCCCGCAGGGCGCGCACGTCGATTCCCTGACATTCATCGGGCAGCACCGCCAGCCACTGCACGCTGCGCAGCAGCATTTTACGCGCGCCGCGATGGTTGCCGCGCAGAATCTGATAATAGGCCACGCCCACCTGAAGCACGGCGCGGTATAAGTCGCGGACCGGGCCATCGGTCGCCATCCACAATTCTTCAAACGAGTCGTGCTGTTTGTAGAATTCGCCCCGGTTGAACTGTTCGATGCCCTGCTGTGCCAGCGGGGGCAGCGGCTGCTGGCATTCGCAGGCCAGTTGATCGGCGCGGGCCGGGTCATAGATGCGGGCGTAGTCGGCGATAATGCGCGCCGGTTTCGCCTGGAGTTCAGCGGGACTCAGCACCACATCGGCCCCGGCGCGCAGGGCGGTCGCCCGCAGCGAGTCGTCCTCGGTGACCAGCAGCACGGGAATCCGGCGCGTGGCCGGGCTGCTCTTGGCGGTCGCCGTCCAGAAGTGCCAGCCGTCCGCGCTGCCATCCACCAGAACCAGCGCGGCCAGGTCGTCGGCCAGGGCCGAGACATAGCCTTCTCGCTGGCGACGTGTTTTGAACGTATAGTCAGCGGACAGATCAGCGGTGATGTGCTGCGCCCAGGCGGGCAGCGGCTCGCTGGAACTGGCCAGGACGACAATCGGCAGGGGCATGGTATCGCTCCGAGAATTTACTGACGTTAAACAGGACGATTATACCGTCACGACTGGCCCTCAATGCAACTATGGCAGTACAATAGTTAGCGGTCTCTAAGGTGGGTGGCGTCACATCGCAGACGGCGCCGTCCGACAATCATTGAGGATAATGGACGCGCGTGCCATGACTGCCGATAACGACAACAAGAGTCTGATCCAGGAGCTGGAAATCCGCTCGATGCGGGCCTGGCCGTCGCTGACCACCCGCTTTTATGATGGCTGGGTGCTGCGCTTCGCCAACGGTTACACCGGGCGCGCCAACTCGATTCATCCGGTTTATCCCGGCAGCCTGGACCTTGATACGCGCATCACCTGCTGCGAAGCCGCCTACCGGCTGCACAACCTGCCGACCAGCTTCAAGCTGACACCGGCCAGCTATCCGGCTGACCTGGACGATGCTCTCGGCGAGCGGGGTTATTCGCTGCCTTACGAGGTGAGCGTCCTCACCGCCGACCTGAACCAGCAGCGGACGGCCAGCAGCCCGGCGGTCAGCGTCAGTCCCCGGCTTAACGACCTGTGGCTGTGGCACTATTTTCGCATGAGTGGCACCGATCGCCGCCACCGCGATACACTGGTGCAGATGCTGAGTCTGCTGACGCCGAAGGTCGGTTATGCCATGCTGGAAAAAGGCGATGACATCGTGGCGCTGGGCATCGGTGTCTACGAAGCCGGGATGCTGGGCCTGTTCAAGGTTGAGACCGACTCCCGCCATCGCCGTCAGGGTTACGGCACGGCGCTGGTCTGCACGCTGCTGGACTGGGGCAAATCCCAGGGGGCGGGCCTGGCTTATCTGCAGACCGAACCGGAAAACGAACCAGCCCTGCGCCTGTATGATAAACTGGGTTTCCAGGAATTGTATCGCTACTGGTATCGTAACCAGCCGGAAGCGAAACGTTAAGCACCGTCAAAGCACAAACCAACCAGGAGAGTTTTCCCCATGAACCTTGCCCCGATACACCAGGCTGTCCGGCAGGCCGCCGCGTTATGCCAGGAAGTCCAGCGGCGTCATGTGGTCCGCAGCGAAAAATCCGGCCACGAGCCGGTGACGATTGCCGACTACGGCTCGCAGGCCATCATCTGCCGGACGCTGCAAACGCATTACCCGGAATGCGGCGTGCTCTCCGAGGAGAGCGGCCAGCAGTTCCTGAGCCTGGTCAGCGACGAGCAGCGCGAGTATATCTGCGGCCTTATCGGCGAGATTCTGGGCGAGCCGGTCAACGAGGCGCAGGTCGCCGCCTGGCTGGATCACGGCAAGGAAGGCGAAACGCATCATCTGTGGGTGATCGACCCTATCGACGGCACCAAAGGCTTTCTAGCGCAGCGCCATTACGTGATCGCGGTGGGCCTGATGGAAGCGCGCCAGCCGATCGGCGCAGTGATCGGCGCGCCAGAGTATCCGGAACAGCCGGGTGGTCTGCTGTTTTACACGCAGGACGGCGCGGCCTTCAGCGAACCGCTGGCCGGTGGCACGCCCCAGCGCCTGACCGTTTCCACACGCTCGCTGTCCACCGAGGCGCGGGCGCTGCAAAGTGTCGAAAAAGGGCATGTTGGCCGGTCCCGGCTGGAGCGTGTGCGCGAACTGATGGGCATCAGTGAGAACCAGGTGGGCTGGGCCGACAGCCAGGAAAAATACGCGCGCATCGCGGCGGGCGACGCCGAGGTTTATATCCGGCTGCCGCGCCGCAACAGCACGCGCCCCCATGCGATCTGGGATCATGCGCCGGGTGTGGCGCTGGTAGAAGCCGCTGGCGGGCGCGTCTCTGACGTGGACGGCCAGCCGCTGGATTTCTCCAGCGGCAGCACGTTGAATAATTATGGCGTGGTCGCCAGCAACGGACCGCTGCACGACGCGCTGGTGGGCGCCGTCCAGCAGATGCTGGCCGAAGAAGAACAGACGCCCTAAGACGTCGGGCGCGGCGGTGTCGTCGGTGTGGGTGACGGCAGCGGCTCGAGCTGCTGCGGGTCCGGGATGACGATCGGATAGCGCAGGATTCCCGGCGGGAAGCGTTCCAGCACGGCGAAGCGCTGCAGCAGCTCCGGCGGGGCCGGGACGATGTTGGTCCAGCTTCCCTGCTGGATCAGGATACCTTCCGGCGATGGGCAGGCGACCGCCTGGGCCATGTAGCCGGTGGGCAGGTTAAACTGGCCTTCGGTGAGGTTGGCGCTGCCATCCAGGACGATGATCTGTGTCAGGCGGCAGTCTGCGTCGTAACCCTCGCCGTCGGCGGGGCCTGCCTGCTCCCAGGAGTCGCTCAGCAGGACAACGGTCGAGCCGATGGTGATGTTGGCCCCGTTGACCGTCAGATTCACGGTGACATTCTGCGGCCCCTGGATCACGACCGCGTCGGGTGCTTCGCTGCAGCGGGGCAGGCCCAGCCCGGTGGTGAAATAAAACGACTGCATGGGCGTCTGCGGGTTGGTCTCAACAACCTGGAGCCGGGCAATCCGCCAGGGCAGCGAACTGCGCACCAGAGGCCGGTATATCCAGGCGGATGTGTTCTGGTAGAACACATGCAGCCACGCGCCATCCGGGCTGATGCCGTCCGCTACCAGCGTTTCGCCGCTGTCGGCTGTCGTCACGACATTGTGAACCGTGCCCGGTCCGCTGCGCAGGTTGACGCGCTCCTGGGCCTGCACAACGACCGGCACCGGGTCGCGCGGGACGAACGCCTTCTGCGCTTCCACCTGGTTTTCGATCTGTGTGTTACCCAGCAGCAGGAACGTCACCGCCTGGCCGGGCAGGGTCAGCGGTACGTTGGCCTGCACGTTGAGCACAGCCACGCCCCACAGGTCTTCTTCCGGGTTTAAGGCGGTGGTGTGCAGGCTGCGCAGCGTGGTGATGTCGGTGATGTCGGCGGGCGCGCTGAACACGTCGGGATCGACTTCACCGGCGAAGGTGGCATCGACGCGCACATAGCCATAACACGCCTGATTGCGATCCAGACCGCTACAGTGATCGTTAACGGCGGCCAGCGCTTTATCGACGATAATCGGGCAGGTGTCGTCATCGGTGGGGGGCTGGCTGTGTGTCGGGGTAAATCCCAGAACCAGCAGTATCATCAAAACAAGCGCTAAGGCTCGGTGTAACCAGAACATGAGACACTCCAATAACCATCACAGTGACGTAACCTGATTGTAAAACAAAACCAGGTTTTTGTATTCATTAGTGCTGTTGTGACCAGGGCTTTTGCAAAGTCGTCTTATGACTTTTGGGGCGCAGCCCGCCGGGGCGCTGCCCCGGTACCCCGCCACTTTTGGAAAAGTGGACAAAACTTTGCCTTTTTCGGCGCAAAGCGCCGAAAAGTAAGGGGTCAAGGGAGCCTGGCTCCCTTGCGGGAGCGCGAGGGTGGAACCCTCGCCAAAAGATTCTGGGACTTTGCAAAAGCCCTGCTGATGTGACACAGCAAATCGCAATGATGGCGGCAGGCCGCACATAGTCAGCGGCGGTCGATGGGGCTATAATGCGCACAATGTTGTGCGATGACGACCGGGGGCTTTTATGTTCATCACTTTTGAAGGCGTAGACGGCAGCGGCAAGACGACCCAGGCCAGGCTCACCGCCGATTATCTGCGTCATCATGGCCACAACGTGCTGCTGACCCGCGAACCTGGCGGCACGCCCATCGGCGACCAGATTCGCGGCATCCTGCTGGACAACATGGACAACGTTGATATGCACGCCCGCACCGAACTGCTGCTGTTCTGCGCGTCGCGGGCGCAGCTTGTGGCCGAGGTCATCGTGCCCCATCTGAAGGCGGGCGGCGTCGTCATCTGCGACCGCTACATCGACTCGACTTATGCCTACCAGGGTTACGGGCACGGCCTTAACCTCAAGGCGCTGCGGCAGGTGGTGAGCTTCGCTACCGATAATCTGCTGCCCGACGTCACCCTTTACCTGGAGATCGCGCCGGAGGTGGCCCTACAGCGGCGCGCCAGCGGCACGCTTTTCGGCGAGGACTGGAACCGGCTCGACGATAAGGAACTCGACTTTCACCAGCGTGTTTATCGCGGCTACCGCGAGCTGATTCTCCAGGAACCGGCGCGCTTTATTGAGGTGAGCGCCAACCGCGAGCCGCATGCCGTGCAGCACGACATCCGGCGGGCGCTGGCCGAATGGCTGGACCTGCCGCCGCAGCCGCGCCCGGCGGACTGGGCCAACGGCAAATCACACAAAAAGGACTGACCATGATCGACGTGGCCTTTAACATCCGCACGACTGGTGACGCCAGCGCCGAGGATCGCCTGCTGGATGATTACGAACTGCGGCAGATGCTGGACCACACGCGCTCGCAGATCAACCAGCATGTGCAGGACGCGCTGGCTGGTATGCGCTGCCCGGAGCACGACCAGCCGCCCCGCGTGACTATCACCGGCACCTACAACACCGAGACTGATCAGCTCGACGTGTCGTACAACGTCGATACCTGCTGCAAACTGTTTCTGATGCAGGCCATCGCTGCCCTTAACCGCTGAGACGCAGAATCCGCTTGCAGGAACGCGGCCCGTCGATTAGTATGTGGGGCAGCAGTCCAGGTGACCGCTGATCCGTTCGCTGATTATTTGCAGGGAAATTTGTCCATGCGCCACCGTCTCACCGCCGCCATCATCGCTCTGATTGCGCTGCTGCTGGCTGCCTGCGGTGGTTCGGCGGACCCGACACCTGTCCCCACTACCCCGCCGACGCTCGTCCCGACTGACACCGTCCCGCCGCCCACCGCCATTATCGCCACCGATGCGCCATCACCAGCGGCGACGAATGGCGAATCCGCCGCCGAGACTGTTGAATCCGCCGACGCCGAGCCGACGATCCAGTTTGTCATCGAGCCTGCCGAAGACCAGGAGATCGACCCGCCGCTGGACATCGACCTGCCGGCTGGCTGGCTGGCACAGAATGGCACGCTGCTGGTGCAGGACATCGACGCGAACCTGCGTCTGATTCCGTACACGGCGTACCGGGGGCCGGTGAGTGGGGGTGAGGGTTTTATCATCCTGATGTGGGGCTTCGTCCAGGCGACACCGGGCAACCCGGTGGACATGACATTCGGCGAGCCGGATATTCACCTGGATGGCCTGCGCCTGCTGCGGCTGGCCATCGCCGAGCCGGACTGTAACATCGGCACCAACGTCCAGCGCGATTACACGGTGGGCGGCCTGCCGGCCACCGGCACGACCTTCGCGCTGGTGGACTGCGCCGACACGCCCGATACGCGCGGCTGGTTCGCCGGGCTGTATCACGAGGGGCTGAACTTCGTCTTTTATATGTACAGCGAACCCATCGAAGCGATGGACGGGCCAGCCCAGGCCGAACTACAGGCCATTCTGGACACCGTGCGCTTTCGCGTGGGCGATCTGCTGCTGACAGCCACGCCGCTGGCCGCGCAGATCACCGCCACGCCGCAGCCGTAAGACGCCGGCGCTAACCGTTCGCAGAGAGTTGTGTGGTTGTATCATCTATGCTGAAAAACCCGCTTGTTAAAAATCCGCTGCTGCTGGTGATCGTGTGGGCGCTGCTGCTGGGCACCCTGTCGCTGGTGATGGCCCAGGAAATCCCCACACCGGAGACGCCCGCCGGCGATGTCATCAACCCGACGCTGGCCCAGCCAGACGACCCCGAAACTACCGCCGAGGCCGGAGCCGAGATTGCCGCGCCTGCGCCCCGGCAGAAGCCGGAGCCGAGCTTCAGGCTGACAGCCGAGGATATCACGCTGGAGCACTATTTTGACCAGGTTCAGCAGGGCCGGGCGGCGCTGCTGCGCGTAACGGGTGACGACCTGGCTGGGGCGCGCCTGCGTTTTATGGACCAGCTCGTTGAGTTTTTCCCTGCCGAGGATGGCAGCTATTACGGCCTGCTGGTGGTCGATATGGATCGCACCCACAACCGCGCCCTGAGCTTCGACGTGATCGCCTGGCGCGATGACGGCAGCCGCGTTACGCTGTCGTCGCAGGTGGAGGTGACATTGGGTGGTTTCGTGCGCCAGGACTTCAACCTGCCGGCGGAACGCTCTTTCCTGGCCGATCCGCAGGTCGAGCGCAACGAGTTCGCCCGCCTGGACGCTATCTTCGCCGAAGTGACCCCCGAACGCATGTGGGACTCGGAGGGTTTTATTTATCCCATCAACTCGCCAGTGACATCGCCCTTTGGCGCGTATCGTATCATCAACGAGACCATGCCTACCCGCCACACCGGCTGGGATTTGCGGGCCGCTGTGGGCACGCCGGTCCGGGCGATGGGGTCGGGGCGGGTGGCCTTCGCCAGTCTGATGGACATTCGCGGCAACCATGTCATCATCGATCACGGTTATGGTGTCTATTCGGGTTATTCGCATCTGTCGCAGGTGCATGTGACGCGCGGACAGACGGTTTCCAGTGGCCAGATCATCGGCGTGTCGGGCAACACCGGACGCAGCAGCGGCCCGCATCTGCACTGGGAAGTGACGGTCAACGGTCACTGGGTAGACAGCCTCGATTTCGTCGAGATGTGGCTGCCATAGAGGATATTGAACCGGTATTCCAGCAGAAGTCCCGCCCGGCGTTAAAACACCGGGCTACAGGAAGCGTGTCTGCTAAAGAGACACAAAGGACTGTCTTTTGGCTCGCCATTAGGGACACGGTTCCTTTACTGAGTCGGACACCTGTAGCTGGGCTGCAAGCGGCTATGGTTTTGAACCGTTGGCGAAGGTATGCTACAAGATCGATTCATCCGCGTTAATTCGTTAAAGCGCATTTCGCCAGCCGCTTCCTGTTGCCTGATGCACTGATGTTTTAACGTCGGGCGAGGCAGGTTTGCCCCCAAATCCGGATGCGCTCCACGAAACAGCCGCTTTTTCGGTGAACCCGATTGTTGCGCGAATTATTGCATGACGAGTTTTCGACAAATGGGTTGGAATATAGTAATCTCTCGGCGGTCATGTGAGGATTCCATCGCAGCCGTACAACACAGCCATCGCAGACCTCAACCACCATGTCAGATTGACCTGACAGGTGGGTTAGGGTTGATTAGAGGCGTCTATCTGGTTGTGTTAAGCGATTAACGTCGCCAGGTAATCATTACCGTAGCTGAGAGCGGTATGCCTCTAGCGCCAACCAAACTCTGGCCGCCCACGACTGATTAATGGTCTGGGCGGCCCATTTTTATCTACAGGTAAATGAATTACCGTTACGCAACATTTCATTACGGATTTTTGATATATCTCTTACATAAATCTACTTAATCCTCTCATGTTGGCTGGGCATAATGCCACCCAGTGTCAGGCGACAGCGATTGCCTGCACGCGATTTCGAGAGCGTTATGTAAACATCGTACAAGGAGCAATCGTGAGTATCTGGAATATCGACCCGGCCCACAGCAGTGTGGAGTTTACTGTACGTCACATGATGGTGACAACTGTTCGCGGCAGCTTTGGCGAGTTCGCCGGCACCATCAATTTCGACCCCGAGCGCCCGGAGCAGGCGTCGGTTGAGGCTGTCATTCAGTCGGCCAGCATCCATACCGGCACCGCCGACCGCGACGCGCACCTGCGCAGCGGCGACTTTTTCGAAGTTGAGAAGTTCCCCACTATCACGTTCAAGAGCACCCGCGTCGACGCGCAGGATCCCACCCAGGCGAAGGTCTACGGCGACCTGACCATGCACGGTGTCACCCGTGAGGTCGCGCTGGATGTGCAGTTCCTGGGCCAGCAGAAGAACCCCTTCACGGGCGCGCCGACCGTTGGTTTTGAGGCCAGCGTGGCCATCAACCGCGAGGACTTCGGCCTGACCTGGAACCAGGCGCTGGAAGCCGGAGGCGTGCTGGTGAGCAAGGAAGTGAAGATTTCGCTGGATGTGCAGGCGGTTCCCGTCAGCGAGACGGCCAGCGCTTAAACGTAGCGCAGTCTTTGCACGATCAGAACCGGGCCATGCGCCCGGTTTTTGATTCTGGTGTGTGCTGGCAAACTCCATAGACTTGTATCGCCGTCCCGCCTATAATCGCCCCCATGAAAACACGACGACTGATAACCGGGCTGGTGATTGTGGCTGTGGCGGCGGGTCTGCTGGCGCTGGACCTGACGCAGCGCGGGCTGGTGTGGCGCTTTGGCTGGTCGGTGACCGGCGAGGAGCAGCCGCTGTCCCAGCTTCGCGGTGTGCTGGACTGGGCGCTGAACATCACCCGACCGCAGCCGCGCACCCAGCCGATGACCCCCATGCAGCACACTGGCGAGAATCCGTATGGCATCAACACCTTCTTTCATCAGGAAGTCGAGGGCCAGAAGATCGACGACGGCATGCGCATGATCGCCGAGGCGGGCTTCACCTGGATTCGTGAGCAGTTCCCCTGGGAAGATATCGAGGTGGACGGGCGCGGCGTATATCTCGACAGCCGCAACGCCAACCTGGGGACGATCTCATCATGGATCAAGTACGATCGCATCGTAGACCTGGCCGAACAGCACGGGCTGCGCATCCAGGCGCGGCTGGACAATCCACCGGCCTGGGCGCACGCCGACCCGGCGGTGGGGCCGTTCGCCCCGCCGGACGACATTCAGGATTACCTCAACTTCGTGACCACCGTCGCCGAGCGTTACCGGGGGCGCATCACCCATTATCAGGTGTGGAACGAGCCGAACATCTTCCCTGAATGGGGCAATCAGGATGTCAACCCGGAAGCCTACACCGATCTGCTGTGCCAGACCTACGATGCGCTCAAAGCGGTGGACCCGGAAATCGTGGTCATCAGTGGGGCGCTGGCCCCGACTGTGTCGCTGACCGGGCGCGACCTCAACGACTTTATCTTTCTCCAGCGCATGTACGACGCTGGCGCTGGCGGCTGTTTCGATGTGCTGTCGATGCAGGGCTATGGCCTCAACAGCGGCCCCACTGACCGCCGTCTGCGCCCGACGACGGTCAACGTGGCGCGCAACCTCTACATCCGCGATCTGATGATCGCCAACGGCGACGCCCACAAGCCGATCTGGATCAGCGAGGCCGCCTGGAATTTCGTACCGACCGCCGAGGAAGAGCCGAACATCAGCGGCTATCGCGAGATGTTCGGCCAGGTGACGCCGCAGCAGGCAGCGGACTACATGCCGCAGCTCTACCAGCGCGCCCAGGAAGAATGGCCCTGGGTAGGTGTCGTCAATTACTGGTTCTTCACCCGCCGCGACGAGTCCGAGCGCGACCAGCCGAAATACTATTTCCGCATGGTGGAGCCGGATTACCAGCCAGAAAATGACCCGCCCTTCGAGCCGCTGCCGGTCTATGAGTCGGTGCGGGCCTATATCACCGGGCAGACACCCACCCTCTACCGGGGCACGCACCGCGCTGACGGTCACTGGGCGGTGACGCTGGCCGGCGATGCGCGGTCCGAGACCGTGCCGGGCGCGCATTTCGACACGGTGGCGCGCACCACCGGCGTGGATTTCCAGGCGCACGGGACCGACGTGCTGCTGCGCTGGCAGGGCCAGTCGCTGACGGTACACGTTGACGACGACGGCAGCACCACCACGCACATGTTCGAGGCCAGCGGCGAAGGCTGGCGCAGCGCGCGCGTGTCGCTGGGTCTGCTGCCGCGCACGGTTCGCATTCGAGTCGAAGCAGACGAACCGCTGCTGATCGACTCTATCGCCGTGCTGGACCGTACCTTCGAGCACGTCTGGCCGCTGGCCGGGGTTGGCCTCACCGGCGCGCTGCTGCTGATGATTGCCGTCGGCGCGGGTCTGCGCGGACGTAAAAAGAACTGGGGCACGGCCCCGGACCCGGACCCCGCCACGACGACGCCAGCGGTTCAAAACCGCTGGCTACAAATCGCCGACCCACTAAAGGGGTCGCATCCCCTGTGGCAGGCCGCATGGGACGTTTGTCGTGTCTCTTTAGCAGACACGCTTGCGGTAGCCCGGCGTTTTAACGCCGGGCGAGGCTTCGCTCAGAATCCCGGAGCCGCATCGACATGACACCGCGCCCGGGTTCGGTGTGGCTGCTGCGGCTGCTGCCGGTGGTCGCCGTGCTGCTGCTGGCGACCGGTCTGCGGCTGCATCTGGTGGGGGCGCAGTCGTTGTGGCACGACGAGGGCAACGCCTACGTCCAGGCGACGCGCTCGCTGGGCGACATCGCCGACAACGCCGCCCGCGACATTCACCCGCCCGGTTATTACTGGCTGTTGTCGCTGTGGTATCGCCTGACCGGCGGCACCGAGTTCGCGCTGCGGGCGCTGTCCGCGCTGGCGAGCGTGCTGGGCATCGCTTTCGCTTATGCGCTGGGGGCGCGGCTGTGGCGTCCGG
>CAZXCK010000080.1:0-19174 GCA_964639225.1 uncultured Anaerolineaceae bacterium | reverse complement strand
CCGACCAGACCGTGCTGGGCCGGAGTCTGCGCCGACCACAGCGTGGGCAGCGCGACCGCCGTCGTCGAAGGCGCGATAGACGTCAGCGGCAGCGGACCGCGTGCGTTGGTCAGCTCGGCGACAATGTCCGCCAGTTCCGGGTCGTCTTCAACCAGTTCGCGCAGCCAGCGATAACCCAGGCCATCGGTGACCAGCAGCAGCACGCGCTCTACCTGCCCAACCGGGGAGTCATCGCCCCACACCTGCGCGTCCAGCGGGCTGACAGCGGGCGCGCCCAGTGTTTGCAGGATCGTCTGGGCGACATTGTAAATCGAGAGGCCGTCGTAATATGGAAAGACGACCTCATCGCGCCAATAGACATCCAGCGCCAGCAGCCGGTTGGACCGGATGCGGCTCTCCAGCGCGGTGGCCGTCTCTTGCATGGAAAACGCCTTGTCAGTCAACTACACACCTCCATTGTGATAATCCTCACAGGCACATTATGACCCATCATGCACCTTTTACAACGATTGTACAAGTAGCAACAAAAAGTAACTACTCAGCATATCTCGTGGGGGCGCAGCCCGCCAGGACTATGTCCTGGTTACACCCCCGCAAGGGAGCCTTGCTCCCTTGACCCTGTGCTTGGCCGCATTGCGGTTGGCGCTTTGCGCCGAAAAAGGCAAAGTTTTGTCCACTTTTGAAAAAGTGGCGGGGTCCGGGGCAGTGCCCCGGCAACTACCTGAGTAGTTACAACAAAAAAGCCAGGGAGCGCGTGCTCTGGCTTTTTGCTTCGGGTCCGGGCAACATTTACCAGCTCAACAGCGGCGAGTCGTCGTCCACCGCCCCCACCTGCCAGCAGTCGGCCAGCCAGTCAAACAACTGCCCGGCGACATCGGGAGTCAGACGGGCGGCGGCTTCAATCTGCTGCGGCGAGAAAGCGTACAGGTTGGTGAAATAGCGACGCGAGTCACAAATGAGATAGTCCGCATTCCAGCGCGCCGCGCCCCACAGAAAGGCGAGACCGCCAGTCTCGCGGCGCACCAGGTCCAGCCAGTGAGCGCGGTCTTTATCGCTGAGTTTGTCCAGGTGGAAGCGCAGCGACAGCATCCCCCCCAGCGTATATACCATCGACACCGTACCGGAGCGACGATCCGCATAAACCGTGACCTGTGCCGAGCCATCCTGGGCAGCCAGCGCCGCCACGCCGCGTGTTTCGTGCGTTCCCAACCCGCGAAATTTAACCGTCGCCATCACCGGCATATTGTGAAAGCGCCAGCCCAGCTCTTCTCCAAGATCGATCTGGCCGTCGAAGAATTGTTCCAGCGCCCAGGGTGCCGCCTGGACGGGTGGCGGCGCGTCCTGCTGCGGAAAGGCAGCTTCCTCGGTGAGCACCCCTTCCACACCTGTGATTTCATCCGCTGGCAGACGGCGTAGTGTGCGAATCACACGTTCGACAATCTCTCTTTTGTCCTGGTCGGAAAGCGAATCCACGCTGTCACCTTAGCTGATCGAGTCCGGCGGCATAGCGGCGGGCAGATGAACCGGCATTTTAATAGTGCCCTAACAATGATGCTTTATCATTATAGTGCATTCGATTCACTCGAACAAACCACGTTTCCGCCGGTGTTTTTGTCTCGTTTGCCTGGTTCGCCCGTTCATGTGTTACTGACAAGCTGTTTGTGCTATTCTAATATTGCCTGCATAGACTGTAGCCGGTACTTGAACTGCAAGGTAAGGTATTCTGCCTGATGCAATTTCCAAATAACAACAATCGTGACGACAAGAATAAGCCCAATGGCCAGAATCAGGACCCCAACGAGTCGCCGCCGCCGCAGGACTGGCGTCGGTGGTTGTGGCCGGCGATGGCGGTGTTTCTGCTGGGCTGGCTGTTCCTGAACTTTCTGGGCTTTGGTTCGATGACGTCGCAAGGTACGTCCATCGACTATACATTTCTGCTTGAACAGGCGGAAGCCGGCAACGTTCAGGAAATCACCATTCGCGGCGAGCGGGCCAGCGGCGTATTCGCCAGCCCCGTGCGCCCGTCCCTGGATCAACCAGCGGTCCGCAATTTCTCGCTGACGCTGCTGGACAACAACGACCGTCTGCTTGAGGCGCTGATCGAAAATGAAGCGCGTATCGTGCCGCAGTCGCCGGATAACCCCACGCTGCTCATTCTGCTGATTCAGTGGGCACCGCTGCTGCTGATTATCGCCTTCTTCGTGTGGACAGCCCGCCGCGCCCAGCGTCAGATGGGCAGCGCGATGGGTTTTGGCCGCACCCAGGCCCGCGAGTACACCGTCGAGAAGCCGCAGGTGACATTCGACGATGTCGCCGGCCAGGATACGGCTAAGCAGGAGCTGGTGGAAATCGTCGATTTCCTGCGCGAACCGGATAAATACATCGCGCTCGGTGCGCGCATCCCGCGCGGCGTGCTGCTCATCGGCCCGCCCGGCACCGGTAAGACGCTGCTGGCGCGCGCCGTCGCTGGCGAGGCGAACGTCTCGTTCTTCAGCATCGCCGCGTCGGAGTTCGTCGAGATGTTCGTCGGCGTGGGGGCGTCCCGCGTCCGCGACCTGTTCAAACGCGCCAAAGAGAACGCCCCCAGCATCGTCTTCATCGACGAGGTGGACGCGGTTGGTCGCCAGCGCGGCGCTGGCCTGGGCGGCGGTCATGACGAGCGCGAGCAGACACTCAACCAGATGCTGGCCGAGATGGACGGCTTCGACCAGAACGAGAGCGTCATCGTTATGGCGGCCACCAACCGCCCCGACGTGCTCGACCCGGCGCTGCTGCGTCCAGGCCGCTTCGACCGTCAGGTGACGGTGGGACTGCCGGACCGCACCGGGCGACTGGCTATCCTCAAGATTCACACGCGGGGCAAGCCACTGGGCAGCGATGTTAAGCTCGATGATCTGGCACGCGGGACGATCGGCTTCTCCGGCGCGGACCTGGCCAACCTGGCCAACGAGGCCGCCCTTAATGCCGCCCGTCGCAACGCCAAGAAAATCTCATCGCGTGACTTCTCTGACGCTTTTGACCGGATTGTACTGGGTACCGAAAGCCCGCCCCTCTCCGACCCGCACGAGCGCAAAGTCGTCGCTTATCACGAGGGCGGTCATGCGCTGGTCGCCGCGCTGACGCCAGAAGCCGACCCGGTGCTCAAGGTAACGATTGTACCGCGCGGGCAGGCGCTCGGTGTCACCGCGCAGATGCCCAGCGACGACCGACGCAACTACTCGCGGGGGTATCTGCTGGCGCGAATGCTAGTGCTGCTGGGCGGGCGCGCTGCCGAGCAGATCATCTTCAACGAGGTGACAACAGGCGCGGAAAACGACCTGCGCCAGGTCACGGAGCTGGCGCGGCGCATGGTGGCGCAGTTCGGCATGAGCGAGACCATCGGCCAGTTGAACTTCGGCGATAACGACCGCCAGCCGTTCCTGGGCTACTCGATTTCGCAGGGGCGCAACTACAGCGAAGAGACCGCCGCGCAGATTGACCAGGAAGTGCGCCGTCTGGTAGAGAACGCCTACGACCAGACCATCCGCCTGCTGGAGACTAACCGCGACAAACTCGACGCGCTGGCCACAGGTCTGCTGGAAAACGAGGTCGTCGAGCAGTCGATGATGCTGGATATTCTGGACATGAGCCTGGAAGAGATTCTGCCGGAGAACGAAGAGGACGCCAAGCGCGTGCTGCACCAGCAGGTCAACAACAAGCACCAGCGGCACTTCGCCCTCGGTCATGGCGACAAAGAAGCCGACGAGGATCAGCCTGGGGCGGCCAACGGCCAGCCGCAGGATGACAGCGCCGAAGGGTCCGGCAGTGAACCGGCAGATGAGCCGGAATCCGACGACCAGCCCGACCACCATCAGGGCGGCGGTAATCCGCAGTCGTAAGCAATACCGAACAGAAACAAAAAACGCGGGATCGTGGCGATCCCGCGTTTTTGATTCTTAACCCAACAACCAGCCGAGGCGCTATGCCTCTTCCTTCTGGTTGGCCTTGATGACCTCGTCCTGCAGGTGCGCCGGTACGCGCTCGTAGCGCGAGAACGTCATCTCGTAGATGCCGCGACCGCCGGTCATCGAGCGCAGGTCGTTGCCGTAGCGCATCATCTCGGCCAGCGGAACCTGTGCGCGCACCACACTCTTGTTGCCGACAGTGTCCATACCCTGCACGCGACCGCGCCGCGTGTTGAGGTCACCCATGATATCACCCATCATGGTTTCCGGCACGGTGATGACCACATCCATGATCGGCTCCATTAACACCGGCCCAGCGCTCATAAAAGCGTCCTTGAAACCTTCGCGCCCGGCGATCTGGAAAGCGATGTCCTTTGAGTCCACCGGATGCTCTTTGCCGTCAAAGACAACCGCTTTCACGTCCACCACCGGGAAGCCGGCGATGACGCCGTTGGGCAGCACCGAGACGATACCCTTCTCAATCGACGGCAGAAACGGCTGCGAAATGGCGCCACCGAAAATCTGCGTCTCGTAGACAAAGCCCTCGCCAGGGTTCGGCAGCAGCCGCAGGCTGATCTCGGCAAACTGGCCAGCGCCGCCCGTCTGCTTCTTATGACGGTAGGTGGTGCTGGCCTCTTTGGTGATCGTCTCGCGGTAGGGAACCTTCGGCAGGGCCGTGTCGATGCCCACGCCAAGCTGTTCGGCGCGGCTGATGGCGACCGCCACGTGGACCTCGCCCATACCTTCGAGTACCACCTGCTTGGTATCCTGATCCTGACGCCAGCGCAGCGTTGGATCGGCATCGGCCAGGCTGGTGAGAATGCTACCCATCTTGGCGCTGTCGGCCTGGGTACGCGGAGTCAGCGCCACGCCGTACAGCGGCGCCGGGAACTCCGGCTGGACGATGCGGAACTTATCGTTCTTCGGGCAGAAGGTATCGCCGGTCTTGGTATGGGCCAGCTTGGCCACCACGCCGATATCACCGGCATGCAGCACCTGGATCGTCTCGTTTTCCTTGCCGCGCACCGCGTACAGCGAGTTAAAGCGCTCATCATTCTCCGACACGGCGTTGTAGCAGTGGTCGTTGATGCTGATCTTGCCAGAGAAGATGCGGAAGTAGTTCAGCGTGCCCACGAAACGGTCGGTTGTGGTCTTAAAGACGTAAGCAGCCAGCGGCTTGTCGTCGGTCTGCGGGCCGTTGATGTATTCCATCTCCTCGCCCTTGAGCACACCCACGCGGCGGCGCTCCGGCGACGAAATGTAGGCGATGAACGCCTCCAGCACCGGGATGGTGCCGACATTCTTGGTGCCGGACGTGACGAAAACCGGCACCGTGTTCAGCTCGTGGCTGAGGGCGGCCTTGCGCATACCCTGGCGGATTTCGTCGTTGGACAGTTCTTCTTCGGCGAAGTACTTCTCCAGCAGTTCGTCGTCGGCTTCGGCAGCCGCTTCGACCAGTTCCAGGCGGGCCGCTTCGGCCTCGTCGGTCATCTCGGCGGGCAGGTCCGCGCGATCTTTACCGGCCTCATAGTAGGCCTTCATCGTCAGCAGGTTGACCACACCCTTGAAGTCGGCCTCTTTGCCGATGGGCAGCATCACCGGGATAAACTTGTAATCATCAAACGTCTCGCGCAGGTTGTTGAGCGTGGCGTCGAAGTCCGAGTTCTCGCGGTCCAGCTTGTTGACAATCACAATAATGGGCTGCTGGTAGGTCCTGGCCCATTCCCAGGCGAGTTCGGTGCCGACCTCGACGCCGGAGACGGCGTCAACAACGACGACAACCGCATCGGCCACGCGGATGGCATTCTTGACTTCGCCCTGGAAGTCGGTGAAGCCGGGGGCATCCAGCACGTTGATTTTGTACCCCTCGAACTCGACCGGAATCAACGAAGTGGAAACCGAGATACCACGTTCCTTCTCGTCCTCCTGCCAGTCGGAGACGGTCGTGCCTTCTTCCACTTTGCCGAGACGATTCACCACCCCGGTGTTATACAAAAAGGCTTCCACCAGGGATGTTTTGCCCGATCCCTGGTGGCCCACTAGGGCGACGTTTCTAAGTTTGTCCGTCGTGTATTCCTTCATCCAAAGTTCCTCCAAAGGGATATATAGTTGTTCTGCCTAGAGTTGGGACAATAATAACGCATGGTGGGGTGAATTTTAAGCCCCGCTTAACGCCTTGTCAAAAGCGCTAAGCCTCGGCGTAGCGCGCCCCCTACCCCCGTGATACAATCGCCCTAAGACAAGCTCAAATTAACGGAAAAAATGCATGGTGACTCAAAGCAACGTTCAAGATTTTCTGTTTCGCGGCGAACTGGATCAGATCGACCCCGAAGTGGCCGAACTCATCCAGCACGAAACCGACCGGCAAGCGCATAAGCTCATCATGATCCCATCCGAGAGCACCGTACCGCATGCGGTACGCGCTGCGCTGGCCTCATCCTTTCACAACCTGTACGCCGAGGGCTACCCGCTGGAATCCACGCGGGAGCTGACCGAGGCGGAAATCCTGGATTACCCGCTGCGGCTGGCCGAGTTTCGGCGCCTCAGCGACGAGCGTTACTACAAAGGCACCGAATACGCCAACATCATCGAGTCGCTGGCACGACGGCGCACGGCGGAAGTGTTCGCGGCGAACGGCTACGGCCCGGAGTCGCTGTATGTTAACGTGCAGCCCCTCTCCGGCGCACCGGCCAACAACGCCGTCTACACGGCGCTGCTCAACGTCGGCGATACGGTCATGGGCATGGACCTCATCCAGGGCGGGCATCTGACGCACGGCAGCCCGGTAAACCGCAGCGGCAAGTACTATAACATCGTCAGCTACGGCATCGACCCGGCCACCGGCGACATCGACTATGATCGCATGCTGGCTCTGGCCCACGAGTACCGCCCGCGCATGATTATCGGCGGTTACAGCAGCTTCCCCTACCAGGCGGACTGGCGGCGCTACCGCGAGATCGCCGACGCGGTAGGCGCCTATCTGCTGGCGGATGTGGCCCATGTCGCCGGGCTGATCGCCGGGGGCGTGTATCCGAATCCAGTGGGCATCGCCGATGTCATCACTTTTACCACACATAAGACGCTGGCCGGTCCGCGCGGGGCGGTGGTGATTACCCATCGCAAAGACCTGTCGGCGCGCATCGACCGGGGCGTGTTCCCCGGCGAGCAGGGCGGGCCGCACATCAACAACATGGCCGCGCTGTCCGTCGCCATGAAGCTGGCCGCCACCGACCAGTTCCGCGCCCTGCAGCAGCAGACCATCGCCAACGCCGGTTATCTGGCGGCGCGGCTGGCCGAGCGCGGGCTGCGTATTGCCTACGGCGGCACCAACACGCATCTGCTCAACGTCGATCTGCGCAGCATCGCCGGGCCAGATGGCACGACACTCAGCGGCGACATTGGGGCGCGGCTGCTGGACCTGGCGGGCATCGTCTGCAACCGGCAGACCATCCCCGATGACACCAGCGCGCTGCGGCCTTCGGGTGTGCGCCTGGGCACGCCCTGGATCACCCAGCGCGGCTTCGACCAGCAGGCGACCGAGCGCCTGGCGGACATCATCGCCGATGTGCTGCTGGCCGCCGTGCCCTACAGCCTGCCATCGGCCAAGCGGGCGCTGGTGCGCGCTAAAATCGATTTTGAGACGCTACAGGATGCCCGGCTGCGCGTTCGTGAGCTGGCGGCATGGGCTGGCATCGACACGGCCAACGGTCCGAGCAGCTACCCGCATGAAGATTACTATGTTGATCCCGAAAGCGAAGTCAGCGGCTGGCATACGCTGACCGTGCGCGGTCCGCAGGCCGCCGCTTTTCTGCATGGCGCGCTCACCAGCGATGTCAGCGCGCTGCAACCGGGTCAGGGCCAGCCGGCACGCCTGCTGAAACCTGACGGCACCGAGATCGCCGCTGGTGTCGTCGAGCGTGTGGCCGATGACGAGCTTCATCTGCATGTGGACCGCAACGCGACCTACGCCGCCGCCTGGCTGCGCGCATTGTCGGACGGCTTTGTGTTCTGCGTGCCGGACGACCCCTACGCCCGCCTGCCGGGTCCGGTGGCGGTGGAGATGGCTCCCGCCGAGCGCAGCATCACCATCGACGACGGCGAAGGCTATGCCGAGCACAAGGCGTTTTCAGTAGGGCGCGGCGGCCCGCAGGACACCGGCCCCAACGGCGACAATCTGCCACGTTTTGAATGGCAGGAAACCGAAACCGACGAACTCAAAACGACGACACTCCACAGCCTGCACCAGCAGATGGGCGCTAAGATGGTCCCCTTCGCCGGTTACGATATGCCGGTGTGGTACACCTCGGTGACGCAGGAGCATCTGGCGGTGCGCGAGAGCGCCGGCGTGTTTGACGTTACGCATATGGGCGTGTTCGATCTCAGGGGACCGGGCGCGGCGGCCTTCCTGGACGCCGTGACGACCAACGACGTCCCCGGCCTGGCGGTGGGCAACTCGCATTATACCTATCTGCTGGACGTGGACGGTGTGCCGCTGGACGATCTGATGATCTATCGGCTGGCCGAGGAGCATTATCTGCTGGTGGTCAACGCCAGCAACAACGACAAGAACTGGAGCTGGCTCAACGCCGTCAAGCGCCATCGCGTGATGATCGACCCGGACGCCCCCGCGCGCACGGTCGAGGGCAGCGACGGCTTCACCCTGCGCGACCTGCGCGACCCGGCGGCTGGCGGCGAGATGCGCGTCGATGTGGCGCTGCAAGGCCCGCGCAGCACCGACATTCTGCTGTCACTCAGCGGCAGCGATGCGGACAGGCAAGCGGTTAAGTCGCTGCGCTGGGCCGGTATCACAAGGGCCGAACTGGGCGGATTTGATCTGATTGTGTCGCGCACGGGCTACACTGGCGAACGCAACGCCTATGAGTTGTTCGTCCACCCAGACGAAGCGCCGGCGCTGTTCCGGGCGCTGGTCGAGGCAGGCGCGACTCCCTGCGGCCTGGCCGCGCGCGACAGCCTGCGCACCGAAGCCGGTCTGCCATTATACGGGCACGAGCTGGCCGGTCCGCTAAACCTGGGACCGGCAGACGCCGGCTTCGGGCAGTATGTCAAAATCTGGAAACCGTTCTTTGTGGGGCGCGCCGCACACATCCAGCGCGAGGCGGCCCGCGAGGCGGAGATCGTGCGCTTCCGGCTCAACGCGAAGGGCGTGCGTCCGCCGCACCAGGGCGATCCCCTGGTGGACGGCAAGGGCCGCGTGGTGGGCATCGTCACCAGTTGCAGCATTGACAGCGAAGGCTATCAACTGGGGCAGGCTTACGTCAGACACGACTACCGCGCCGAGGACACGCCGCTGGCCGTGTTCAGTGGAGCCGGTCGCGGCAAGCCGGTTGACCCCGGCAGCGCGCGTCTGGGTGGCCGTGTGACCGTCCCCGACGCGGTGACCGTCCTCAGCCGCTTCCCCAAACGCAAGCGGTAGGGCACATAGGGCACATTCAGTGAATCACAAGGGGCGGTTCGGTTGACGAGCCGCCTTTTTTGTTACGACGCATCCGGCTGGCGCGGACCGCGTTTCTTCACCCGGTTGCGTGAAACCACGTTCAGAATACGGTCGTGGCGGGCGAAGATGACCAGCATATCACCGGCGCGCACCACCAGATCGCGCGGCGGGTGAACATCGACCGCCTCGCCGCGACCGTGCAGCACGATGTCCATGTCGTTGTCGCTTTGCAGCGCGCCGATCTGTGTGCCGTCCATAAACGAGCCAGCCATCACCGTCAGCCGCACCATGCTGTAATCCACGCCATTGATGGCCAGCGTCTGCGTAATTTCGATGCCCAGCGCGGCCCCGGCAAAGGCGGGGGCAGCCAGGTCTGACGAGCTGAGGACGGTCTGTACGTTCATGAAACGTTCGATCTGCCGGGCGAACTGATCGTCCCACACGCGGGCGACGATGCGAATATCCGGGTTCATGTCGCGCGCCTTCATGATCGTCTCCAGGTTGGTATGGTCATCGCCGGTACACACCACCAGCGACTCAGCATAGCGCAGACCGGCCTTATCCAGCACCGAAGCCGCGCGCCCATCACCGATGATGAGCGGCACATGCAGCATGTTGAGTTCGTCATCGACGCCTATGTCGGGTTCACGGTCGATGGCGATCACGTCCAGGTTCATACGCACCAGCGCCCGGATCACGCGCATGCCCACATGCCCGGCGCCAAACACGATCACATGATGGCGATATGTCGAAGCCACAGCAGCCCTCCAGGAATCCTGTCTTGCGTCTCGGTTGAAGAACAGCCGCACGAAGTCGGCGGCACCACGCCCCACGATGAAGATAAAAATCGGCGGCAGCAGATACCAGAAGATCACCAGGTACCATTCCGGCGGCGCCTCTTCTGGCGGCTCCATCACCATCAGTTGCAGCATCACATAAGGCCGGTCGATCAGGGCGATGAACTCGCCGCGCGCATAGCTGTACAGCTCGCCGTACAGCCAGCCGCCCGCCAGCGTAACGATGAGGAAGATCAGCACGGGGATGCGAAACTCGCGCAGCAGTGCGTTGGAGTCCCGCCAGATGGCCCGCAAAAAGCGCAGTCGGCGGCGGCGTCTGTAGATGGTGACAATCTGCGAATAGGGCAACAGTCTCCCCCTGGATAGGCGATGGGTTCGATTCTAGCTCATCTTATCGCCGATTCGACATGACCAGCGTAAAGACCCGGCCTAACTCAGCACCCAGATAAGAACCGACAGCGTAATCGGACTCAGCAGCGTGGTCGCCATCACCAGATTCAGCCCCAGGTTGGGGTCCAGGCGGAAGCGATTGGTAAAGACGATGGTGATGACGGCGGTGGGCATACCCGCCTGGATGATAAGCGCCACCCGTGCCGGGCCATCGAGGCCCAGCAGCAGCACCAGGCCGGTCATCACCGCTGGGGCCAGCAGCAGCTTAATCCAGACGCCTGTCACCAGCAGACGCACCCGGTCCACTGTGGCCGACTGCCCCAGTTGCAGACCCAGCACCAGCAGCATCATGGGGATTGCGGCCTGACCCAACTGATCCACACTGCGATCCAGCGGCAGCGGCAGCTCGATGGCCAGCCCGCGCAGCGTAAACGCCAGAATCACCGCGTAGACGGCGGGCGTCTTGGTGACTTCACGCAGCGCCCCCAGCGCCGACGAGCGCCCATGCGACGCGATATACACGCCCAGCGTATAGTTCAGCGTCATATTGGCCACGAAGACGATCACCGCGCGGCTGAGAACCTCACCATCAAAGGCGAACGCCACCAGCGACAGACCGTAGCTGCCAGCGTTGAGGCAGGCAGCGGCGATCATCACGTTGGCGCGCTCGATGGCGCTGGTCCCGTGATTGCGCAGCGCCAGCCGGGCGATGCCCACCATCACAAACTGGAAGATAACCACCGCCAGAAACAGCAGCACAAACTCGCCGCCGTCTACAGTGCTGGTGTACAGCGAGTAGAAAACCAGGCTGGGCGACAGCGCGTTAAAGACGACATCACTCAGCGGATTGACTGGCACACCGATGTAACGCCCCAGCCAGTAACCGACCGCAGTGATCAGCATGATGGGGCCAATGTTGTTGATAAAGATGTTGATGAGTTCGAGCACAAGTCCCTCAGATGCGGGGTAAACCAATCAGTGGCTGACGAAACGCTGCTTACTGTAGCGCAAAACGCCCCCGGCGACTATGCCGGGGGCGTCGAAATGGTGCTAATGGATTGTGCGCGTCAGTTAACGGACTTGAGGACCGGCGCGCAGCACAGGACCAGCTCTTTGGCCGCTTTGACCTCGTCCACCCGCGAGACAGGCGTCACATGGGGCGCGCTGAGCAGCAGCTCCGGGTTTTCGCGGGCCTCGGCGGCGATCTTCTTCATGGCGTCGATGAAGCCGTCCAGCGTGGCTTTGGTCTCGGTCTCGGTCGGCTCGATGAGCAGCGCTTCTGGCACGATCAGCGGGAAGTAGTTGGTCGGCGGGTGGATGCCGTAGTCGATCAGCCGTTTGGAGATGTCCAGCGCGTGGATGCCGGGCGCATCCTCAAAGCGACCTTCCAGCACGAACTCATGGCCGCAGAAGCGCGGATACGGCACTTTGTACGTATCCAGCAGGCGGGCGCGGATGTAGTTGGCGTTGAGGACGGCGTGGCGGCTGATGTCGTGCAGACCGCTGCCGCCGTTAAAGCGGATGTAGGCATAGGCGCGCACGTGCATGCCGAAGTTGCCCCAGAAGGCTTTCAGCCTGCCGATGGTCTTGGGCGGCTCCACCAGACCGTACAGCGGCGCGGAGTCTTCGTCACTGGCCTGCTCCACGATTTCCACTACCGGGCCGGGACGGTAATCCATCAACCGCTCGGCGACACCAATCGCGCCGCAGCCGGGGCCGCCGCCGCCGTGCGGCGTGGAGAACGTCTTGTGCAGGTTGTAGTGCATTACGTCGAAGCCCAGATCACCCGGCTTGACGATGCCCATCAGCGCGTTCATGTTAGCGCCGTCCATATACATCAGGCCACCGGCATCGTGGACCGCTTTCACCACGTCCAGGATGTGCCCCTCGAACAATCCCAGCGTGCTGGGCACGGTAATCATCATACCAGCGATGTTATCGCGCTCGTCGCCCTCGCATACCGCGCGCAGCGCATCCAGGTCAACGTTGCCATCGTCATCGGATGGCAGCTCGATGACCTGCATACCGGCCATGGTGACGGTCGCCGGGTTGGTTCCATGCGCGCTGTTGGGTACCAGAATCTTGTTGCGCTGTGTGTCGCCGCGTTCGTGATGATACTTGCGAATCATCAGAATCCCGGCGAACTCGCCCTGCGCGCCCGCCGCCGGGACCAGTGACGCCCCGGCGAAACCGGCGACCTCAGCCAGCCATTCCTGCAACTGGTACATCAGCGCCAGTGCGCCCTGTGCCCCTTCGGGGTCGGTCAGCGGGTGCAGATGGGCGAACCCAGGCAGCCGCGCCATGTCCTCGTTGAGCTTGGGATTGTACTTCATGGTACACGACCCCAGCGGATAAAAGCCGGTGTCGATGGCGTGATTCAACTGGCTGAGTTTCACAAAGTGGCGCACCACCTGAAGTTCGCTCACTTCCGGCAGTTCGACGCTGTCGCGCACCAGACCGGCGGGCAGATCGGCTGCCGGCACGTCCAGCTTAGGCAGACTCGCGCCCACGCGCCCGGTGACGCTCTCGTCATAAATCAGCGGCTCGGCCATGTCACTTCACCTCCCGCAGCGTGGCTGCCAGCATGTCGATCTCGGCGCGTGAGTTGGCCTCAGTCACACACAGCAGCATGTGGTCCTTCAGTTCGGGGTAGTCCTGCTCGACCGCGTAACCGCCGATGATGCCAGCATCCAGCAGGCGCTCGTTAATCTCGGCCACCGGGCGCGGACATTTGACCAGGAATTCGTGGAAGAATGGCCGTTCGCGCACGACGGCATAACCCTCCAGCGCGTCGATCTGGTCGGCGGCGTAGTGCGCTTTGTGGTAGCCCAGCTCGGCGACACGCCGCATGCCGTGCTTGCCCATCAGCGACATATAGACCGACGCCGCCAGCGCCATCAGCCCCTGATTGGTGCAGATGTTGCTGGTGGCTTTCTCGCGGCGGATGTCCTGCTCGCGCGGGCGCAGCGTCATGACGAAGGCGCGGCGGCCATCGTGGTCCACTGTCTCGCCGATGATGCGCCCGGCGATCTTGCGCACGTACTTCTCGCGCGTGGCGAAGTAGCCCAGGTACGGCCCGCCGTAACTCAGCGGCACGCCCAGCGGCTGCCCCTCGCCAACGACGATGTCGGCGCCCATCGCGCCCGGACTCTTGAGCAGGCCCAGCGCCAGCGGATTAGCCACCACCACCAGCAGTGCCCCGGCCTCGTGGACCTTCTCGGCCAGCGCCGTCAGGTCTTCGATCTCGCCGAAGAAGCTGGGATAGCTCACGGCCAGCATGGCGGTGTCGTCGTCCAGCATTTCAGCCAGCTCATCGAGCGTGGCGCGCCGGTCATCGCCGACGATCTCTACGCTGCCGCTCTGGTGGTAGGTGCGCGTCACCGCCCGGTACTGCGGGTGAATGCCCGCGCTCAGAATCACCTTGTTGCGCTTGTGGCGGGTCACTTCCAGCGCCATCGTGACAGATTCGGCCAGGCTGGTGGCTCCGTCGTAGTGGCTGGCGTTGGCCGCGTCCATGCCGGTGAGAGCGCACATCATGCTCTGGTACTCGAAGATGGCCTGCAACGTGCCCTGGCTCACCTCTGGCTGGTACGGCGTGTAAGCCGTGTAGAACTCGCCGCGCAGCAGCATGTGATTGACCACCGACGGGATGAAATGGTGATAGGCACCGGCTCCACGAAACAGCGCGAAGTCGCCAGCGTGTTCGTTGGCTTCGGCCAGCGCGCTCAGTTCGGCGGCGACTTCCATCTCGCTCAGCGGTTCCGGCAGGTCCAGGCGCGGGAAGCGATGGTTAGCCGGGACCGCCTCGAACAGGTCCTCAATGGTCGTTACACCGATGGCAGCCAGCATCTGCTGGCGCTCGGCTTCGGTATGCGGAATATAGGTCATGTCTTAGTTCCAGCAATCACTAATTTGAACGGAAACAGCCGTCAGAGACCGCCGCCATATGCTAACGATCCTCGCAGTAGGCTTTGTAAGCACCAGCATCCATCAGATCACCAGTGTCGGGGTCGCCGTCCAGCTTGATTTTCAGAATCCAACCCGCGCCATACGGATCGGAATTGATGAGTTCCGGCTCGTCTTCCAGCGCGCTGTTAACCTCGGTAATCGTCCCGCTGACTGGCATGTACAGGTCAGAGGCGGCCTTGACCGACTCCACCGTGCCGAAGGTATCGCCTTTGGCGATGCTGTCGCCCACTTCCGGCAGTTCCAGGTACACCACATCGTTTAGCTGTTCCTGGGCGTAGTCGCTCAGTCCGATGGTGGCGCTGTCACCTTCCACGCGCAGCCATTCGTCGCTCTTGGCAAATTTCAGTTCTTCCGGGAATTTCAGGTCGGCCATGACTTTCTCTCCTGCGATAACTAAAACAAACCGTCAAATAAACAAAAAGGCGAACAGTTAGCGCGCTGTTCGCCCTGTTGATGGCACGTTGATGACACGCCATGTCCAGAAGCCCCCAACCTGCGAATCCTTTTGCCTGAGAGTTTCACGGCCAGACTGGCTCAATCTGGACGCTTGCCCCTTCGGCGTCCCGCGCACCGGCTGGCGGCGGACACTCTCTCCACAGGTATCAGGTTTTCAATTCAATTCGATTGTAGCCCCAACCGCTGATCGTGACAAGTTAGAGCGGCCATTTTTTTATTCGTCGTCACTGACCACATCGACCGGCAGCCAGTCGAAAAGCTGCTGGCGCGTCTGGCTGGACAGCAGCAGATTAAAGCACAGATGTCCGGTCGCATCGGCGACGATGGTCGGGCGCATCACCAGCATACCATCAGCCTGCAGCCCCAGCGACAGATAGGCCTGCCCTGTGCCCACCTGCCGCGTCGTCTGCAAACCCTGGACCGGACGCAGCCGCGACAGAATGCGCGCCAGTTCGACGAAACGCGGGCGCATGGCGATCTCCAGCGGGCCATAGCTGGCCGAGATGGCGACGTAGCTCCCCTCGCGGCGCATGGCGACGCGCGGCGTACCGGGCGCGTTCGACTGGGTGCCGATGTGGATAATGCCGGAGCTGGACTCGATGGTCACACTGTCCAGTGTCTCGAAGTTGCGCATAATGGGCTTCATCTCCTTAATCATGGCAGGCGCGCATGGACGGCCAGTATAACACGAACATCCCGACAGGCGGTACAAACCGCCAACCCTTGTGATGAGTCCGGCCAGAATCGGTGTATGATTCTTTAAGTGTCAGCAAACGCATAATCAGTAAGGAACAGACAGGCGAACGCCATTATGCCTGAATTACCCGAAGTCGAAACCGTCGTGCGCGGGCTGCGTCCCCTGGTCAGCGGGCGCACCATCACCGGCATGGCCTGCACCTGGGCGCGAACCCTGCACAGCCCGGACGCAGCGACCTTCGCCGCGCGCATCGCCGGGCAGACGATCCAGACAGTAGACCGGCGCGCCAAGTACATCGTCATGACGCTGGATCACGATTTTCTGGTCGTCCATCTCAAGATGACCGGTCGCCTGTACGTGACAGCGGCGGACGCCACCCACGACGCCGACCGCTGGCTGCGCCTGCATCTGGAACTGGACAACGGCCAGCAGTTGCGCTTCTCCGATCCGCGCAAATTCGGCAGGGTGTACCTCACCGGCGAACTGGCGACGATCACCGCCGCGCTGGGACCAGAGCCGCTGGCCGATGATTTCACACTGGCGGACTTTATGACCCGGCTGGCCGGGCGCACACGCGGCCTCAAGGCGCTGCTGCTGGACCAGGGGTTCATCGCCGGGGTGGGCAACATCTATGCCGACGAGGCGCTGTTCCGCGCCGGGCTGCATCCGCTGCGCCGCGCCAACAGCCTCACCACTGACGAGGCCGCGCGGCTGTATCTTGCTGTGCGCGCGGCACTGAACGACGGCATTACTCATGAGGGGGCCAGTATCAACTGGTATCGCAAACCGGACGGCACACGCGGCGAGTCTCAGAATCATTTCTTTGTCTATGGGCGCGACGGCCAGCCCTGCCACAACTGCGGCCAGCCCATCGACAAGATTCGCGTCGCGCAGCGCGGCACACACTTCTGCCGCAACTGCCAGCCGGAACACCTGTAACGACAGCGACAGCGTTCAGACGGTTGATAAAATCATGTTCAACGAACCCATGAGTTCCCAGTCCGATATTTTGAGCGAATTCCTGGCGCAGCTTCCCGGCGGCCTGCTGGTGATGGTGTGCGGCGCTGGCCTGCTGCTGCTGGCGTTGATGATCTGGATCGGCTATATCAAACCCCGCCAGCAGCAAAGGCGCGCACAGCGCACGAACGCCAGCCCCGCCACAACACCAGTCGCCGGCGACGACCTGCCCGACCTCGACTTTCTGCTGTCTCCGGCAGCCGAGTCCGCCGCCGAGCCGGACACGGTGACGCTCAACACCGGCGAAACGATCCAGACCGCGCCGGTGCTGGCCGTGCGCCGCGATGCGCGTGACGGCCAACTGCTGGTCGTCATGGATGACGTCGGCTATCGCTCACTGGCGGACGCGCCGCAACTCAGGGCGCGTTTCTTGCAGATCATGCGCGACCTCAACGAGATCGTCAGCCAGCCCGAAGCGCCACCCGCGGAGGCTCCGCCCGCCCCGCGCCGCGCTGCGCCCCCGGCGCAGCCCAGTATCCCCCCGCCGCCCATCACACCGAGCGGCGCCATGCCCGGCGATCTGACCGACTACAAATCCATCGAGTCCAACGTGGTGCAGCAGGGCGGCCTGTTCAAACGCACCAAAATCGAGTCGCAGCCGGTGCCGGAGCTGGACATCGCCGCCGCCATCGAAGCCTATCTTCAGCATAAGCTGAACTACACGCCCGCTTTCCGGGGGCGTCCTATTCATGTGATGAGCGCGCCGGGCGGCGGCGTGCGCATTCAGGTGGATGGCAAAGAATACGAGACCGTGGACGATGTAGAAGATGAGGCGGTGCGCGCCTTCCTGGCCGAAACGATCCAGGAATGGCAGGACCGGCAGTAACCCCAGAATCAGGTTTTTCGCTGACTACGCGAACGGCTCGTCAATAGGTTGCAGGACCGGGCGGCCCTTTTCGCCATGCGCTAACCGACCGATGGGCCGTTTGGAATCGTGCGGGAAGATCAGCGCGGCATTCGTCTCCAGCGCCCACTGCTGCCAGTGCCGCTTGGTCTCCAGCGTGACCAGCGGCTCAACGTCATAGGCTGTCATCCAGCCCAGGCGTTCGAAATGGACGGCATAACTCGCCAGATCGCAGACGAACATGGCGGACTGGCCGCCACTCTCGATGACCACGCTCATATGGCCGGGTGTGTGACCGGGCGTGACCACGCCACGCACACCGGGCGCCAGCTCGGTATCGCCGTCCAGCAGGCGCATCTGGCCGTTTTTGACCAGCACATCCCAGTTAATCGACAGATAGGTGGCGGCAGTGCGCTCGTTGGGATTGCTGGCGTCCTCGAATTCGCGGCGCTGGACGACGTGCTCGGCGTTGGGAAATGTGGGCAGCACGGCGCTCCTGTCGGCGTTGAAGGTGGTATTGCCGGAGCAGTGATCGGCGTGCAGATGGGTGTTGATAACCAGCGACACATCGCCCGGTTCGACGCCCAGGCGGCGCAGCCCATCCAGCAGATCGCCCTTCGGGCGCGACAGGTTCCAGATGGCACGGCGCTTGGCATCCAGCTTGTTACCCAGGCCGGTATCGGCGACGATGTTCTGGCCGCCGGTCTGGATGAGCAGGCAGGTGCCGGTCATCGGCACGAGGTTGTTCTCATCCGGCTCATAATACGAGCGGTACAACGCACGCGGGACCAGCCCAAATGGACCGCCAGCATCGACCCCCGTATCGCCGTCGTTGATGAGATGCAGTCGAATATCGCCAATTTGCAGCATAATCGGTTCCTGTTCCGCGCGGTTAATCGCGTTCGGCCAGCAGCCAGCTCCAGTAGCGCCAGGCGAAAATGACCCCAATCGTCACTCCCAGGGCTGGCGCGCCGTTATAGAGCAGCACCCACAGCATCGTCTGGTGCAGGTCGGCGGTGTGGCCAGAGTCGAACAGATGCCACAGGCGGGCCGCGCCACCTACGCCCACCAGAAACGCGCCCGCATAAAAGCCGGTGTGATAGGGCGCGGCGCTGGTCACCTGGCCCAGCCGCTGGCTCAGACGGCCCAGCAGCACCAGCGCGAACGCGATCGACCCCACCCCCAGCAAACCGAGAAGACCGGTCCAGTCGAAGCCGTGCATCGCCCTTACTCCTGGTCCGGAACCGTGTTAGCCAGCATCACCCGGTAAAGATGCACACTCAGCGGCAGCAGCACGGCCCCGCCCAGCCCCAGCAGCACGTCGCCGAGCGGATCGCCGGCCAGTTGACCGGCCCCGGCATAGCGCACCGCCGCCCCGCCGAACAGAACCAGCGCCACCAGATAGAAACGAAAAAACGTCCGCTTCCCCGAGAATTTCTCGTAGAAGCGGGCGATCAGCGCGACAAACATCAGCAGTGCCGCCAGCGGAAACCACTGGTACAGCACCAGAAATTGATTCAGTGGCTGCACATGCCACCCCGCTCTAGAAATCCTGCCCGGATGAAAAACGCATGCCTTCGATCAGATGGTGGATGGCTTTCACGC
>CAZXCK010000079.1:0-19206 GCA_964639225.1 uncultured Anaerolineaceae bacterium | reverse complement strand
TGTCCTACAGCCTGGACGCCAATATCAAGAAGGAGAGCGCGGAGTTCGCCGCCACTAAGCCTGCCGTTGTACGTGAGACGGCTCGCCGTCTGAGCGCGCTGGGGCCGGATGTGCTAAAGCTGGAGTTCCCGTTTGATGCCAGTTACGAGACCGATTTCGAGAAATGGCAGTTAGGCTGCGCAGCCATCAGCGAGGTGTGTTCGGTGCCCTGGGTGCTGTTGAGCGCCGGTGTCGACTTTGAGACGTTCGAGACGCAGACGCGGGCCGCCTGTATGGCCGGGGCCAGCGGCTTCCTGGCTGGGCGGGCCATCTGGAAAGAGTGTGTCACCATGACACCCGAAGAACGTGCCCGGTTCCTGGAGACGACTGCCAGCGAGCGTATCCAGAAGCTGATCGCTATCATTGACGATCACGCGCGCCCGTGGACCGATTTCTACACGCCCATGGCGTTGGGCGACCACTGGTACGACGAATACGCCGCCATCTGAGCAGCGCCGACTGTGTGCTGAATCAACAGGGCCGCCGGGAGAACTTCAGCCCGGCGGCCCTGTGTGATTTGTGGTGTGATGTGGTTTAGAACTCTTCGCGTTTGAAACGCCAGACGGCGATTGCGACGAAAGCGGCGATCAGGATCAGTGTGCCGACCAGCGGCGTGATGGCGCTCAGCGACTGGCCGCGCAGGGCCATCTCCGCCAGGGGGCCGCTCTCCGGGCCGGCGGCGCTGGCCGACAGGCCGTAGTGACTATAGAAGCTGATCTCCGGCACCAGTCCCAGAACAGCCTGATAGCCCAGCAGCAGCGCCATCGGGATGCCGATTACCGCGCCGCGACCCTCGAACAGCGTGCCCAGCATCAGCGTCAGCGTCAGGTAGAAGATCACGTTGAGTCCGCTGAACAGAACGGCGGTGGCGAAATTCACCGCCGACCAGTCCCCGGCGTCGAAGATTTGAATCTGCGCGTAGGCCAGCACGCCCTGCACCACGATGATAGTCAGCGCCAGATTGATGCTGTAGGCCACCAGCTTGGAGAGGATCACCGAGGCCCGCGACACAGGCCGTGCCAGCAGCGATTCCAGTGTGCCGGAGCGTTTTTCATCCAGGATGGCGCCCTGTGCGGCGATGATCGCGCCGATAGGTGCGAACAGACCCATCAGGCCGATGAAGGCCAGCACCCCTTCTTCGGGGTTGTAGACGCCACCATCGTCCGGTATGGACTGCGGCAGTATCTCAATCATGGCGAACATAATACCGTTGAGGATGACTGTCCAGATCAGCAGTTGCATCCACCACTGGCGGGTACCCCACCAGGCGTGATTTTCCTTGCGCAGCAGTGTGCCGAAGCCAGCGCGCCAGCCTTGTTCCTGTTTGCTTACGAGAATGTTGGTGGTCATCAGTTCTGCTCCACGATCTGCATGAAGATGTCTTCCAGTTCATAGCGTTTGCGTCCGAATTCAGTGACGCGGATGTTCTCATCCGCCAGGACGAAGCGCAGCAGCTCGGTCTCGGCGGCGGCGTCGTCGCTGATGGTGATGTTCCATGCGACGTGGCCGTTGACTCTGGTGGCGTGGGTGGTCTGCACCCAGGGGAGCTGTTCGACTCGCGCCAGCATACGGCGGATGTTGGCATCCACACCTTTGACCGTCAGCGAATACACTGTGCTTTCAGACCCGGACAGAAGCTGCTCGATGGGGGCCTGAGCGATCAACTGTCCCCGGTTCAGAATAGCGACCGTATCGCTGACGCGCTGCACATCGTCCAGGATGTGCGTTGAGTAGAAAATGGTCGTGCGTTCGCGCAGCCGCTGCATGATCTCCAACACGTCGCGGCGGCCCATCGGGTCCAGGGCGGCAGCCGGCTCGTCGAGGATGAGCAGCTCCGGTTGGTGAATCTGCGCCTGAGCGATGCCCAGCCGCTGCCGTTCGCCGCCGGAAAAGCCGCGCGTGGGCCGGTCCGCCATGTGATCGAGGCCCACCAGTTCCAGCGATTCCTGCACGCGGGCTTCGATGGCGTCCTTAGGGCCGCTGAAGAAGAAACGCGCCGCCAGTCGCAGCGACTCGCGGGCGGTCAGGTATTCATAGAACTGCGGATGCTGTGCCAGGTAGCCCACGCGGCGGCGGATATCGATGCTGTCGCGGGTAATATCCATGCCGAGGATGCTGCCGCTGCCCTGGGTAGGCCGGGCGATGCCCAGCAGAATGCGCATGGTGGTCGTTTTGCCAGCACCGTTTGGACCCAGAAAGCCAAAAATCGAGTGGCGCGGAACCTTCAGGTTAAGTGATTGCAGCGCCTGGACGCCGTTAAACGATTTGCCCAGATCGCGGGTTTGGATGGCGTAGTCGGTTGTGCTCATCAGTTTTCCCTCTCTGCTGTTCGTCAGCAAAGTGCTGGCGTTTGCGTATTGATCTCACAACTTAAGCTCATTGACTCTATTGTGCGTCATTTGCGACCCGCATATTTCCGAGGGCTGTTGAAACGGGTTCAACAGTTTGATGAGTTTGGATGGTCTGCTTGTTGAGATGAAGGGGGTATCGTCACCAGTTTACGGGGCTGGTGTTGTAGACTCATGACGGATACAATGACAGTTGCTTGTGCTGTTAATATAAATACGCCAATACTTAACGCTTTCTTGTTGTTTTCGCGTTACGATAGTGGTAAGCAAACGCCAGCAACCGGTGACAGCGACAACAACTTCTGACAACGAAACGATACCTATGACCCAGTCAGCTCTACAAATTCAGACGCTAAACCAGCGCTTTGAAAGTGCCCATCCGCGCCTTGTTCTGGACTGGGTGCTGCGCCATTATGACCGCCGGGCGGCGGTGGTCACCAGTTTTCAGCCAACCGGAATCGTCACCCTGCACATGCTGCATGAGATCACCAGCAGCCGCGGGCTGCCGCTGCCCGACGTGCTCACGCTGGATACAGGTCTGCTGTTCGATGAGTCGCTGGCGTTGATGGATGCGATTGAGGAGCGGTTCGGGCTGCAGGTGATTCGCGTGAGGCCCGCGCTGACTGTCGAGGAGCAGGAACGGACCTATGGCCCGGCCCTGTGGGATCGCTGCCCCGATGTCTGCTGCCGGCTGCGCAAGGTGGAGCCGCTGCGCGAGGCGCTGGCCAGTTATGACGCCTGGCTGACCGGACTGCGCCGCGATCAGTCTCACACGCGGCAGGTGACGCCGGTGTTCGGTTGGGACGGTCAGTATGACCTGCTCAAGGTCGCGCCGCTGGCCACCTGGACCGAGGAAATGATCTGGACGTATATTCACGCCCACCAACTGCCGTACAATTCACTGCACGATCGCGGCTATCCGAGCATTGGCTGCGCCCCGTGTACTCAACCGGTTACAGCGCAGGCCGGCGACCAGCGTGCCGGTCGCTGGTCAAACCGGGCCAAGTCCGAGTGCGGTATCCACAGCCCGTCAACCTGACCGTCGCCGCTTTTTAGCTGGCGCGTGCTTCGACTGCTTCCGGCGGCAGCGTCTGGCGGCGCAGCGCCGTCACCGCGCCGATCAGATCGTGCAGTGTGGTATAGACCTCGCGCGCGTTCTCGTATTCCAGCAGCCATCGCGGTTCATCCCCGTCCACGATTTCTACACGCGCCAGGCGTGGACCGCCGTTGCTTTGCACCGCGAAGCCTTCGCGTTCCAGGGCGCGGCGTGTCCAGACCAGCGGTAGCCCGCTGCCTGCCAGCGAAACCGAGCCGCAGGCGTGCGGTTGCGTTTTGAACGAGCCAGTCCAGGGGTCGAACTGCACACCTTCGCTGCGGAAAGCCGCCTCAAACGCGCCGCTGAGGACCAGGTCTTCCGGCGCGCCGACCTGCAGCGGCTGGCCGGGCGACATCAGCCAGATGCGGTCGGCGGTGCGCAGCGCCAGGTCCAGGTCGTGCGTGGACAGCAGAATCGAGCGGCCCGTCGAGCGTGTCAGGTGTTTGAGCAGGCCCATAATCTCGACGCGGCGCGGCAGGTCGAGAAAGGCCGTCGGCTCGTCGAGAATCATCAGCGCCGGGTCCTGCGCCAGCGCGCGCGCGATCATGATCTTCTGGCGCTCGCCATCGCTCAGTTCACTGATCATACGCGGTGCCAGGTGTGTCGCGCCGACGGCGTCCACCGCCCAGCGGATCATCTCTTCGTCGTATTTGGAGAGTTTGCCCAGCCAGCCGGTATGCGGATGGCGTCCCAGCGCCACCAGGCCGTACCCGGTCAGCAGGCCGGGATTGGTGCGATCAGTGAGGACGATGCTCAACCGCTGCGCGAGTGCCCGCGCGCTGATCTGCTGCGCGTCTTCACCCATCAGCCGAATCTGCCCGCCGAGTGCCGGCTGCATACCAGCGATCGTGCGCATCAGCGTGGATTTACCGGCCCCATTAGGCCCGATCAGACACACGAATTCGCCGGTGCGCAGTGTCGTGTCGATGTTTTCCGATACGACGATGCGTGATTGGTTGGGCGGCGCGTAGCCGATGGTCAGACGGTCGGTGGACAGCACTTCGTGATGGTCGGTCATGACGTTCCTCGCTAATCCGCGAACGATTTTTGCAGGTTGCGCTGGCGCAGAATCACCCAGATCACCACCGGCGCGCCGATGAGCGATGTCACGGCGTTTAGTGGCAGGATGATCTGGCTGCCCGGAGCCTGGGCGATCAGCGCGGCGGCCAGCGCCACGATGCCCCCCATCAGAATGGTGGTGGGCACCAGCACCCGGTGATCGGATGTGTGAAACAGGCTGCGGCACAGGTGCGGCACGGCGATGCCGATGAAGCCAATTGGCCCGCAGAAGGCTGTCACCACGCCCGCCAGCAGCGCCGTCGCCAGCACGATGCCCAGCCGCGCCCGCTGGACATGCAGGCCCATCGAGCGCGCGTAAGCCTCACCCAGCAGCAGCGCGTTGAGCGACTTCGACAGGGCGAACGCCAGCACCAGCCCGGCGACGATCACCGGCGCCAGAATGTGCATCTCGCGCCAGGTGACGCCGTTGAAGCTGCCAAATGTCCACGAGACGTAGGCCTGTATCTGTTCCGGGATACTGAAGTACATCAGCAGGCTGACCATGGCGCTGGTGAAATAGCCGAACATCAGACCCAGGATGAGCAGCGTCATGCTGCTGCTGATATAGCGCGCCACCAGGACGACGACGAGCATGGTGGCGGCAGCGCCGGTGATGGCGGCCCCGGCAATACTCAGATTGCTGCCCAGGCTGATGCCCGCCAGCAGGGTGCCGGTAGTGGCGCTGGCGGCTGTCCCGGCGGTGAGCACGACCAGCGCCACGCCCAGGCTGGCCCCGGAACTGATGCCCAGCACAAACGGTCCGGCCAGTGGATTGCGAAACAGCGTCTGCATCATCAGGCCGCCCACACCCAGCGCCGCCCCGGCCAGGACGGCTGTCAGCGCGTGGGGCAGGCGAAAATCGAGCACAATGCGCGTCCAGGTGGCGCGACTACCTTCGCCGCCGGTGAGAATGCGCACGATGTCCATGACAGGGATACTCACCGAACCCACCGCCAGCCGCAGCAGGAACAACGCCACCAGCGCGACGATCAGACCCACCAACACCGCTGTCCGCACGCTGAGATGCAGCCCAGGCGCATCGCTGTCAGCGGGCTGCGCCGGTACTTTGACGGGCTGCGGTTTGTAGTGGGATGACATCACTTACTAACTCCGTTGCTTTCAACGCGGGGAGCAGGCTGCACGTCTGCTCCCCGCCGGTGATATTACTCAGCCAGTTGCTGATAATAGACGAATTCGTGATCGGGCAGCAGTTCCGGGTGGAAGATGGCGACCAGATCGGCCAGGATGAGATTCGGATAGGCCGCGCCAGACTCGAAGAAGTCGTTGGCGCCGAGTTCGTTGGTCGTCAGGTTGTTGATCCACACGTCGCCAGTCTGTAACGCCTCAAACTCGCCGTAGCGCGAGTCTTCGGCCAGAGCATCATCGACCGTCGTCCAGAACTGGTTGGCGTTGATCCAGAAGTCCGCGTCGGCGGCGATATCAAACACGGCTTCAAAGTCCAGGAACAGGACACCCGTCGAGTCGTCGTCGGACCACAGGTAGTCAACGTTGGCGTCCTGCAGGAAGGTCGCCATGTAGCTCACACCGCCTGGCATGTACCACACGCCGTCAAACGGCGAGTTCAGGAACACGGTCGGGCTGTCTTCGACCTGGGCGGCCATTTCGCTCAACTCGGCGTATTCGTCCAGGATGGCGCTGTAATCGGCTTCGGCGATGGCTTCCGCGTTGAAGAACAGGCTGAGATATTTGCCCCATTCGGCGCGGGCCAGCGGCGTGATCTCGGCGAATTCGCCGTTGAGCGCCACCGGTAGCCCGGCGCTGGTCAGTTGTAGATAGCTGTCGGTCTCGAAGCCAAAACCGTAAGTGAAGATCAGTTCCGGGTCCAGGTCGATGGCTGTCTCAATGTCCACGTTGAAGTTAGGGGCGATATCGACCAGCTCACCGGCGGCAGCCTTGTCCAGCACAGCCTCATTGCTGGCCAGCGACGCCATATCGACGCCCACCAGTCCGTCGAGCACACCGAACAGGTCCATATAGGGCAGGTAAGTCGTGGACATGCTGACGAAGGTGTTCACCGGCACGTTGATGACGGCGTCGGCTTCGATATCATCCGGAGCCGGGGTGCCACACTGCACCAGCACATAGGTCACCGCGGCGTCCTCATCGGCTCCCGGCCAGGGGCGCGTTACGGTGACGACTTTGTAATGGTTGAAGTATTCGACCTCAAAGCCGGTGGCATTGACGATCTCAATCTTATCCGGGAAGTAATCCGTATCAGGGTCGAAATTTTCGACACAGGCATCGGTGAGGTTCTGCGTTGGGGGGGCGTCCTGGGCGGTGACTGGGGCGAAGGTGGCGATCAGCGCCACCAGCGCGAACAGCGCAACCAGACGAACAGATGGCAGTCGTTTCATGTTGCGGTTTCTCCTCTACTGGCGTCATGTGAATAGATGCTGCACGTCAAATATCGGCTTTCCCCCTTGTGAGAGCAGCCGGCATGACCGGATTCGATGCGCGTAAAGGGGAAAGCAAGCAGGCGCGTGCAGACTGGTCACATAGTACACCTGAGCGCCGATCTGTAACCTTTGTTGCGCGCTTTGTCCGGTTGGTCCAGCGTACAGCAGAGGGGTACACAAACAAAAAACCCGCCGGGTAGCGGGGTTTTGTCGCCGTAGAGTTTACGGAAATCATTTCCACGCTCGTTCCCTTTTACGCGAAGGAAGGCCACGAGCTAAAGCGGAGGCGGGTCCTCGGGCTTAAGCGATCTGAGCCGCTTTTACCGTTGCGCGACAGCGCCGGACTTTCACCGGTCTTTCCCCATTGTGCGCCCTGCGTCCGGGCATGGGCGCGCCTGTGCTTTAGTTAGTGTAATAATGTTAATCGTTTGTGAGCATAACATAATCGAATGATAGGGTCAAATGACATTTGACACCTTATCGTTATGACTTCCCAAAGGCTGGCGGTCAATAGTCGGGTACAAAAAATAACCCTCATGCCAGAAGTGCATCAGGGTTGTGTGCTTTCGCCTGCAGGGTTTGCTCGGCAGACGGCCCCGCTTTACAGCAGGCTCTTGATCGAGCGTCCCTGACGTTTCATAAAAGCGTCCAGGCCGATCTTGTCGATGACCTTCAGTTCATGCGCGGTCACCTGGACGCGGACAAAGCGGCCCGCTTCCGGAACCCAGATGCGCTTGCTCTGAATATTCGGCTTGAACTGGCGCCGCGTGGCCTTCATCGAATGGCTGCGATTGTTGCCAAACTGCGGCGTGACCTGTGTGATTTTACGCTTTCCTGCCATGATTCACTCTCCCACCATCGGGTTATATTATTTGACCCGAATCACATTTGGTATTTTATCGTTTGCGATGGACCGCATGGCATTTTACCAGCAAACCGGCAGCCTTGACCATTGTCAATTGCTGTTGTGGCGCGCTGTTAATCGCTGCCCGGAGTCTCGCGTCCGCGTCGCAGCCAGTCGAGGACGCTGCTGGCCAGCCGTCCCAGCTCCGAATGTGGTGCGTTGGCTGCCAGACAGCCGTCGAACAGCGTCGTAAGCGCGTCGGCGTCGATGCTACCGTGCGTGCCGATGACGACGATCTGGGTGTGGGGGAGCGTATGCCCCCAGGGACGGCCCCAGGCCAGGCTGGCTCGTTTGCCGACGACCTGCATCACCCCCTGGTGATTGGGATCATCGGCCAGATAAAGCGTGCCCTTGGCCCGGTAAATGCCCAGCGGCAGCCGGTCGATGGCGCGGCGGACAGCGCGCAGCGACAATGGCTGGTCACTCTGCCAGTTCCAGGTGTCATAGACCAGGCTGTGATCATGAGCATGGTCGCTGGGCACACCTGCCTCGTGGACGTGAACATCCGGCGTCTGGCGATTCAGAGCGCGTTCCGGTGAGAACTGGCCCACGCCCAGCACCAGTCCCAGCGGAATCTCCCCGTGACTGGTCTCCAGGATGCGCGCCTGCGGGATAATAGAGCGCACCCACTCGCGCACTTTTTCCAGTTCTTCAGCGCTGACCAGGTCGATCTTGTTGACGATGACGATGTCTGCCGCGCCCACCTGAAGCACGGCCAGCACTTCGTTTTCCCGTTCCAGCGACAGCACCTGCTCGGCGTCGATAATGGTCAGCACGCCATCGACGACCACCAGCTCGTGCAGGTCCGGCGAACGGAATGTCAGCGAGATTTCCAGCGGGTCAGATACGCCGCTGGCCTCGATGATGATGTACTCTGGCGGGTCGGGCCGGCGCACCAGGTCGATCATCGCCCGGAGCAGGTCGCCGCGAATGGTGCAGCAGATGCAGCCGTTAGACAGTTCGATGGTGTTGTCTTCTTCTACCCCGACGACAAGCTGGCTGTCGATATTGATAGCGCCGAAGTCGTTGACCAGCACCGCCACGCGCAGGCCGTGTTCGCCGTGCAGAATGTTGTTGAGCAGAGTCGTTTTGCCCGCGCCCAGAAATCCGGTGAGGATAGTTATCGGGATTGCCTCGCGGTTTGGATGGCTCACAGATGATCTCCTGAACAGTTGTTTGCGCCATTCTACAACACGGGCCGGGCGGTGCAAGGCGCTAAAGTGTGTATTCCCTGCGAGTTGCTTGACAAATTGCAGTGGCGTGTTAATCCTTACCAGACAACGTGCCACATTATGGAGACTGTGTTGTATGTCAATCGACGAGAAAGACTATAAAGATGCGCTGGCTCGCTGGACCAGCGGTGTAACCGTACTGACGACGGTCCACAAAGATCAGTGGAAAGGGGCGACGGTCAGTTCGTTTACCAGCGCCAGCCTCAGGCCGCCTCTGGTGTTGGTGTGCCTGGCGCAGCGACTGTATACCCACCAACTGGTGAGCGCCAGCGGTGTTTTCGCGGTGAACATTCTGCGCCACGATCAGATCGACCTGGGGCAGCTCTTCGCGGGGATGCGCCCCGAAGTCACCGACCGCTTTGCCTATGGTGACTGGCAGTGGCAGGCTGCCCCCAGTGGCAGCCCGGTGCTGAACGATGCCCTGGGCTGGCTGGACTGCCGCACGGCGCATATGTACCCGGCGGGCGATCATACGATCTTCGTTGGCGAGGTACAGGCGATTCATGTCGGCGAGGCGGCGATTCCGTTGAACTACTTTAACCGTCAATGGGGGCAGTTTGCCGCTGACGAGTTGTAATCCTAGGAATCAGCGATGGGCTATTATATGCGTTTCATCGTCATCAGTGATGGATCCCCGCAGCTCCAGGATGTCCGCGCTGCGCTGCGCAGTGTGTCGCTGGACTATGACGTTATCATCCCAACTGACGATCCCCTGCGCGCTGAACTGCTGTTTGCCGGGGAACGCCTGGGCGAGATCGAGTTCAACCAGCCTGGCGACGACATCTTCGATGAGGATATCGACGAACTGAAAGCGCTGGTCAGTCGCAGCCAGGACGACAATCGCCAGCGTGTGCTCGATGTTCTCGAACGCGCCCGGATGATGGTGGCGGTGCAGGTCTTCTGGCAGGGGCAGGACTCCGAGCCGGTGCTGGAACGGGTCGATCCGCTGTGGGACTGGCTGTTTGCCAACTATGAAGGCCTGCTGCAGGCCGATGGTGACGGCTTCTACGACAGCGAATCGCTCATCCTGGAGATGAATGTGCGCTTGTGAGGATAGGGCGCAAACACTTGACGAAACGTTCGCCCGGTTGTAGACTTCGGTTTACTGCGGGTATAGTTCAGCGGTAGAACGTCTGCTTCCCAAGCAGGATGTCACGGGTTCGAGTCCCGTTACCCGCTCGCCGAGCAGCTTCCTGGTTCATCGGGGAGCTGCTCTTGATTCTGGCGTGCCTAATGAGCATTGACGAACGCCCGGCACGCCATTAGAATGTCAAAACTTCATTCACCCGCATAAGATGACGGCATGTGCCGCACTGCGTGCCCCACACACAGTTTCAGGCAAGGAGTTTGAAAGTGGCCGAGTTATTTGTTGAGGCAGAACCGCGCACGATCACCGGCAAGAAGGTGAGCCAACTGCGCGCAAACGGGTTGGTCCCGGTCACGGTTTACGGCAGCAAAGTCGAGCCGATGAGCTTGCAGATACCCTATCGCCCGCTTCAGGTTGTTCTGATGAAAGCTGGCGGTACCAGCCTGATCGACATCAAAGTAAATGGCGAGACTCACACCGTTCTCGCTCGTGAAGTGCAGCGCGACGTGCTCAAGGGCACCATTCTGCATGCCGATTTTCTGGTGATCGACGCCACCAGCAAGATTACCGCATCCATTCCGGTGCATCTGGTTGGTGAAAGTCCAGCGGTCGAGTCCCGTGTGGGGATTCTGCTGACTGGTGCCAACAGCATTCAGGTGTCGGCACTGCCCGACAAGCTGATGAGCTATGTCGAAGTCGATTTGTCTGTGCTTGAGGAAATGGGCGACACGATTACCGTGCGTGACCTGGACCTGGGTGACGACATCGAGATTCTCGACGATCCTGACGAAATGCTGGCTCGCGTGGCCCAGTCTTCGGGGGCGCGCGCAGAGATGCTGGCCGAAGAACAGGCCGAGGAAGAAGAGATGGACGCCGGTTCCGAGCCGGAAGTCATCGCTCGTGGCAAGGACGAGGACGAAGATTAGCCGTCACTATTGGCCCAGTCTCGTCTGGGAAAAATGCCTATTCGATCAGAGCGCACCAGCCAGGTGCGCTCTGTTTATTTCAGGCGGGCGGCCAGGCGAAAATCACCCGGAAATTGCCGGAATTTCGTCATTGACTCCCGCCGTTTCTTTGCTACAATTCCGTCATTGCAGAATAACAACTGCATACCATGCCGAAGTGGCGGAATAGGCAGACGCGCTACGTTCAGGGCGTAGTTCCCGTACGGGAGTGTGGGTTCGACTCCCACCTTCGGCACCTGACGAAAGAGACAGATCAACCCGGTCTGTCTCTTTTTGTTTGGTTTGGTGATGCTGGTGGAGTGTTACAGCCCGGCCCGCGAACGTTCGTCGCTGTAGTCCTGCGGCGTGTCCACGTCGCGCAGCACGCTGTCGGTTGTGACGTTGACATAGTGAATGTCGTCCGCATGGGCGTTGATGACTTCGCGGGGGACACCACCACGCGGCAGGTTGAAGAACTCCGGCCAGTAACGTCGCCCAATGAGGATGGGATGGCCGCGCCGCCGTTCGAAACTGGGCGCGATCAGTTCACTTTTGCCTTCAGCATAGGCCAGCGCGATCTGGTAGATGACGCGCGGCTGGATGCGCGGCTGGTCGCCCAAAACCACCAGCGCCGCCGCGATGTGGTCCGGCATGGCGTTGAGGCCCACCTTCAGCGATGACAGCATCTCGCCGGTCTTATACGACCGGTTATAGACGACCTGCGCCCCTAATGGCTCGACGGCCTCGCGTACTTCCCGCGCCATATGCCCGGTGACAACCACCACATGATCGACACGCGAGTTCAGTACCTGCTCGGTGATATGTTCGATGATGGTCTTTTGCTGCTCCCAGGGCAGCAGCATCTTGGACTGCCCCATGCGCTTGGACATGCCCGCTGCCAGGATGACGGCCCCCAGTGGACGCTGCACCTCGAAGATTGGCTCTGAACTGCGCACAGCGCCAATGGCGACGCCGTGAAATCGCTGCGAGCGCAGCATCAACCGGGCGATCATGCGGGCGCGGGCGCGGCCATAGCCGCGTGTATCCGCCTGGTTGAGCAGCCCCACGATGCGCGCGGTCGATGGAATACCGCTCAGTCCCAGCGTTTCGTCGCGCATCACCTGCGCCACCCACGCCGATTTAATGCGACTGCCCAATGGGAAGCCATAGCGGTTGGTGATGGCTTCCACGTTGTAGACGTGTTCCTCGTCCAGTGGTTGGCCCAGCACACCCAGCGACGCGATAGGGATGACCAGCGACGTGTCCATCGGGATCACCGGCTCGTGGGCATAGGGCGCTTTGAGCGACCGCCCACGCGCGCCGTCCGCCTCGATCAGCATCACATCGCTGTCGACGGTGTCCAGCAGTTGGGGAATTGCCTCGACGTCCAGGCCATGTACTTTGTACTCGCTCAGCGAATCGTAGAGGAATACGAAGCGATCCTCGTTGAGGGCCTGTGAGATGGCCTCGCTGCCAATATGGCGCGAGATGGCTCGCGGAATGACGCTCATCTGATCTTTGCTGATGCGCGTCGTGGTCGTCGCCAGCACGCGCCAGCCCATTTCGGCCAGTTCATAGCCCAGGCTGACCATCGTCGATGTTTTGCCGCCTGCGCCCACCAGAGCGACTACATCGCCCCGAACGATCCCAAACGCCTGCTGTAATTTCATAGTGTGGCCTGTAAAACTCCGCGCACCTGCGGCGCGGATAAAATTGCTTCCAGAACGCCCCCGCCGATGGCCAGCGATTTGTCCGAAATGGTGAAGCAGTGTTCCGGGCGGCTGCGGGGGTCCAGATCGCCGATTTTCATGCCGGCCCGAACCGGTAGATGGCTGTTGACCAGGCCGCGCAGAACGCCGGCGAACGGTGCGATGACCGGTTGACCGTCCACCGTGGCGATGACCTGACCGGCTTCCACGATGCCGCCAATGTCGATCAGGGCCTCGACATACCCTTCAACCGGGGCGCGCAGCACCCGATCGTGTTTGGCTTTGCCGTCCACACGACCCGGCACGCCGGTATCGGGTTCGGCGCTGCCGTTCCAGATGACGCGCCCCAGCCAGTGACCGCGATTGGTCTCGATGACGGCATGGCAGTTCTCACCGGCGCTGTAACCTGGCCCCAGGGCGATGACCAGCGGCGCGTCGTCGATGCGGGTGTCCAGACTGCGCTTCTCCATGCGCGCATCGACGATGACCACCGGCTGTAACTCGGCGATGCTGCTGCCGTCCGGATCGCATAACACCGGAATCTCGCCCTGTTCGATGGTGGAACGCACGTCAGCGGCGCTGGCGATGCGCCTGGCCGTGATGTCCTCGACAGTGACGGTGCCCGTCATCATCGCCTCGCCGAAGCTCACCGCGCGCCGTACCAGCAGCGGCACGGCCAGTTCGGCGATGACCACCGGGAAACCGGCCCGGTGCAGGCGATAGACGACGCCGCTGGCCAGGTCGCCGCCGCCGCGCACCATCACCAATACGCGATCAAATACCATCGTCGTCACCATCGTCTCCGCCGATGCCATGCTGGCGCAGGGCAGCTACCACACGATCCGGCGTCATCGGAATCTGGTCGATCCATACGCCGGTCGCGTCGTGGACGGCAGCGGCGATAGCCGGGGCCAGCGGCAGGAACGGCATCTCGGCCATGCCGCGCGCCCCCCACGGGCCGCGTGGATCGGGATACTCCAGTATGACCGATTTGATCTCCGCTGGTACGTCGAGCGCGGTCGGTATCAGGTAGGTCGAAAGGTACGGGTTCAGGATGCGCCCCTCGTGTGACACCAGATTTTCCATCAGTGCGTAACCCTGGGCCTGCACGATCGCGCCCTCGATCTGTCCGACGACCTGCTGCGGATTGACCGCTTTGCCGACGTCGTTGGCCGCCACCACTTTCAGCAGGTGAATGTGCCCGGTCTCGATGTCTACCTCGACCTCGACCGCCTGGCAGGCATAACCATAAGAGATGTTTGGCTCGCTTCTGCCGGTCTGCGGGTCGTAGGGCGTGGTGCGCGGTGGCCGGTACAGATACTCGGCGATAGCCGGGCGTTCCTCGTTTTTCCATTTGTGCAGCGCCAGCTCACCAGCGCCGCGAATGGCGTTACCCGCCATAAACGTCAGCCGTGAAGCCGAAGCACTGCCAGCGGTGCCGGTCTCGGCGGTGTCGGCGGTGACCAGTTTGACCTGATGCAGTGGCACGCCGACGGCATCTGCGGCCATCTGCATGATGACCGTATGCGCGCCCTGGCCGACGTCCGCGCCCGCCTGCCGCACAACCACCTGTTCGATCTCCGCGCCGCCGTGAATCTCGATGGCCGCCCAGGAACGCTCCGGGAAGCCGAAGCTGTAGCCGACATTTTTGTAACCTGCCGCTACGCCACGACCGCGCCAGCGGGTCGGTTGGGTGGGTGCGGGCTTGTCCTCGCGCTGCCAGCCGCCATCAACCCGCTGCCAGAAGCTGTTCTCGCCGCAGGCTTCGATCACCTGCGGCATGGTCACACCCGGTGGCAGCGGCGTCCCGACGGACAGCATGCTGCCCTCGCGCAGGCTGTTCTTCAGGCGAATCTCCAGCGGATCCATGCCCAGAGCTTGCGCCAGCCTGTTCATCTGGCCTTCAGCGCAGAAAGCCGCCTGGGGTGCGCCAAAACCGCGAAACGCACCGGTGGGGATGTTGTTGGTGTAGATGCCATACGTGTCGATGTGGACGTTGGGAATATCGTACGGACCGGTGACGGTCAGGTTGGCGTTGCCCATCACCTTGGTGCTTGTGTAATTGTAAGCGCCCGCGTCGCCGACGATAGTCGCCTCGGCAGCGATCACGCAGCCGTCACGGGTAGCGCCCCAGCGCGCGTGAATCTTGATCGGATGGCGTTTGTGATGATAATGGATCGACTCCTCGCGGCTCCAGATAGCTTTCACCGGACGGCCCAGCCTCAAGGCGGCCAGCGCCAGCACGATCTGCACCGACATATCCTCGCGCCCGCCAAAGGCCCCGCCAATCGCCGCGTACTTGACGCGCACGCGATCTTCGGGCAGGTCCAGGGCGTGGGCAATCTGCCACAGGTCTTCGTGCGTCCACTGTCCGGCGACGATGACCGTCACGCGGCCTTCCTCGTCGATGTAGCCCAGGCCGGCCTCCGGCTGAAGATAGGCGTGTTCCTGGTAACCGGTGGTGTAAACGCCCTCGACGACGACATCGGCGCGCTTCCAGGCGGCTTCCATGTCTCCGTTGCGAATGCGATAATGGCACAGGATGTTGTTCGGCGTGTGTTCGTGGAGCTGGGGCGCGCCATCCTGCATGGCCGCTTCCGGGTCAAAGACGGGCGGCAGGTCCTCGTATTCGACTTCGATTAGCCGGGCGGCCTTAGCAGCGATGGCTTCTGTCTCGGCGACGACGACAGCGATGTTATCCATGTAACAGCGCACGATATCCCCGCCGGGAACGCTGGTGCCCGGCCCGCACAGCACCGGCTGATCCTTGATAACCAGCCCGTACTCGTTCACCGGGATGTCTTTGGCCGTAAAGACGGCTACCACACCCGGCAGCGCCTCGGCGGCGCTCGTGTCGATGCGGAGAATGCGGGCGTGCGCTCGATCGCTGAAGCGAATCTTGAGCCAGAGCTGGCCGTCCATGTCAATGTCACCGGGATAGGGGGTCTCGCCCGTCACCTTGCCCCGTGCGTCGATGCGTTTAACTGTCTGGCCGATGACAATCGTTTTATCTCGTGACAACGTTAATCGTCCTGTGAGCTAGCCGGTAAAACACAACAGAGCGCGGGCGGTGTCGCCAGCGCCTGCTATCCTAATCGATTATAACGCAAAACCCGAAATGCTGATGATGTTATTCAACGGCTTCGGCTGCCGTATGAACCGGCGCGTCGTCATGGCTGACCAGCCCGGACCGGCGCATGCGCTCGGCTTCGCGTGCCAGAATGCGGCGCAGAATCGCGATAGCGGTGGCGTAGGTGGGGTCCACACCGAAGTAACTCAGGTTGCTGGTCCCCAGGTTGTGACCGCGTCCCATCGGTGTATCCGAGGCGTAGTGCAGAAAGCCCAGGTCGAAGGGTACACCGTGCAGGCTGACGATCTCATTGTGCGGATGGCGGTTGGGACGATACGCCTCATACACGCCCGATAGATACGGTCCGCCTTCCATCTCGATATCGGTGTAGCCCTCTTTGTAAAACACGCTCATATAACGCGGATTCTGCAAAAAAGTGCCCGGCGCGCTGATGGCCTTCTGGTTGTCCAGCACCATGCCGTAAGCCATAAACGGCGCCACATCGCGGGCCATAAAGCAGTTGCTGAACATGTACGTGTTCTGCGAGTGCTCGTCGTGGACCACGTTGGGGATCATGACATCGCCCACGCGCCCGTTGAGCGTGGCCGCTTTGCCCATCACGTAGATGCCCAGTATGCCGTTGACCTGTTCGGTGATGCGGTTGAGAATCTCGTAGGCCGCCAGCCCCAGCGGATAATCGATGTTGATGATAATCGCGTCGCTGGCGCGCAGCGCGTCGATGTCGATGTCATTGCACAGGCGTGGGTCCAGCCAGTCGGCTTTGAGCTTGGCAACCTCGATAATCTGCGCGTCCACCTGGAAGCCGTGCCGGTTCAGCACCCGGTAGATGCCGGTTTCCTGTTCGTCGGCTTCGACACGCGCCTGCTCGTCGGCGCGTTCGGCCAGGAATTTCTTGAGCACGTAATACAGGAAGTTGTAGCGATTCGTCTCCCGGTCCTCGGCCAGGATACCCTTATACTCCTGCAGCAGCGACTCGTGGCCGGTCTGCTGGATATACTGGATCAGGTCTTTTTCGTGCCGCCAGGCGTAACCGCACAGCAGATTCGGCAGCGAATGGGTGTTGCTCGACACAAAATAGACCGGGCGCTGGCGGGGTTCGACGCCCATCGCGTGGGCGTGCTGGGCCAGCTCGTCCCACCAGTAGGCCGTTGCTTTGCGATAGGCCGCCACCGACGACGCCAGCAGCTTGAGACCGATGCGCTTGCGCGCGTGGGCGATCTTGTTCAGCGTGGGTACGAAGTCGTCGCGCCAGATGAGTTCCAGGCGGCGCAGGTCATCGGTGGTGATCTGCAACGCATTGGCCAGCAGTTCTGCTTCGCCTTCGCTCAGCGATGAGCGCCGGTTGTGATGCTGCGCCAGGAACAGCTTGGCGACTTCGCTTTGCAGCAGCAGATGCAGCTTGTTCCACTCGATCTGATAGGCGGTGAGGATGGGCATAATGTCGTCGATGTCCGAGCGGCTGGCGATAAATACCGCCAGCGTGCGTTGACCGTCATAATGAACGCGGCGGCGGCGCCCCGGCGCATAGACCCGTTCCCATTCCTCGACGCTGCCATAACCGGCATTGGCGAAGGATTGCTCGATCTGACCGACGACAATGTAATCGACATCGGGCATGACCGGCGGCAGACGCAGGCCGCTGTAGGTCAGTGCGGCGATATCTGGCTCGGTGGAGCGCGCCTTGACGTGCAGGGACGATTCCATCGCTTTGTGGCTCTCCTCCAGCGTTTCAATCTGGATGGTGTCGGTAGAGCGCAGCAAGGAATAGTAGGTGCGCATGTACAGTTCGATTTCTTCGCTGCCAGTTTTGGGGACGGTCCTATCCATAGAATATCCTCAAGGCGGTGCGCCAACTGGCGACCGCCTGTGTATCTGATACGGAATAATGTCAGCGTACCACCCGCACGTTAAATACGGGTTAAAACGAGTTAGCGCTTCTTCTCAGCGCGCTGGCGCTCTTCAGATACTTTGCGCGCGATCTGCTTGCGACGCTTGCGCTTGGCGGCGATCTCCGCCTGCTTGGCGCGGCGTTCCTGCCCTAGCTGCCGTTCGGAGATGATCTTGGGTGGTTTGGGTGCCAGCAGCGCATACAGCATACCAGAGACCAGCAGCAGCAGCAGCCAGGTGATGCCGGCTACCATCCACTGGCCCTCCTGTGTGTACGGAAACTGGGGCATGTTGCGTACAACAAGCTCGTGCAGCGGCTCCGATGCTACCCAGGCGATAGCACCCAGCGCCACCGCCAGGATCAGCCCGAACACTGGCAGCAGACCGTGAATGATGCTTTTTTTGCGTCGTTTTACGGCATATTCGTCCTCAAAAGACATGATGTGTCCCCCCTTTGTTCGACCGCTGTCAGTCCTGGCCTTCGCTGGTCGGCTCCGACTGCTGACTGGCCTGCTTAAACGCATCGACTATTTTGTAGTAACCCGTGCAGCGACACAGGTTGCCGCTGATGCTGTTCAGAATCTGGGCTTCGGTGGGCTGTGGATGTTCTTCCAGCAGCTTGGCGCCAGACATCAGAAATCCGGGTGTGCAGTAACCGCACTGGACCGCGCCTTCATCGATGAACGCCTCCTGGATGGGGTGCAGCGTCTCGGTGTTCTGCAGCCCCTCGACGGTGACGATCTCAGCGCCGTGCGCGCGTGGCGCGGGAACCATGCAGGCCATCACGGCTACGCCGTCCAGGAACACGGTGCAAGCGCCACACTCACCCTCGGCGCAGCCCTCTTTGGTGCCGGGCAGGTGCAAATCCTCACGCAGGAAGCGCAGCAGAGTCTTGTCCTGGCCGGTGGTGGCGCGCATCGACTGGCCGTTGACGACGGTCTCGATTGGTTGACCGAGGATATGTTCCACGCTGGCGGACAGGCCGTTTTCGACCCTGGCCTGGTGCGGACCCCACAGCATCGCAGGTTGCTGCGGCCAGCTGACGGCCTGGGTGTTGGTGGCCAGCGTCCGCAGACCGCGCGCGACCATCACCCGTACCATCTCGGTGCGATAGGCGGCGGTAGCGCGCACATCGTCGATGGGTTTCACCTCAGCGGCGGCAGCGCGAGCCGCACGACGGATGACCGCTTCACCCAGTGGCTGCCCGCTAAGGATAGACTCCGCCTCGGTGGCGTGGACGATCACCGGGGCCACGCTGCCCAGGGTAATCGTCGCCCGCGTGATGCTGTCGCCGTCCGTCTCGACGATGATGGCCGTGTTCACCACCGAAATCGCCTGAGCGCGACGCAGCCCCAGCTTGAGGAAGATACCGCGTGCGCTGTCGCTCATGGCC
>CAZXCK010000078.1:0-19312 GCA_964639225.1 uncultured Anaerolineaceae bacterium | reverse complement strand
AGCGCCCCGGCGGGCTGCGCCCCAAAAGTCATAAGACGACTTTGCAAAAGCCCTGCGCCTGGATGCATTCGGAAATAGGGGCGAGTTTGCGTCTTTGGTGGCGCCAGCGGTTTAAGTGGGCGCGCTGTAGCACGCCCTACGATGGCGCGCAAGGGTGTCGTATACGCCACCCGCGTTCTGTAGCCTGCTGCACTTATGTTTTGATCCCGGGCGAGGCAGGTTTGCCCCCAAATCCGGATACACCCCAGCACCTCGACACCCGGACCGCTGGTTGCTTGCTCTTGCTGGATCATCACATCTCGGCTTCGCCGGCGATCCCGATAGCTTTGTTTACACCTCAATCTGTCCTTCGCGCAGCGCCATCTGACATATCCGCGAATGTGACGATATTTCCCTCGACCCGGACATGCACAGGGTCGCCAGGGCTGACGTCGAAATGCGCCCACACGCGCGCATCGAGTCGGGTGTCATCGCTCAGGCGGACGGTCAACATCTGGTAGTAGCCATAAAAGCGCACCGATTCGACGATCGCGTTAGGTTCGTCATTGCGCTCAATGAGGATCGACTCCGGGCGTACCAACGCCTTGACACTGCCATGCGCCGCCCGCGCCAGCGGCAGGGTGCCCAGCGCCGTCTCAACGCGCAGGCCGTCCGCGATGCCTTGCAGTCGATTGGCCTCGCCCAGAAAATCCGCCACCTCCGGCAGTTCAGGATGCCGGTACAAGGCCGCCGGATCGCCCACCTGCATGATGCGCCCTGCCTGCATGACGGCGATCACATCCGCGATGCCCATTGCCTCCTCCTGATCGTGCGTGACGAAGATGCCTGTCGCATCCGCTGCTTTCAGGATCTCGCGCACTTCCTCGCGGACCTGCTTGCGCCGGAACGCATCCAGATTCGAGAATGGCTCGTCCAGCAGCACCACCGACGGACGCGGAGCCAAAGCCCGCGCCAGCGCGATCCTCTGCTGCTGGCCACCACTGAGTTGGTGCGGATAACGGTCTCCCATCCCTTCCATGCCGACCAGCGCCAGCAGGTCTTCTACGCGGGCGCGGCGCTGCTGCGCTGTCTGCGAATGCAGCGGAAAGGCGATATTCTCCATGCTGGTGAGGTGTGGGAACAGCGCGTAATCCTGAAATACCATCCCAATACGGCGCTGCTCTGGTGGCGTCCAGTGCCCGTTGCCGGCGACGAGATCGCCATCCAGCCAGATTTCGCCCGCGTCCGGGCGCTCCAGGCCCGCGATCAGGCGCAGGGCCGTTGTTTTGCCGCAGCCGCTGCTGCCCAGCAAGACCAGCATCTGCCCGCGCCCGATGGACAACGAGACGTTGTCCACAGCGCGCACGCTGCCGTAATACTTGCTCACAGAGTCGAGGGTGATAATCATGTGTTTATTTGACATTGCGGCTTCCTACACGAATCAGCAGGTACACAGGAATCAGGCCAACGGCTACGATCATCAGCGCGGGAATCGCCGCCGACTCGTGCCAGCCTTCCATGCTCAGAAAGTACGCCCGCAGAGCGAGCGTATCCAGACCGAAGGGCCGCAGCAGCAGCGTGATCGGTAACTCCTTCATCACATCCACGAAGACCAGAATCCCGCCCGCGACCATTCCCATACGGATCAGCGGAAAGTGGATGCGCCGCAAAATGCGCCAGCTACCTGCGCCCATCGTGCGGGCCGCGCCTTCCATGTTGGGCCTCACTTTTTCGAGACTGGCATCCACACTGTTGAACCCCACCGCCATGAAGCGCACCACATAGGCATAGGTCAGCGCGAGGATTGTCCCTGTCAGCAGGTAGGCGGGTTGCATGTAGCCCAGCACGTCTGTGGCGAAGTCGGTCACCGCGCCATCAATCGGGTTGACGAAGGTCAGCACCCCGGCGCCGATCACCGCGCCCGGCATCGCGTAACCGATCGTCATCAGCCGCGCCAGCCAGCGCGGGCGATGCCTGCCACCTGTGCTATGGGCGCGGGTCGCGTAGGCGATCAGCATCGCCAGCACCATAATCACTGCCGCCGCCAGCACCGACAGGGTAAATGAGTTACTGGCATAATTCAGCATGGACTGGCGCAGCAGGCTGATGGTCGGGCTGCTGATCTCGTGGACGGTCCACACGATCAACTGTGTGACGGGCAGCAGAAACGCAATCGCCAGCAGCACAGCACAGGCTGTCGTCGCCAGCCAGGCCGAACGGCCTCGCAGCGGCTGCGGTTCCAGCGGACGTCCGTAACCACCCTGTTGGAAATAGCGGGCCTGCCCGCGCATTCGGCGCTCTACCGCCAGCAGTACCAGCGCGACGACGACCATCAAAGCGGCCAACTGAGTCGCTGCGCTGATGTCGAACGACGTGTTCCACAGCACCACAATGCGCTCACTCAGGGTCGGGTAGCTGAAATAGCTGACCGTGCCGTAATCCGTCATCGCTTCCATGATTGCCAGCAGCACACCCGCTGCGATCTGCGGACGCGCCATCGGCAGCGAGACCCGCAGGAATGTCCGCCAGCGTCCCAACCCCATGACCTGTGCCGCTTCGAGTGTGCTGCTGGCCTGCTCGCGGAAGGCGGCTCGCGCCAGAATGTAGACATACGGATATAACACCAGCGTCAGGACGATAATCAGCCCACCCGGTGACGCGATATTCGGGAACCAGTAGTCCCCGCGTGACCAGCCGAACCAGTCGCGCAGTGCTGTCTGAACGGGGCCAGCGTACTCAAAAATCGTGACGTACACGAATCCCATAATGAAACCGGGTATCGCCAGCGGCAGCAGCAGCAAATGCTCGAACCAGCGCCGACCGGGGAAGCTGTACGTGCTGATGAGCCACGCAAAAAACGCGCCGATGGCAAACGTTCCGACGCCCACGCCGATCATCAGGCGCAGCGTGTTCCACAGCACATCGGGCAGAAATGTGCGCCACATCCGCTGCCACAGCGCAAAATCTGGCGAGAGGATGTCAACCAACAGCACCGCCAGTGGCAGCAGCATCGCCAGAATCAGTAGCAGTGATAAAATCCAACCGGGCAGGCCGGAAAACGACAAACGACGCGGCGCCGGTCGCTCGAACGACGGCAGCGCGGCAGACTTTAGAGGTACGTCACCTTGCATAAATCGAATCACCATGATTTGTATTGAACAGCAGCAGAAGGAGTAGCATACCATGTCTGCACATGGATGCTACCCCTCCGGTTTAGAGTTTGATTACGCGATCCAGGATTGATGCGGTATCGCGCTGATTAATTTTCGGTGAAGCCAAAATCAGCTTCTTCCAGCATGGCAACCGAGGCTTCCTGGTAGGCGCCATATTCCCACAGCGGATAGTCGAAGTCGTAGGCAAACTCACCGAAGCCCGCGATGACGGCTTCCGGCTCGGCTTCGGGGTTGGTCGGGTACTCGAAGTTGCTGCCGGGGAAGCAGGTCGGGCCGCCGCACTGGTTCTCGAGGCTCGCCATGTACTCCAGGAAGAGGACAGCGTTATCGAAGTTGGCGGCATTGCGGACGACGCCCGCGCCATTGACGTTATAAAAGACGCCGGTCGTATCCTGGTTCATCCACTTCAGGGCGACACTGTTGAAGATTTCCTGATCGGCTTCATCGCCGTTCCCCAGGCGGCCCATGTAGTAGTGATTGACGACGGCGACATCGCACTCACCGGCGGCGACGGCGCGAATCTGGCTCGTGTCGCTGTTGATGTAACGGGTGGCGTTATTAGCGATGCCTTCGGTGACGGCAGCCGCTTCTTCCTCTCCCAGGTGATACAGCAGGCTGCTGAACAGCGAAACCGTATAGATGTGGCTGGCTGGACGCATACACAGGCGACCCTCCCACACCGGATCGGCCAGGTCGCTGTAGGTGTTCAGGCCGGCCAGTTCCTCTTCAGTGACGTTCTCCGGGTTGTAGACGACGGTACGCGTGCGGATGCTCAGGCCGAACCAGTGGTTGTCCGGATCACGGAAGTTCTCGGCGATGTTGCTCGTCAGCACGTCCGACTCGATCGGCTGCAACAGACCCTCTTCAGCGGCCAGGTCGAGCACACCGGCATCGATCGCCAGGAAGAGATCGGCCACGCTGCGGTCACCACGTCCGATGTCGGCCCGCAGGCGGGTCAGCAGGTCGCGGGGCGAACCGGCGCTCACGCGCACCTCGATGCCAGTCGCTTCACTGAAGGCAACAAAAGGCGCTTCCATGTCGCCATAGTGCCGCGAAGAATAGATGTTAAGGACACCGGGATCATCATCCTGGGCAACTACCGGCACCAAACCCAGCGACAAGAGGCTCACCAACGCGAGCGCCAATGCAATAAAACGGACTTTGGACATTTACGACTCCTTAGAATTCGATTGGAATACGCGTATTCAGTTGTATTCCAGGAAACGATTGTTATCACACGCAGGGTGTGAAGCTGACGCCATATGAACACCTGGCCAGGAGATTTTTGCGTCATTCCAAATATCAAAATACCAGATGTCTGGCCAGCAATCCACGCAGGTCGTTAAACAGCGGCTTGTTACTGTGAGTAAAAAAAGATGTGCATCTGTTTTTTCAGAGAATACGGCTGGTTAAAATCTGTTCTCCGCGTTGTAATCGGGAACAGGTGATAATTCCACACCCACCGGTGCAGGGAAAGCCGGTAATACGGGTAAATAATGAGCAGCAGAGTAGGGAAAAAACCAGGGTATTCTGCTTCAGATCCTCGATCATTCGGGGCTTTTTCGCTCGATGGCAGTAACGTAGATACCAGTTATGGTATATGCTGTCCGGGTTCCTCCTGAAAGGTCATCTCATACAGCATACGCGCCATGTCTTCGGGCGGGTGGTGGAAGTTATTCTCGGCCCACCAACACAGCAGACGCATCATAGCGCCAGCCATATACTGTGCCTGAAAATGTATCGATGGCATCCTGTGAGGTTGAAAATGCCCGGCCTGCATGCCAGTCTCAAAGGTATGTGCGATCCAATCCTGGTAAGCCTGTGTCAGTTGGGTGCTGCCCCTGCGCCCATACATTTGTACAAACAGTTCACCAGTTTGCCTGGTATTCTGAAGAATGTGAATCCAGCCAAGATATATACGACGGCGCGGTGGCTCCGTTGCGAGTTGTTCGATCAGCCCATCAGTGAAATTCTGCAACTTCTCTTTCGAGACTTCCCAGACCGCCTCATCCAGATTGGTAAAGTGCAGATAAAACGTACCGTAGCCCAGGTCGGCGTTTTCGGTGATTTTCTGCACAGTAAGAGCTGCGTATCCTTCTGTGTATAGCAAAGCTTCAGTCGCTGCAAGTAGTTGCGTACGGGTGTTCTCTTTGCGGCGCTGAGCACGGTTTAGCGTTCTGATATTTGCTGACATCATATCAACTCTGACAATTTGACGCTGATGCATATTATAGCATACCCTGATGCCTGTCATGCAGGGCATATGCATGATCTGTGTTGCTATGCAAATTTACAACCAATGTGGGAGTCACAATGCAGAAACAGCTAATACTTACTATAATCGCCTTTTTCCTGCTGCTGGCGGGGCATTCGGTGCAGCCAGTTCATGCGGACACACCGCTTCCTGAAACAGACTGGTACGCGGTGATCTGGAATCGGGATACCGATACGCTGCACTGGGTCAACAATGCTACCGAACTTGCCAGTATGCCGCGCCCGAAACTGCCGGGTGAAGTCGGCGGCGTGCCGGGGCTTGATCTGCGCCTACACATCTCGCCGGATGGCCGCTATATGATCCAGTACGCACTATTGGAAAACGAACGCCAGGGCATCGGCTTCTATGACTTCCAGAGTGGCCAGTGGATACAAACGCACGAGACTCAACCGGGTGAATTTGTTATCCGTGCCGCCCGGAATCCCTTCAGCCTGAATAGCGAACTGGCCGCCCTCGGTCTGGCCGGGGGAGACGGCTGGCGCGTGATCGCTTTTGAGACGGCGACGGGAAACGTGGTCGCGCAATTTGACAACAACCATCCCGGTATCCCGGCGGATTATCTCCCGGCAAATCGTGCCCCCAGTGTGGCTTTCTTCCAGTTAGATGAGGGGTTAGCCCAGTCACGTGTGCATGTACGCTTCATTCAACTGGGCGGCAATCCGGAACCAACGTCGCAGCCCGCTCTGGTGTGGACACTCGAATCGGACAATGTAGCCGCCAGTGAGCTGCACCCGCTGCTGTGGGATTTCGATGTGCTGCCAACGCAGGGGCGTGTACTGTACAGCCTGGCCGACAATGCGCAGACCAGTGTCAACACCTTGATGACCGGGCAGGCTGGCGAGGTGGTTTACCAGCAGGCTGGCGGATTCGCCAACCAGCCGCGCTGGGTCGCCAACGGGCAGTTCGTCGCCTTCCGCTTAACGCAGGGGGCGCAGGTGCCGATGTGGTATCTGGGTGCGGTTGGCCTGGATGACTTCACCCCCTTCGCACCGGACTATGACGAACTGCTGGGTACAGTGGATGGCTTCGTACTGGTGGATTACAACGCCGGTGAGGTGAAATTCGCTAATACGCTGGCATTTGAAGCCTTCACGCCGACTGTCGGCAATGTGATTCACACGACCGGCACGCCCGCATTTGAGGTGGTCTACATCACGCCGATGGGAGCGCAGTTCATGCTGGCGTCACTGGCGACATCGCCCGATACCCCGGATGCGCCTGTTGTCATCGATAATCCGGAAAACATCACACCACCGCAGGACAATTGCAGCAACGCGCCCCTGCCACGACTGACTGCTGGCAGCGCAGCCCGTGTGACGCCTATCGGTAGTCCGCTAAATGTTCGTACCGTACCAGCGGGTGACTACATCATGGAAATCGCGGAAGGCACAGTTGCCAATGTCATCGACGGTCCTGTCTGCGCGGATGGTTACTACTGGTGGAATCTACAGTTTCAATCAGAAAACGTCACCGTTGGCGGTTGGTCGGCTGAAGGCACCGGCGGCGATTACTGGCTGGAACCGCTCACCCAGGCCGAAGTCGATTTCGATGCACTGCGGCCCACACCCGCGTCGCCGGTCGTGCAGGTACAGCCTACAGCGATGAACCCGCCACGTGCTACCGGCCCCGGCGATGGCGACTGCTCGACCGCGCCGTTCGGAGCGGAACTGACTGTCGGCGGGTTTGCCACAACCACGCTCGATGTTGGCAGCACCCTGGCGATGCGCACCAACCTCGATGATGCGATCCCGACCTACCAGGTTCCCAATGGGCACACGCTTCGCGTGGTTACGGGGCCAGCGTGTAACGGGGGATTCCGCATGTGGTACGTCTCTACGACGCTTAATGGCGCAGAGGTTACCGGTTGGGTAGCCGATGGCATTGGAAATAATCGTTATCTGCAACCAGCTTCGTAATTGTCAGGAACAACGACTCCAGATCGAGAAGAAGGAACAATGAACAACCGAATCATACTGATCTTCGTTATGTTGATGCTGTCCGCGAGTAGCCTGTTCGCGCAGGGTGAACCGGAGACACCACCCGCCCCGATTGATCCGGTTCAGCCGGGACTCCTCGCGCCGGATTTCGTGCCCCCCGTGCCACCAGTTGTCGGCGGCTTCACCATTGACCCCGGCAGTCTGGGTGGTGGTTCGCTTCCCGGCGACATCGCCGCGCCACCTGGAGCCTGTGACCTGGCCGCAGGATCGTACATGACTCCCGGTATGCAGGCCGTTCGAAACACGATCATCAGTTTCGACGATATTGTGTACAACAATCAGGACGAAGACCTGGTACTCTACGCGCTGTATGCCATCGAAGCCACGCAGTTGTTCGACAGCCGCAATCGTTTTGCCGCCGCCGACAACCTGACACCGGTTGGTCCCTTCAGTGATGGCGATGTTGTCATCATCGGTAACGCGAGTATCTGTGTATCGACCAGCCTGTTCACCGCCCGCCTGTGGGAACTGGAAACCGGCGAGTGGGTCATCGACACGATCAGCGTTCATGAACCGCTGGATGTTACGAACTCGTGGCCTGCCGATGCGCCCGACCCGCAGACTCCAGGGCAATCGCTGACCTTCCCACAATTCCCCGTGCTGGTAGATGGCCTGGTTTTCCGTTACCTGATGCCCTACATCGAGCCGCCTGTCACGACCATGCCTGGTGCCGATCAGGTCGATACGGATCTGCCGGTATCCAATGCCTGCGAGTATGCTGCACCGTCTTACCTCGCGGTGGGGATGGATGTCATCCTGAACGGTTACGGCTATGAGCGAATGCCGGATTTCCTGCTGAGTCCGCTAAACTGGACGACGTGGACGTTCTACGAGACACAGTTCGCGTTGAGCGATCACGGCATGGCGGCGTATATCGATGTGCTGAACAGCACGCCGCTGCTGAACATCCCCGGCAACTTTGAGGCTGTCGCGCTGCCCCCCGCAGAACTGCTCAACAATGGCACGACCTTCACCACAGGGACAATCGTGGCTGGGCCGTTCTGCTCGGAGACCAGCGTCGCGCCACCCGTAGACGACGGATGCAGCAGTACATGCAGCAGCCTGCCGTGTGTGCCCTGCACGCAGGGTACCGGCATCAATAGAGACCCGGACCGGTTCTATACCTGGTGGGACGTCGAAGTGACGGTCAATGGCCAGGCTTATCGCGGCTTCTACCCCGAAAATGTTGGGCAGTATTCGCACTGGTTGTGGGCGACGGACGGCATCTTCCCGCGTAAGCTGTTCCTGTACTACATGATCCCGGATGCGCTGGCGATGCAGACCCAACCGGAAACCTGCCGCCCAACCCTGTTCGCCGCCGGGCAAAGTGTATCGCCCGCAACCGGCGCGGTGAACCTGCGGTCGGCGCCGGGCGGCGATGTGATCGGACGTGTTGGGGCTGGTCAGATCATCAGTATCTTTGGTGAACCGATCTGCGAGGACGGCGTTAACTGGTGGCAGACTAACGGGGGCTTCGTCGCTGAAACCGAACCTGGCAGCGGGGCGAGTCTGCTGATGCCGGCAATCCCCGCACAGCCAACCGACGATTCGATCGAGTCTGCCGACACGCCGGTACCGACCAGCCCGACTCGGCAGCCTGAACCACTCTCCTCGCCAACGCCGACCATCGTGCCTATTCAGGTGACCCCGGTTGGTCCAACGGAAGAATCCACACCCTTACCGCCCCCCATGCTGCCGACAGCGACGCCGGGGCGCTAGTCGGTTGAGGCGCGGCCCGCACCACGAACTGGTGTGGGTGCTAAGCCTGAAACTGACAGCATCGCAGCCAGCACATTAACCTGCTGGCTGCGATGCTCGATGATGTGCCGGCTGTCAAATGCTAGTGGCCGACGTGCAGCAGCTCGTGGGCTTTCTCGCTGCCTGGTTCGCCGAAGAACTCCTGGTACAACCGCTGTACCGACGGGTTCTCGTGCGATTTGCGAATGGCCTGGCTGCCGTCAATCGCGTACAGCCCTTTGATGCGCTGCTCGATCACTTCCTGGCGATCCTGGGTGTACGGCTGGCCGCCGCCGTTTACGCAGCCGCCGGGGCAGGCCATGATTTCGATGACGTCGTATTTCGATGTGCCTTTTTCGATGTTCTCCAGAATTTTGCGGGCGTTGCCCAGGCCCGCCGCCACCGCGACCCGAATGGTACGGTCTTCCAGTTGAATGCTGGCCTCACGCGCCCCGGCCATGCCGCGCACGGCGGTAAAGTTGACATCTTCCAGTTCCTGGCCGGTGACCGTTTCGTGAACGGTTCGCAGCGCGGCTTCCAGCACGCCGCCGGATGCACCAAAGATGATGCCTGCGCCAGTCGATTCGCCCAGCGGATCGTCAAAGCCTTCGTCGGCCATGTAGCGCAGGTCGATGCCCGCTTCCTTGAGCATCTTCGCCAGTTCGCGGGTGGTAATCACATAATCCACGTCCGGCAGACCGTTGACCTGATGTTCCGGCAGTGCTGCTTCGTACTTCTTGGCGATACACGGCATGACCGCAACCATCACCATGTTTTCTGGCTCGATGCCCATATTGGCCGCGTAATACGACTTGCTCACCGCGCCCACCATCTGCTGCGGAGACTTGCACGATGATGGCATGTAGCTCAGGTTGGGGAAATGGAACTTGAGGAAGTTGACCCAGCCCGGGCAGCACGACGTCAGAATAGGCAGGTTTTCGTCTTTGGTGACGCGCTCGATGATCTCGTGCGCTTCTTCCATAATGGTCAGGTCGGCGCCGAAGGTGGTATCAAAGACGGCGTCAAAGCCCAGACGCCGCAGGCCAGCTACCAGCTTGCCGGTTACGGGTTCTCCCGGCGGCAGGCCAAATTCCTCGCCGATGGCCACGCGCACGGCTGGCGCGACCTGCACAACAACCGTTTTTGACTTATCAAACAGGGCTTTCCAGGTTTCCTGGATGTAGCCCACGCCGGTCAGGGCCGCAGTCGGGCACACACTCACGCACTGGCCGCAGTAGACACAGTTTGAGTTCACCAGCGGCTGCATCTCCGCCGGACCAACGATTGCTTCAAAGCCACGCCCAAAGGCGGTCAGCGCGCCGACGGTCTGCACCTCGTTACACATGGTTTCGCAGCGGCGGCACATGATGCACTTGTTCGGGTCGCGTTTGAGCGCGCCGCTGGTCTTGTCAATTGCGAAGTCACAACGGGCGCCCTGCTTGTATGCCTGGAAGTTGATGCCAAATTCCCAGGCCTGCTTCTGCAGTTCGCAGTCGGTGGACTTGGCACAAATCAGACAGTCCGCTGGATGGTTGGAGAGCATCAGTTGCAGCAGCTTGCGCCGAGCCGACAGCACCCGCTGGGAATTGGTGGTGATCTTCATGCCTTCGCTGACAGGCGTGGCGCAGGATGGCGCCAGATTACGGCGGCCTTCCACTTCGACGACACACATGCGGCACGATGCCACCTGGTTGTGCATCTTGAACTCGCTCAGGTCGAGATGGCACAGTGTCGGAATATTGATACGCGTCTGTCGTGCCGCATCCAGGATGGTGGTGCCTTCAGCCACGCTCACCGGCTGATTGTCGATGATAACATTGATCATGTCTGGTTACCTCAGTTAATGTTAACGGCTTTGAACTTGCACTTGGCCTTGCAGGCCCCACATTTGATGCAGCGAACCTGGTCGATGGTATGAAGCTGTTTGACCTGGCCAGAAATAGCATCCACCGGGCAGACACGGGCACAGGCAGTACAGCCGATGCACTTCTCCGGATCAATCTCGTAGTTCAGCATTTTCTCGCAGGCACCAGCCGGGCAGCGGTGATCGTGAATGTGCGCGACGTATTCGTCCCAGAAGTACTTCATGGTGCTCAACACCGGGTTGGGCGCGGTCTGGCCTAATCCGCACAGCGCCGTATCGGAGATGATTTCGGAGAGTTCCTTCAGCTCCACCAGATCGGCCTCTGTACCACGTCCTTCGGTGATATTCACCAGGATTTCGTGCAGGCGCTTGGTCCCGACACGGCAGGGCAGGCAGCGTCCACAGGACTCTTCCACCGAGAACTCCAGATAGAAGCGGGCGAACTTCACCATACAGGTGGCGTCGCTCAGGACGATCATCCCCCCCGAACCCATCATCGAGCCGATGGAGGCAAGTGATTCGTAATCAATGGGGACGTCCAGGAATTTGCTGGGGATACAACCGCCGGACGGTCCGCCGGTCTGGATGGCCTTGAACTGCCCCCCGCCTTTGATGCCGCCGCCGATGTCGTAGATGATCTCGCGCAGCGTGGTGCCCATGGGTACTTCCACCAGGCCAATATTATTGACCTGACCGGCCAGCGCAAACACCTTGGTGCCTTTGGATGTCTCGGTGCCGATGGAGTTGTACCAGTCGGCGCCGCGGGTGATAATCGCGGGCACGTTTGCCAGCGTTTCGACGTTGTTGACGATGGTTGGGCATCCCCACAATCCGCTTTCTGCAGGGAAGGGCGGTTTGGTGGTCGGCTCGCCGCGTTCGCCTTCCATCGAGTGAATGAGCGCGGTTTCCTCACCGCAGACGAATGCACCCGCTCCCAGGCGAATGTCAATATCGAAGTCAAAGCCGGTACCGAGGATGTCTTTACCCAGCATTCCGAGATCACGAGCCTGTCCCAGAGCGAGGCGCAGCCGCTGTACCGCCAGCGGGTACTCCGCGCGGATATAGACGTATCCCTGGCTGGAGCCAATCGCATAACCGGCGATCGCCATGCCTTCGATGACGGTGTGCGCGTCACCTTCCATGATGGAACGATCCATAAACGCACCGGGGTCGCCTTCGTCGGCGTTGCAGATGACAAATTTCTCCGGAGCGTCGTAACTCCGGCCAAATTCCCATTTCCTGCCAATCGAGAAGCCCGCGCCACCACGTCCGCGCAGGCCGGAGCGCTTCATTTCCTCGATGACCTGCTGGGGCGTCATCTCGGTCAGCACCTTGCCCAGCGCCTGATAGCCTTCAACAGCAATGTATTCCCGGATGTCTTCGGGGTTAATCAGCCCGGCGTGGCGCAGAGCGATGCGCTGCTGCGGCTGGTAGAAGGGGATATTGTGCTGTTCGGCAACACGTTCCTTCAGAACCGGGTCGACGTACAGCAGACGCTCGACGCGCCGGTTGTCCAGAATGTGTTCCTCGAAGATTTCGTGGGCGTCTTCGGGTTTGACCTGCACGTAGAAAACATCATCAGGGAAAATCTTGACGATGGGGCCTTGTTCGCAGAAACCAAAACAGCCCGTAACCGAGGCCTGGACCGAATCGCTGAGACCGTTCTCTTCGATGAGTGCCTGGAAGTTGGCGACCAACTGCTGGCTTTCCGATGCATGGCAGCCGGTGCCGCCGCAAACCATGATGGTGCGATCTGAGGATGCGACATCCTGCCCGTTCAGGCGCAGGTTCAGCAGCGGGCGGACCCGCTGGTAGGTTTCAAGCAATTCCTGCTGTGAGTTAATCCTGGTCATTACTGGTATCTCCTGTGGCGCCTACTTCGGTCAGATAGTGTTCCAGGATTTCCTGAACTTTCTCCGGCTGAACCTTGCCGTAGACTTTTTCGTTGACCGTGACCACCGGCGCGAGACTGCACGCGCCTACACAGCGCAGACCCTCAATGGAGAAAGAACCATCAGCGGTGACTTCTCCTGATTTGATGTCGAGGACCCGCTCGAATTCCTGCATCACTTTGTCCGCGCCGGCAACATAACAGGCCGTGCCGAGGCAGACGTTGATCTGAACGTCACCTTTAGGTGTGGTGGTGAAATAATTGTAGAAGCTGATTACACCCGAAACCTCAGCATGGGTGATGTTGTACTTCTGAGCGATGTGGTGCTGCACCTCATCCGGCAGATAGCCAAAAATGCCCTGCGCTTTATGCAGAGTCTGGATAAGGGTCTCCTTGCGGCGCGGGTTATCGGGAACGATATGTAAGGTTTCGATATACGTGTTGAGCTGCTCGTAACGTTCGAGCGCTAGTTGTTTGCCAGGGCATCCCTGGTGCGTATAACTCATCGCTGTACACTCCACATTTCAGGCACAAAAATCGAACGATAGGTACTGCTGGCACTTTCAGCCCAGCAACTGATAACTTGATAGCGTTAAAGTCGGCGACAACTCAGGGTTAAAAAAGTAAGTAGAGATAACGTGTTGTTTGTTGTTGCACTGTGTAAAAATAGAATTCAGTCTACGATAGAATTCTACATTGTGAAATTTTTCTCAAATAGTAACATATGTAATCCTTGAACCATTGAAAATGCCACTATTGGGTTAACGGACACCCCAATTACAATGATGACGACGTTGAAAGCAGGTTACCGCACGACACTGAATTAACGACGCAGCCGCAAAAAGCGCGTTTTATTGCAACCACATTTTCTGTGTTTCAGGGTTTAAGAATCAATGAGGTTAACAATCATGAAACTGTTTCGCGTGGGTTGGTTCGTTCTGCTGGTATTGATTCTGGTAGCTGCGCTGCCGGGGACGGCTCAACCTTCTGCCCAACTGGATCGCCTGATCCTGGCGGGGCCGCCTGGACCGCTGTCTATTCCACTGGCGTATCTGGTCGTCAATGACCGTCTGTCCGACATCGCGGATGAGGTGGAACTGGTGTTGTGGGAGAATCCAAACCAGTTGCGGGCCATCATCGCTGGTGAGCAGGCCGATCTGGTGACCATGCCGGCCAACAACGCCGCGATTTTCTACAATAACGATCTGGATGTCCAACTGCTGAACATCGCAGCCTGGACGGCGGCGTTTGGTGTCAGCGCGGATGAGTCGATCACCACGCTGGCCGATGCCGCTGGTATGGATGTGGTTATCCCCTTCGAAGGCAGTATCCCTGATCTGATTTTTCAGTATATCGCCACCGCCAATGATCTGGACCCATCCACCGATTTCGAGGTGCAGTACACCCCCAATCCGCAGCAGGCCGCGCAGTTGATTATCAGCGGTCAGGCGGACGTGGCCATTCTGCCGGAACCACTGGCAACGGCTGTTCTGCTGAACACCAGGGACTCCGAAGCGCCGCTGCGGCGCGTCTTCAGCCTGTCCGAAGAGTGGGAAGCTGTCACCGACGACGTCAGAACACCGCTCACCGGAACTGTCGCGCTGCCCAGCGTGCAGGATGAGCCGGAAGTCATTGAGGTTTTCCAGCGCGAGTACGCCCTGGCCGTCGAGTGGGTGATAGAAAACCCTGAAGAAGCGGGCGAACTGGCCGAAGAACAACTGCCCGAACTGGGGCTGGCAGCCACACCGGTGGCGCTTTCGCTGCAACAGACGGACTGGGAAGATGTTTCCGCCCAGGATGCACGCGATGATATTGAGAGCTTCTTCACGCTGTTGATGGAGCTTTCCCCCGATGTGATCGGCGGGCAACTGCCCGACGATGACTTCTACTACGGTGGCGAATAGGTCGTCAGTGCCGTGAAACGGATTGAGAGCGAGGCAGTCTGGTGCAGCCGACCTTAGAGCGCAACCTAACCACCCTGCCTGTGACCCTGCCTCGACCGTCGGCAGGATTGAAAAAGTTCGCTGCCGCCTGCCCCGCCTATCTGGGGTGGCACCTGGCAGGCATTGGTCTGCTGCTGCTGGGCTGGCAGCTACTGGCGATGACCACGCACAACGCCATTGTGGCATCGCCGGCGGCCACCGGGGAAGCGCTGTACCAGTTGATCGTCAGCGGCCAGTTGATAGCGGAAATGGCCATCACGGTAAAGCGCCTGTTAACCGCGCTGGTTATGGGTGGCGCTGTTGGCTTTGGTCTGGGTGTGTTGGCGGGGTTTAGTCCTGCCTGCCGGGCGCTGCTGGAACCAGTGCGCTGGGTGATGATGACCTTGCCAGCGATCTTCATCGCTATACTCGGCCTGCTGTGGTTTGGGGTGGGGGATACGCAGGTCATCTTCCTGGTTACGGTGATCGCCGCCCCGGTAGTCTACCTCAACACGCTGGCTGGTTTTGACAGTCTCGACCCGCAGTTGATCGAAATGGGCCGGGTATACCGGTTTTCGCGCTGGCAGTTCCTCATCGACATTTACCTGCCGGGTATCGGATTCAATGTCATAACCGGTCTGACCCTGGCGGCAGGGATCGGTGTGCGCGCCGTTTTGATGGCGGAAGTTCTCGGCGCTGCTGACGGCATCGGTCACAGTTTTAACCGTGCCTGGACGTTTCTCAAAACGCCGGAACTGTTCGCCTGGATGCTGGTCAGCCTGCTGCTGATGGCCCTGCTGGAACTGGGATTCCTCAAACCGCTGCGCCACACGCTGATGCGCTGGCAGCAGAAGACCGCCTGAGTGGGATGCGCTGCTCATGATTCAGCTTAACCGCGTGAGTAAATCGTACAATGGGCTGCCGGTCATCAACCGGCTGTCACTGATTGTAGAACCGGGCGACGTGGTCGGGCTGGTGGGGCCGTCCGGCGCGGGCAAGACCACGCTCCTGCGGCTGATTGCCGGGCTGATCCAGCCGGACGCCGGTACGATCAGTGTGGCCAGTTCGCGCCTCAGTTATGTCTTTCAGGAAGCCCGCCTGCTGCCCTGGCGTTCGGCTGCCGCCAACGTCGCGGTCGCGCTGCGGGCCAACGGTGCCGACCGCCAGACATCCCACATGCTGGCCCAGGATTGGCTGCGACAGGTAGGACTAGCCGGTTTTGACCATTACTACCCGGCGCATCTCAGCGGCGGTATGCAGCAGCGAGTGGCGCTGGCCCGCGCTTTTGCTGTACAGCCCGATATCCTGCTGCTGGATGAGCCGTTCAGCCACCTGGATGACGGTAACAAACAGGAACTGCTGGCCATCCTGAGACAATTGATCGAGTCCACTAATGTCACCGTGATGTATGTCACCCACACAGTCGCCGAACTGGATGGCCTGGCCAGCCGCATTCTCCCTCTGAAATCCTGCGATACACTGCCGCCACCCGCACGCCGATAGCAGTCTTCCCGCCTATCGGTCAGGCGGATGATGGGCTACCCCTGCGTCAGCGCGGTGGAATCAAACAGCCGGAGAGTCACACGCTCCGGCTGTTTTGTGGATGTGCGCGCAGTTCAGATACCGGGCGCACCAACGAAACGCAGTTTACAGGGGCCAGTCACGCAGCATACGCTCGGTTTCTTCGGCATGGCCGCTTTCATCGCGCACCATATCTTCCAGTTGCACCGCCAGACCCTTATCACCAAGCTCATCCGCCTCTCTTGCCCGTTGGGCGTAATCTTTGGCGGCTTGCTGTTCCGCTGCTAGTACAGCCTGTAACATTTCCTTGTTGGTTTTGGCCGCCGGTACTGGGCGGGGTTGGGTGGTCGGCTCTCCGCCAAGCGCGACAATCTTGTTAGCCAGAAACTGCGCATGAAGTTGTTCATCCGCCACCTCAGTCAGAAAGAACTGAGATATCTGCGGGCGGTAGGGACCCGTCGTCTTAGCCGCATAGGTCAGATACTGGATAATCGCGCCCAGTTCACCCGCCAGGTCTTCGTTCAGATGGTCGATCATTGTTTGTTTGTTCATTGGCTTTGTCCTCATAATAAACTACCTTCTGATAGTGTAACCCATACGCGCCCGATATTCATATAAAACGGACTCGCTTGGTTTACAGTCTGTAAGGCCTTCATTCTCAGTCGGGTAGCCGGCGGGCAGCACCCAGCCGTATAACGACGCGGAGCATACCCGATATCGCCGCGATCAGCACCAGCAGCAGCAGATCAGGTATCGCGTACAGCAGTTGCTGGTAAGTGGCGACCCGGCCCAACAGCGGCCAGACCAGATACGGCAGCGCCAGCAGCAGCCCCAGCGGCAGCAGATCAACCACGCTGGACAGTGCCACCCGCCACCATGACCGCCCGCGCCAATGGGCGCGCCGCCGCCACAAGCGCCGCACGCCCCATAGATGCGCCAGCGCCGTAATAACCACGACCGCCAGCAGCAGCCCGCCCAGCAGGCGCATCGAAAGGACCGCTGGCGGGGTTTGCTGGCTCAGAAGCGCCACCAGACCGTCATTGATCGCCATATAGCTGGTGAAGTTGTGCAGGAAGCCATTCTGATTGACGATGTATACAAAAGCGCGCTTCTCGTCCGGCAGCAGCATCATCTGCGCGTGGTAGGTGTCCAGATCGCCGCCATGCTCCAGAACCGGCACATCCAGGATGCGACCGGTTTTCCAGCCCATAGCGTACGCGCTGGCGATTGCTGGTGGCGTATGCATCTGGTCGATGCTGGCGGGCGTGACAATTTGCTGGCCCTCAGACTGCCCGGCGTTGAGTTGCATACGCAGGAAGTGCGCCATGTCATCAGCCGTGGAGACGATGCCGCCAGACGGGATGATATATTCGCCGTAGACAGTCTCCGGTGCGGGCAGCGGCCAGCCAAAAACGGTGAGATGCCCCTGTGGCAGGTCATGAGGTGTGCCAGGGGGCATGGTTCGGGTGGCGGTCATCCCCAGCGGCGCGAAAATCTGCGTCTGGAAATAGTCGGGCAGCGTCTGCCCGGTTACCTGTTCCACCAGCAGTCCCAGTAACTGGTAGTTGGGGTTAAAGTAATGGTATTCAGTCCCGGCAGGCGCAAGCATCCGGGCGTTGACCAGATCGCGTACTGCGCTTTCCAGCGTCGTCTCTGGTGCAAAGTCCGGCGGTGGATAGCCGGCATCCCCCAGGCCGCTGGTCTGGTTGAGCAGATGGCGCACGGTGATTTCAGCAGCGGATTCCGTATCCGCCAGCCTAAACCCGGGCAGATAGGTCTGCACCGCTGCGTCCAGGTCGATGTGTCCGGCCTCGACCTGCTGCATAACGGCCAGCGCGGTGAATGCTTTGCTCAATGATGCGATGGGCAGTTGGCTGTCTGCCGTGAGAGAGCCATAACCACCCTGGTAGATCACGCCGTCCTGATCGACTACCGCCACCGCCAGACCGGCCAGGCCGTGTCGCTCGACCTGTTCTGTCAGGTATGCCGCCACAGACTCGGCCAGGTCGCTGCCCTGCGTATCCGCCGGGCTGGTGATGAACAGCAGCGACAACGTGAGCGTGATAAGCGTTACGACGCGCAAAACAACCCGTCCCGTTTTGCTGGTTCAGCGACGTGCATAGGTGGCGTCGTCTGTATCGTCTTCGTCATGGTAAGGATGGTCCTGCAGCGGGACAAGTTCGCCATCGTCGCTGAGAGTCATATCCTCGTGTTTGCGCTTTTCGCTGGCCTGCTGCGCGGCTTTGATTTCGCTTTCCATGAAGCCCTCGCGCATCATCTTCAGGCCGAAGGTCATGCCATGTACGATCATGCTGAAGATAGCAAACATAACGATAGCCACAGCGATGATCGGCTCGGTAATCGTGCCGGCTGCCGCCAGAGCAATCACGCCGAAGACCACCAGAAACATCAGGCCCACATGGATGAACAGATAGCGTAAGCGAGCCATGCGCGCATTCACGCGCGCTCGAATTGCCTCGTCGCTGAAATACTCGTCAATCATGACTTGCCCCCTCTTGTGTGTGTCTGCTATCTATACGCACACAGCACACTCAGGTTGCGATATCTGACGACCCGACCGGGTAGGGCAGTCAGACAACCGGCGCAGCAGCCCCGGACATCTTTTTACCAGACACTCGGCCAGATGCCCCGCCGGATTTTTCAGGGCATTTGCAAAGTCATCTTATGACTTTTGGGGCGCCGCCCCAAACCCCGCCACTTTTGATGCGCTTTAGCAGATTAATGTGGATAAGGCTGGATACGCCTTTGCCAGCGCCCCCCCGCCCGTAAGGGCGTGCTAATGTGCTTAAACAAATTAATGCGGATAAACCGATCTTGCAGCATGCCGCCAGCGGTTCAAAACCGTAGCTGCTTGCAGCCGGTAGCTGCTTGCAGCCGGTAGCTGCTTGCAGCCGGTAGCTGCTTGCAGCCGGCTACAGGGGCGGTCTTTTGT
>CAZXCK010000077.1:0-19577 GCA_964639225.1 uncultured Anaerolineaceae bacterium | reverse complement strand
TGATGAGGGAGAGTTACCATGTCCAACCCCAACGGCGACGGCACCCGCGCATTGAACACTCGCAGCCGCACACTGGTCGAAGGTGACGACCGCGCTGGCGCGCGCGCCATGTTCAAGGCCATTGGCCTGACCGACGACGATCTGGCGAAGCCGCTGATCGGTATCGCCAACACCTGGACCGAAATCGGCCCGTGCAACTTCCACCTGCGCCGTCTGTCGGCCAAGGTCAAGGAAGGTATTCGCGCGGCTGGCGGCACGCCGCTGGAGTTCAACACGGTCAGCATCAGCGACGGCATCACGATGGGCACCGAAGGCATGAAAGCCTCGCTCATCAGCCGCGAACTGATCGCTGACGACATCGAGCTGGTGGTGCGGGCCAACATGCTCGACGGCGTGGTGGCGCTATCTTCATGCGATAAGACTATCCCCGGCACGATGATAGCCCTCATCCGCCTCGATCTGCCGTCGCTGATGCTGTACGGCGGCACGATTATGCCGGGCATGGTCGATGGCAAGCCGGTTGATATCGTCAGCGTCTACGAGGCTATCGGCGCTTATGCTGCTGGCAAGATCACCCGCGAAAAACTCAACGCCATTGAAAACGCGGCCTGCCCTGGCCCCGGCGCGTGTGGCGGTCAGTTCACGGCCAACACGATGGCCATGATCTCGCAGATTATTGGCATCTGCCCGATGGGCTTCGCCGACGTTCCAGCAGAGGACCCGCGCAAGGATGATGTCTCGTTCCAGGCTGGCCAACTGGTGCTCAAACTCATCGAGCAGGACATCCGTCCGTCGCAGTTGTTCACGCGCACGGCGCTGGAGAACGCCATCGCCACCGCCACCGCCACCGCCGGCAGCACCAACGCCGTGCTGCATACGCTGGCCTTCGCCCGCGAGGCGGGGATTCCGTTTACGCTGGACGACATCGAGGCCATCAGCAAACGGACGCCGGTCATCGCCGATATGCGGCCCACCGGGCGCTTTGTGGCCGCCGATCTGTACCGCGCTGGTGGCGTGGCGCTGCTCACCCAGCGCATGATCGAGGGCGGCTACCTGGACGGCAGCACGCCGACCGTCAGCGGGCAGACGCTGGCGCAGATCGCCGAGAGTGCCCAGGAGACGCCGGGCCAGGAAGTCATCCGCCCGCTGGACCAGCCCATCAAGGAGACGGGCGGGCTGGTGGTGCTCAAGGGCAATCTGGCACCGGATGGGGCGGTTGTCAAGCTGAAGGGCGACGAGCCAGCCTACCATCGCGGACCGGCGCGCGTCTTCGACCGCGAGGACGACGCCTTTCACGCGGTCCAGCAGCAGCAGATCAAACCGGGCGATGTGGTGATTATCCGCTACGAGGGGCCGGTCGGCGGGCCGGGTATGCGCGAGATGCTGCAAACGACGGCGGCGCTGGTCGGCCAGGGATTGGGGCGCGATGTGATGCTCATCACCGACGGGCGCTTCTCCGGCGGGACGCGCGGCCTGATGATTGGCCATGTGGCACCGGAGGCGATGGTCGGCGGGCCGCTGGGTCTGCTGCACGAAGGCGACATCATCGAAGTGGATGTCAACGAACGGCGCATCAGCGTGCTGGTGGACGACGCCGAACTCGAACGGCGGCGCGCCGCCTGGATTCAGCCCGCGCCGCGTTACACATCCGGTGTGATGGCGAAGTACGCCCGGCTGGCGCATCAGGCCGACGACGGCGCGACGACGAACATCAAGTAACGTTGCTGGCTGCGAGACGGTGCGCGACTGATTGATCCGGTCAGTCGCGCACCGACCACTCAGATTCGGCGATGCCTTCCTGCTGGTTCTCCCAGCGGGCCAGCGTGAACAGAAAATCCGACAGCCGGTTGAGATAGATGGCGCTCTGCTCGCCGATGGTTTCGTTGTGGGCCAGCTCGACGACGCGGCGCTCGGCGCGGCGGCAGACGGTGCGAGCGATGTGAAGCTGGGCCGCCGCGGGTGCCCCACCCGGCAGAATAAAGCGGCGCAGTTCCGGCAGGTCGCCGGTCATGCTGTCGATGACCTGCTCCAGCCAGGCGATGTGCTGGTCGTCGATGCGGACCACACGCGAACTCTGCGCGTCGATCGGCGTGGCCAGGTCCGCGCCCAAGTAGAACAACTGGTTCTGCACCGTTTCCAGCCAGGTGGCGGTCTGCGCCTGCCGGGTGAGCACGCGCGCCATGCCGATGACCGAGTTCAGCTCATCGACCGTACCGTAAGCCTCGACGCGGCGGTGCGTTTTGGTGACGCGCCCGCCAGAAAACAGATGGGTGCTGCCATCGTCGCCGGTTTTTGTGTAGATTTTCATGGTCCGGTTCCCCTCGGAGATTTTCCACCTTGCAACTTTAGAACTTTTGTGCGATTATAGTAATATTGGAGCCAGTCCGTATACTTTACACACAAATTGCACTAAACTTAGGTGCATAAGCATACCCCAATTGCTTTGAGAGAGTATGATAAGATGGCGAGAAAAAAAGCAAATCAGAACGATAACGAGCTGTTCGACGAGAACCACGCAGGCCCGCTGATGGAAGAGGGGCGGCGCAAAGCCCTGGACGCCACCCTGGCCGACATCACCAAACGTTACGGCGATGGCGCGATCCTTCGGCTGGGCGACGCCCGGCATCTCGCTGTCGATACGATCTCATCCGGCTCACTGGCGGTGGATATCGCGCTGGGCGTGGGCGGTCTGCCGCGCGGGCGCATCACCGAGATTTACGGGCCGGAATCCAGCGGTAAGACGACCATGTGCCTGAGCCTGGTGGCGCAGGCGCAGAAACGCGGCGGCGTGTGCGCTTTTGTCGATATGGAGCATGCGCTGGACCCAACCTACGCCGAGCGCATCGGCGTGAACCTGGACACGCTCTACATCTCGCAGCCGGATACCGGCGAGCAGGCGCTGGAGATCACCGAGTCGCTGGTGCGCTCTGGCGCGCTGGATGTGGTGGTGGTGGACAGCGTAGCCGCCCTGGTTCCGCGCGCGGAGATTGAGGGCGAGATGGGCGACAGTCATGTGGGGTTGCAGGCTCGCCTGATGAGCCAGGCGCTGCGCAAGCTGTCTGGAGCGATCAAGCAGTCGAACGCGGTGGTGATCTTCACCAACCAGTTACGCGAAAAAGTGGGCGTGATGTTCGGCAGCCCGGAGACGACCAGCGGCGGGCGGGCGCTCAAGTTCTATGCCAGCGTGCGCCTGGACATTCGCCGGATTCAGTCAATCAAGCAGGGCGGCGACACGGTCGGCAACCGGACGCGCGTGCGGGTGACCAAGAACAAGGTCGCGGCACCGTTCAAAGAGGCCGAGTTCGACATCATGTTCTACGAGAACGGCATCAGCAAGACGGGCGAGATCGTCGACCTGGGCACGGACCTGGGTATCATCGACAAGCGCGGCGCCTTCTACCGCTACGGCGAGACACTGCTGGGCCAGGGCCGGGAGAATGCCAAAGTGTTCCTGCACGAAAACACGTCGATCTCCGATGACATCGAAGATCAGGTGCGCACCTATTACGGCCTGCCCACCGTGAAGCAGGTCAAGCAGGAGCTGGACAGTTAGCAGGGGCGCTGCCCCTGCACCCCGGCAGGGATCAAAGACCCCCTGCACCCCATGCTTCGGCGCTGCGTGCCGAAATCAGCAGGTCCAGTTTCATTAAGCCAGGTTGCCTTGTGAGAGCCAGATGGCGAAGACCTGCTATAAATTCAAGACAGCCTCATTCAATCAGACAGACAAACGCCGGGAAGATGCAAATCCTCCCGGCGTTTTTGATGCCGCCTCACCGACTCTCGTCATCGTCATCGGGGTTGTCGTCGTCGGTTTCGGGGATGAGGCGCGACAGATCGGCGGCCTCCTCCTCTGGCGAAAGCGCGACATATTCCTGCCACAGCGCATCCGTGATGGCTTCGGCATCGGCTTCCAGGCCATGCCCGGCGAAGTACTGGCAGATGCGCCGGACATCGCGTTCCAGGATGGCGCGGGCGTGGTCGTTGGCGTGCGGATTCACCACCTGCGGGAAGTCGATGAACACGATGTCACCTTCCCAGTACAGGATGTTATAGGCCGACAGGTCGCCATGTACGATGTCGTGGGCCAGCATCAGGCGGATGTTGCGCATCACCTCAATGAACAGCGGGCGCACCTCATCGGGGTCCAGCCGGATTTCGTGCAGCGTAGGCGCGGCGATGTGGGCATCGCCCACGTAGCCCATCAGGATGGCGTTCTCGGCACCGGCGATGGGGCGCGGCACAGCGGCCCCAGCTTTATGCAGCCGGTCGAGGGTGGTGTATTCGTACATCAGCCACGAGGTATGCGCCACCTGCTCGCCGTAGGCCGTCTTTTTGCCGATGGCGCGCATGGTACGGTGATCGTTGCCCTTGACCGGGCGACCGTTGGCGGTAAGAACCTCGCGGCCCTCGCGGTACATCCGGTCGTTGCGCAGGTTACGGAACATGCGCGGGCGGTAGACCTTCACCGCCAGATAAGGCACGCCCAGGCTGGGGTGCGCCTCGCAGCGGTAAACGTTGGCTTCTTTGCCACCCTGGACGCGCGCCAGCACGTCGGTGATGAGGCTTTGCTCGAAGAACGTCCGCAGCGAGTTGTGCAGCCAGCCCTCTTCGAACAGGCCGGGCGTGTAGGTGGTGTTGAAGCCGGTCTCCAGGCCGGAAGTGTCGGCGATCTCGCTGATGACGTCGCCCTGGTCCTTCTTCGGCGTATGGTTGACCTTCGGCTTGCGCTTGCGGCGCGCCTGGCGGTCGGTTTTCATGGGATCGAACAGGTTTTCGTATGCTTCGTAGTCGTCGCTGTAAGCGTCGTTATAGGCGTTGCGTCGGGTAGACACCGCTGGTTTTCCTTGTGTTTGCGTTTTATCGTGTGCTGGGGTCAGCGCGGCGCTGACGGCTATCGGCATCGACAGGCGCAGCGGGTGGGTTTGTCATCTCCGGGAGAGGGCCGCGAAACACTCTACCGCTTGGATGGACGCAAATCACACCGGCAGGCCGGTCATCTGAAAGCCGGGGATACCGCAGCAGCCACAAGGAAAAAGCGGCGGGACTCGATTCGGGGTGGCTCGGTTGGGAGCCGGCGGCCTGCAAACCGATTGGCTGCAAGCCGGATGCAGTGAGGAATCGCGCCGGGCGCTAGTGGATGCCAGGCTCCCCGGTGATGACATCGGGGTCAATCCTGGTTCTAAGGTTGTCGGCAGGCATCATTCCCTCCGTTTTGATAATCACCGGGCAAGTAACACCGTCCACAATGTATCACAAATTACCGGTAGATGTCAATAAATAACCTGAAGGGTCACAAAAGATCACATACCGGGCAAAAAAAGCCGCCGGTGGTCGGCGGCTCGTGGAGATGGTTCAGGATTTGAGGCGTTCCAGGTGTTCCTTGCGGAACTTGCTCACTTTAGGCGCGATCACCACGCGGCAGTACCCCTGATTGGGATTGGCCCGGAAGTACCCCTGGTGATAGTCCTCGGCGGGGTAGAATTTCTCCAGCGGCGCTACCTCGGTGACAATGGGCGCGTTCCACACGCCGGTGGCATCGACATTGGCGATGGCCTGCTCGGCGATGGCCTTCTGCTCTGGCGAATGGTAGAAGATCACCGAGCGATACTGCGGGCCAACATCGGCACCCTGGCGGTTGGGCGTGGTCGGGTTGTGGATGGTGAAGAACACATCCAGCAAATCCTGGTAGGTAATCACCGCCGGGTCGTAGGTGATCTGCACGACTTCGGCATGGCCGGTGGTGGCGGTACACACCTGCTCATAGGTCGGGTTGGGCACGTGACCACCAGCGTAACCGGATACAACTTTCTGTACACCTTTAAGCTGCTCGTAGACCGCTTCCAGACACCAGAAGCAGCCGCCGCCCAGCGTCGCTATTTCGTGATTCATGGTGTTGCTTTCCTTTTACACTTACTCGCACATCATGACGATAAGTCGATCAGACTCTAATTATAACCAACCGGCTGGGCATTTCATGTGATGCCGGTTAGCACATCGCTAAAAACATCCGCTATGGGCGCGGCGTAGCCGTGACGAACAGCGGCGACTCCGGTGGATTCTCCGGAATGGTCTCCATTTCGATATCGGACTCGACATCCGGCTCAGTCAGCGGATTGGTGCGCGGCGCGAACGGCGTCGGGCCGTCTGGTGTGGGCGTCGCCGGGGAGATGGTCGGCGGGACGGTGGGCTGGACGAACTCCGGCCCGGCGAAGCTCACGCGCCACACATGCCCGTAGATGAAGTCGGCGATGACCAGCGCGCCGTCTGGGGCAAGCGCCACATCGACCGGGCGGATCAGCCCGGTGACGAACGGTTCCGGCGTGTACTCGGCCAGCGCTTCAGGGTCGATGGGCACGGTGCGCGGGTCGATGCGGACGACGCGCTGCGCGTCTGGCGTGTTGTGCCACAGGGCGACAAACACGGAGTTAAAGACGTTCTGCGGGAACTGCTGGCCGGTGTAGGCGACCAGACCGCGCGGCAGCGTATACGGCGGGAAACGCACGAAATCCGGCTGGATGTCGATGCGCAGATCGGTCAGCGGGCAGGCGGCGCAGCCCCGCGAACGCCAGTAAGGCCAGCCGTAGTGCTGCCCCTGCTCCACGCGCAGCAGACGGTCGCCGGGGCCTTCCAGCAGGCCGTTGTCGGTGACGTAAAGCTGACCGCTGGCGTCAAAGGTGAGGCCGTAAGGGTTGCGGATGCCTTCGGCGTAAACCTCGACCTGGCCGGTGTGCGGCTGCACGCGCAGGATGGACGCTTCCCAGGGGTGCAGGTCGGCGAAGCGCTGGCGCTCCGGGAACGGCGGTTCGGCGTGGTCGGTCAGTGAGCCGACGCCGATATACAGATAGCCATCGGGGCCGAAGGTCATGCCGTTGGGCTGGTTGTCGATGACCGAGAAGCAGCACGGCAGGTCGTCGATGACCAGCTCGGCGGAGCCATCGGGCAGCACGCGCCAGATGCCGCCGCCCTGCAAGGGTTCCAGACGGGCACTGACGTAGAGCGTATCCGTCCCTGGCTGGAAGGCCAGCCCCAGTGGCGAGTTAAAGACCGTATCGCTGTAACGCTCGACGCGGCCTGTTTCGTCCATCACGAAGAGCGCCCCTTCGCGCTGGATGCTGGTCAGCGCGGTGGCGTACAGGCGGCCATCCGGCCCAAAGGCGATCTGCAGCGGCTGGCCGGGGAAGCGGCCCATATGTTCCAGGGCGTAACCGTCCGGCACACGGATACGCCGCAAAAAGCCGTCGATGTCGTCCTCGCAGGGAAAATCGCCGCAGCTCCAGCCTTCGGCTGCCGTAAAAGCCGCTGGCGGATGCTCGAAAGGTGGTGTATCGCCACGCTGCGGCGGCGTGAGCGTGAGCAGCGGCAGAGTCGGCGAGGGTGTGGGCGTGTGTGTGGCGGTGAAGGTCGCCGTCGGCGTCAGCGATGGCGTGACGGTCGGCGTTACGGTTGCCGTCGATGTCGGCGTGGGGGTCGGCGTGTAGATAGGCGCGTCCTGCTCGTCGGGGGGCAGGGTGGCCTGGAAAACCTGCGGCTCGCCGCCACCACAGGCGGCCAGCGCCAGCGCGATGAGAACGGCTGCGAAGAACGGGCGGATTGTTTTCAGTCGGCTCACGTCGATGAACAGTCCAATGATTGACGACAAGTGATGGCCAGCGGGAAGGATCGCCGCTGGCCGCCGCCTATCGTAGCAAGTTCGCGCCGGAAAAAAAAGCGCCCGTTTCCGGGCGCGTGGACTGCGTGACAGTGAGATGGCGCGCTACAGCACGTCGAGGCGCTGCGGCGCGTTGTCGTTCATGGTCTGGCGGGCGAACTCCAGTTCGTCGGCATCTTCGGAGTCGACGAAGACAATCACTGCGCCCCGGTCTGCCAGGGTCTTATAGTAGTCCATCTCTTCTGGCTTGATGCCGAGATTCTTCACCGCCCCGGTGGCCATCACCGCCGCCGCTGGCGTCCCATGAGGCGCACCGCTGTGGCTGGGACTGGCCGCCGCGCCCATCGGCACATCGGGCACGTCAACATCGGAACGCTGGATTTTGCCGTCGCCCTGGCTGCCTGTGCCGCGCATGAGTGTCACGCGGTCGCTGTCGATATCGCGGTCATACAGGGCGCGCAGAACGTCGTCGATTTTCTTCTCGGTATCAAATACACCGGCAATAATCGTCATGGTAGAACCTCCTTCGTTAGCGCGGATTCGCAGCCGGGAAGCGGCGCAAAGTACCGCGTAATATAGTTCTACCCTAGTTGACGGCTATAAACCCAGCCTTTGCGCAACTTTAGAACGGCATTAATTCCCGGATTCGCCAGCGGGCGGCGCTTCCTGGAGCAGCCGCTGCACGTCCGAGCCAACCACAATCATGACATCGGCGCTGGTCAGGCCGTCGGATGCGGCACGAATGGCGCTCTCCGGCAGCCCCATCAACTCGGCCAGGTAACGCGCGGTCCAGGGTTTGCCGGTGTAGTCGCGGATGACAATCTCGCTGGCATCGGCTGGCGGGTCGATGTTGCCGACGCTCTCCACCGTCACGCCGCGCTGCGTCAGCCATTCGCGGGTGTTGCCTGCCAGCCCGCTGATCGACGTGTTGTTATACACGACGATACGGCTGTTCTCGGCTTCGGCGCGCTCGCGCAGATCGGCCAGCGTGAGATCGTCCTGCGGGTTGAACGTCTGCTGCACGACGAAGCGCAGCCGGCGCTGGCGCGGCAGCAGAATCTGCTGGCCTTCTTCGGTCTGGCCGAAGTCCACATCCAGCGTGGTGATCTGCGAAAAGGTGAAGCGATCCTGCGGGATGCTGCTGACGAAGTTAGCGAGCTGCAGAATTTCCTCGACGGAGAGGTTCGTCTGGTAGCTGCCGGCGAGCTGCGTGTACAGCGTTGGAATCTGCATAATCAGGCTGCGCAGGCCGTCCATACTGAAAATATGGGCCTGCACCGCGCGCAGCACTTCCTGCTGGCGGCGGTTACGGTCAAAGTCGCCGCCTTCGGTGGCGCGGGTACGCGCATATTGCAGCAGGCGCTCGCTGTCGAGCGTCTGGCAGCCGGGGTCGAACTGGACAACGATGAAACCGTAAGCCTCATCGGGGTATTTTTCGTCGAGGATCGGCTCCTCGATGCAGATTTCGACGCCATTGGGGGCGATGGTATCCACGACTTCGTAGAACACCTCGAAGTTGACGCGCACGTATTTATCCACCGGGACACCCAGGTTAGCGCGGATGGTCTCCATGGCCAGGCCGGGACCGCCGCCCGGCAGCGCGCGCGAGTCGCCGAGGAAGTTGGCCGTGTTGATGCGCTCCTGGCGGAAGCCGGGGATCGTCACCCACAGGTCACGCGGGATGGACAGCACGCCGACGCGCTCGCCCACGGGGTCCACCTGCGCCAGAATCATGGTATCGGTGCGGAAGGGGCCGGGATCGCCGGTGGCGGTACGCTGGTCGATACCCATCAGCAGAATGGTGATGCGACGCGGGTCGTTGATCTCCGGGATGTCGAGCATATCCAGGTCGTCGGGGTCATCGACCGCCGCCACCGCTGGCGGCTCGTCCTGCGGCGGGGTCGCTTCGGTGTCGCTGGTGTCGCCGTCAGGTCCGGCGGGATCATCCTCGACAGCGGCTGGGGTGTTATCGGCAACGGGTGGCGCGGCGGTCGGCACAGGGGTCGCCGTCGGCTGGCTGGCGATCATGGCGTCCAGTCCAGGGGGGCTGCCGCTGCCAGCATCGTCACCGTCGAGGACAAAGCGCACCAGATCGGGCAGCGTGGGCACATCCACGCCCTGATTGCGGGCATCGACCACCAGATCGCGGGTAGCGCCATAGGTCAGCACAGAACACAGGGCGGTGCCGCCCACCAGGGCCAGCAGCGCCACAATGAAGAACATCCATCCGGGTATACGCATCGGACAACCGTCCTTGTCAACAGCTCACGACAGGGGCGCGAGCGGCTCGTCACGAGCTTCAGAATTCGTCTTACTGCGGCGGCATTATAGCATAGCGGTCGTGGCTTGTAGCCGCCCAAACGGCTGGCGTAGGCCAATCGTTAGCTGGTCCAAACATGGCCCCCAGGCGGGCAAGCGCTATCAGGTTTATCCCAAATTTGGGATAACTTGGGATAATGTAACAGCCTACATATCGGCATCGGTGCCCGCCAACCGGCTGGCGACACGCGCACGCAGATCATCGACTGCCGCGCCCACCTGCTCCAGCAGATCGGTACCGGCGGGGTCCAGCACCAGCGCCAGCAGCAGATGCTCGGTACCGACGAAGTGACTGCCGAGCCGGTCGGAATAATCGACGGCCTGCGCCAGCACCTCATCGAAGCCGGCCAGCGCGATAACGGCCTCATCGTCCAGCAGGCGCAGCAACCGCGACTCAATCAGGTGGCTGGCGCGCAGCAGATAGCTGGTGGGGCTGCGCTGTTCGCGGTAGAGCGCCAGCAGCAGATGGCCCATACCGGGCAGCACGTCGTGCTGGTGGTCGGCGAACTGTTCGGCAGCCGCGATCACGCGGCGGGCCAGTTCGCTGAGGCGGGCGTCGCGCCGGGCCAGTTGCATGCCGAACTCTTCCAGGCCATCAGTGACCATTGAGCGCACGCGCTTGCGTACCTGGTCGGGCGGGATGTTGAGCCGGATGAGCAGATCGGCGGCGTTGCCGATGTTGGTGCGGGTGATACCCAGCAGCAGATGCTCGGTACCGATGTAGTGATGCCCCAGCCAGGCGGATTCATCGGCGGCCAGTTCCAGGGCGATATCGAGGGCGGCGTCGTGGGGGGTGGCATCTGGTGGTGATGGCAGCGGCTCCACGAGGGCCGCCAGTTGGGCGGCGGCCTGCTCCGCTGTGAGTCCCAGCTCGGTGAGGGCCGCGCAGCCGATGCTGCCACGCGCCAGCATCACCCCGGCCAGCAGATGGCCGGTGTTGACTCGCGGGTGGCGCAGGCGGCGCGCCATCATCTCCGCCTGGGTGAGGGCGCGCCGGGCATGATAGCTGTAACGGTCATAACCGGGCATGGTGTGATTTACTCGAAGGGTCGATCATGCGTTTGATATAATCCCTATCATAACATCGAACAACGGCGGTGACCGTGCCTGATGTACGCGGCAACGCACCAATTCTTAAGCTTTTGGCATTCGGATTTGGGGGCGGACCGGTCCCGCCCGGCGTTAAAACACCGGGCTACATCAAGCGTGTCTGCTAAAGAGACACGAAAAACTGCTTATGGACCTGTCACGAGGGATACAGCCCCTTTAGTGGGACGGTTACCTGTAACCGACGACAAGCAGCTACGGTTTTGGATCACTGGTGGTGGCGAGCGTGTTTCAACTCTGATGCAATCGGCCTGTTCTTAAGCTTTTGGCATTTGCAGACAGCGCCGATTCCGGTTAACTTAATGAAAACACCCGACGGCGGCTCCCGGCACAGTTGTGCGTCGTCGATAGCAGGAAGTATCACACAGGTTATGCGAGACAAACGACCGGTCGATGAGTTGACCATCGAAGAGCTGGAGCAGGTGCTGGCCATTCGCCGGCGCGAGGCACGCCAGGCCCAGCTCAAACGGATGAAGGCTGACGGGCGGGTTATCGCCCAGCCGGAGCCAGCGCCAACCAGACGTGCTGAGCTGCCAGCGCCAGAAGCGCCGCCGCTGGACCCCATCGAGCAGGCGCTGAAAGCCGACCTGTTCCCGGAACCGGAGCCGGTCGCACCGCCCTACCCGGCCAACGGCGCGCGGCCTCAGGTGCGCACGCTGCCGCACTTCGAGGACGATCACGCGGCGGGTACCGGGCCAGGGACCGCCGGACGGCGCGGCGATGACGGCTGGCGGCGTTTCGTCAACGGGGCGCTGCTGCTGGTGGAGATGGCCGCTGTAGCCGGGCTGATCTTTCTGGGCGTGCAGCTCATCGGCTCGATCAACACGCTTGAGGACGAAACGCGGCAGGCGCAGGCTATGTCCAATGCGACGCGGCAGGCGTCCCTGCCGACCATCGCCCCTACGCCGACGCTGCGCCTGGACCAGGTGGTACTGCCGGGCGGCCACACCATCGACCCGATTACCAACAGCGTTGACTTCAACTACGACGAAATTCCGGGGCATCTGCTGCCGCTGGTCCGCAGCCAGATTCGCCAGCCGGTCATCGAACGCCCGGAAATCACCGACGAGGACGCGCTGCGCGTCATCATCCCCAGGCTGAATCTGGATGAGGCCATCGTACCCGGCACGGATTTTGAGGCGCTCAAAATGGGCGTGGGACGTGAACTCAACGGGGCGACGCCCAGCGACAGCACCGGCAACGTGGTCCTGGCGGCGCACAACGACGTTTACGGCGAGCTGTTCCGCCATCTGGACCAGCTCGAACCCGGCGACCGCTTCCAGATTCAGACGCAGTCGCGCACGTTTACCTACGTCATCACGCACTGGGAACTGGTCGAGCCGACCGATGTGCACGTCATGGAAGACCAGGGCCGCCCCACCGCGACGCTCATCTCGTGCTACCCGTACCGCGTCAACAACCAGCGTATCGTGGTCTTTGCGGAGCGTATAGACGTTTAGCGGCAATCGCATTATGATAAGAGCGGCTTTTCGCCGATAGTGCCGGACTGGAGATAAGATCAGGCATGTCCAAACGTAAGAACCGTAATCGCAAGCCCAACCTACCCAAAGCATCGCTGGAACGCGCCCGCCTGCAGGCCGAGGGCGTGGATGTCGATGAGTTAGCGCAGCAGGAACAGGAAGCGGAAGTCGAAGCGCCGGTCGCCCCGGAGCCAGAACCAGAGCCGGAGCCAGCCGCAGCGGCGGCCCCGATATCGCGGCAAGTCCCGCGCCGTGAAGATCGTGGCGCGCGCCGGCGTGCCGCCCGCACACCCAGCCTGACTTACAGCCAGCGCAAGAACAAAGAAGAACTCGATCACGACACGATTCGCCAACTGCTGATTAACCCGACCAAAGAGGTCACCGAAGAAGAACTGCGCGCCGATTATGGCTATGTGCTCAACGATATTCGCAACATGCTGATTCTGACCGTGTTCATGGTTACGCTGATGGTGGTGCTGGGCCTGTTCATCTGAGCGGGACTCGCAGCACGGCAGCTATAGAACCAGATGAAAACGGAACGTAAGTCACATTCAGCGGCGTCGCCGACTGTCATACTGTATGAGATGGACGATTTATCGGTAGCTTCCATGAACGTAGACTGGAAACTGATTCCACATTTTGCCAACATCGACGCGGCGCGGCTGGAGAGCATCCAGCGGGCCGCGCACCAGCGCTCGTTCCAGGCTGGCTCGACCATCTTCAGCGAAGGGGAGAGCTGCGCCGGGCTGCATGTGGTGCTGGATGGCATGGTGCGTATTTATCGTATGAACGCGGAAGGTCGCCTGCACACGCTGAGCCTGCTGCGCCCGGTATCGACGTTTAACGAAGTGGCCGCTGTGGACGGCGGCCCCAACCCCTACAACGCGGTCGCCGTGACCAACGCCGAGGTGATGGTCCTCAGCCACCGCTGCCTTATCGGTATGCTGGCCAACGAGCGCGCTCTGCTGGAAAACTACGTGCAGCAGCTCGCCCACCTCAACCGGGAGTACATCGAACGGCTGGAAGATATGACCTTCCGTTCGATTCCGTCGCGGCTGGCGAAGCTGTTCCTGCACGAGACGACCTACGCCGACCAGATCGCCGAGACGCCGACCAAGCTCACGCAGGAAGAGATCGCCGCCATCCTGGGGACGACGCGCGAGGTGGTGGGACGCGCGCTGCGCAGCCTGCTCAACGCCGGGCTGCTGCGTAAAAAGGGCCGGCAGGTGTTCATCGCCGACCGCGCCGGGCTGGAGTATCTGGCGGAGACCAACACCATGCCCGCCAGCGCTGCCCAGCCGGAATGCCCGCGCCCGCGCGAAATTTAACCAGGGTATAAAACAGAGCATGCAGCTTCTAAATTCCTAATGTTCTTTTGAGAAAATTCATTTTCAAATCCAACAAAAGTTCCAGACACTCCCCGGAAAACAGGTTACGCTCAAGGCACAGTAACGAATTGCAATTCAGCAAGTCGTATGTCAAGTCGCTGAGATCAACAGCCAGACCGAAATTTCCAAGAGGAGTTCATCATGACCCATATCATCACAAGCCTGTGCCTGCGTGACGGTGCCTGCGTGGAAGTGTGCCCGGTGGAATGCATCGTGCCCGGCCAGCCAGAAGCCGAGTGGCCCTGGTACTTCATTGACCCGGACACCTGCATCGACTGCGGTGCCTGCATCCCGGAATGCCCGTTTGAAGCCATCTTCATCGAGGAAGAGGTTCCGGCGGACTACGCCATGGCTGCCGGTCAGCAGCGGCTGGACTGGGAAAGCAAAGAACTTGTCACCCACGAAGAGGGTGATGTGGTTGACCTGACCGTTGATATTCAGCCCAACTACGACTTCTTCCAGGACGGCCCCGGCTACGACGCCCTCGGCTAGACCGGACGACAGCTCGACAGCAAAAATCCCCGGCACACACGCCGGGGATTTTTATTTGGCTATGCGAAGGGCGGCAGCAGTTACTTGGTGGCCGCGCCGCTGGTGCGGTACTCGCCGGAAGAGTGGACGTAGACGTAATTGAGCAGGTCGCCGTCCTCGTTCACCTGATCGGTGTCGTTAAGCCAGCGATAGACGTAATGCGCGTCGCTGATGCTCAGGTTGACGCAGCCCCGGCTGTGACGATAGCCGAAGAAGTCGTGCCAGTAGGTGCCATGCAGGCTGATGTCACCGTCAAAATACATGACCCAGGGCACGCTTTGCAGGTCCCAGCCGGTGGGCGCGCCGGTGGCGCCGGACATGCCATCGCGGTCCAGGCGTGCCCAGATTTCAAACACGCCCTCGCGCGTATCCCAGCCAGGGACGCCGGTCGAGGTCAGCGTGGCGAACACGGGCGTATCCTCTTCGTAGAGCGTGACGGTCTGCTCGTAGAGGTCAATCGCCACCCAGCGCCCGGTGACGCCTTCGGGGCGCTCGATGCGGAAGGCTTTAGCGACCAACCGCTGCTCGATCCACTGGTTAGGGCCGATCATGTACCAGCGCCAGCCGTCGTCATCGTAGGCTTCGGCGAAGATGTTGATCAGGTCGTAGCGCCGCAGCAGGCGACCGTTATCGACATCCTGAGCGCCGCCAGGATAAGCCGAGGTGTACATGGCCCCCGTCGACAGCACCCAGGCAAACTGGTTCTCCAGCCCGTCCAGAATGCGCACGCCTCGGAAGTACGACGCCTCGTTGTAGGTCACGTCGGCGGCGCGCAGCCACTCCCCGGAGGCCGTGCCAACCCAGCCATCGACCGAGGTATCGGTCACACGCACATAGTTAAAGCCTGGGGGCATGTTGCGGATCACGTTGCCGTTGGGCGCGTCGAAAATTGGTGGCTGGGCGTCTTCAACCTTCCAGAAACTGTAGCTACCGAGTGTGAGGCCGTCGTGCTGGATCGGCAGCACACTGGGTTCGGGGAACGACTCCATCACGCGCAGGCACTCGTCGCTGATCTCGCCGAAGGGGTCGGTGTCTTCACACACCGAAACATCATAGATTGCGTGGGCCGGAGCCGCCACCAGCGCCAGACCTAAGACCAGCGCCAGTATCAGCGCCGCTACAGCGAACATCGATCTGTTTTTTAGCTGTACAGACAGAAGTTTGTTCATCGATGACTTTATCCTGCAAACTTACACGATCGAACTTTGATAACACCCCATCAATCCGGGTACAATTTCAGGCTCAGATGATACCATAGATTGCCATCTGCAAAATATGGTTTCACCCAACGATTGGCATATGATCGCCCGGAAAGGCAGCCTGTGGGAACGCTGTATGTCGTGCCGACGCCGCTCGGCAACCTGGAAGATATCACGCTACGCGCGCTTCGCGTGCTGCGCTCGGTGGCGCTGATCGCCGCTGAGGACACGCGCACCAGCCGCGTGCTGCTGCGCCATTTCGACATCGACACGCCGCTCATCAGCTATCACGAGCATAACAAGCTCACCCGACTGGACGCCGTGCTGGACGCCCTGGCCAGCGGCGATGTGGCGCTCATCTCCGACGCGGGGACGCCCGGCATCAGCGACCCTGGTTACGAGCTGATCCAGGCTGCCATCGGGCACGGTATCCGTGTGGAGCCGCTGCCCGGCCCCAGCGCGATTATCACGGCGCTGGTCGGCTCTGGTTTGCCGGGCGACAGTTTCGTATATGTCGGTTTTCTGCCACGCAAAGACAAAGCGCGGCGCGATCTGCTGGGGGCGCTGGCAGCAGAAACGCGCACACTCATCGCTTACGAGAGTCCCAACCGGCTGCTGGATACGCTCCAGGCGGTGCGCGAGGTGCTGGGCGAGCGCCCGGTGTGCGTAGCGCGTGAGATCAGCAAGGTGTATGAGGAATTTCGCCGGGGCAGCGCCGGTGAGGTGCTGGCGCATTATCAGGAGAACCCGCCGCGCGGCGAGATTACGCTGGTGATCGGCGGGGCTGCGGAAGATGGCGATGAACTGTGGGACATCGAGCGCGTGCGAGCGGCACTGGCCGAACGGCTGGCGGCTGGCGAGTCGCTGTCGCAGGCGGCGAAGGCGGTGGCAGCGCTCAGTGGCTGGCGCAAGCGCGATGTCTATGCGCTGGGGCAGGAATAAGTGCGAAAATAGCCCTGGAAATCCCGCACAAAGCGAGTAGAATAAGACGCTATTCCGTAATGAACAGGCATTACCGTCCCAGCATGGGCTGGCGCGTGGCTCAGTTCGAGACAGATAGAGGGTTGTCGCATTAATGGCTTCATATCACGGTCCTAAAGCAAAAGTTCAGCGCCGCTTCGGCGAGGTGCTCGCGCCGCGCCCGAAGTACCAGCGTATCGTCGAAAAACGTCCGTTTCCGCCTGGCGATCATGGCAAAGAGAAGCAGTTCCGCTCTGGCCGTCGCAGCGACTACGGTTTGCAGCTAGACGAGAAGCAGAAACTCGCGTTCATCTACAACGTGCGCGAGCGCCAGCTCCGTAATTACTACAAAAAAGCGGACAAGATGCCGGGCCGTACCGGCGCTAATCTGCTGACGCTGCTGGAGCGCCGCCTGGATAACCTGGTTTACCGTTCTGGCCTGGCCGCCACCATCTGGGCGTCCCGCCAGTTGGTGAATCATGGCCATGTGCTGGTCAACGGCCAGCGGGTGGACCTGCCTTCGTACCAGGCCAACCCCGGCGACGTGATTACCGTCACCGAGAAGATGCGCAAAAACGTCCACATCGTGGAATTGATGGAACAGGGCGTCCTCGCGCCGCAGTATATGAGCGTGGACCCGGAAAACGTCAGCGCGACGCTGCTGCGCCTGCCGGAACAGAAGGAAATTCCCGTGCCGGTTGATATTCAGCTTGTGGTTGAGTTCTACAACCGCCTGACGTAGAATCCGCGCGGCTTTCACCAATATCCCCTGACGCCCTGCCCGTTATGCGCAGGGCGTTTTGAGTCCAGGCTGTGCCCGCTTCTGGAATGCATGCCGATTGGTCGGGCGGTCTGTGCCGGGCTGGCTACCGGTGTTACAATTTCGCCGATGGATACGCAATCAACAGGAGTGATACTGATGACAGCGAATATCGCGGTCAAGCCACGCAGTGAAATCGCCGACGAGTACAAATGGAACGCCCCCAGCGTTTTCGCCGATCAGGCAGCCTGGGAAGCCGCCACCGAGGAACTGCTCGCCATGCTGCCGGAAATCCAGTCGTATCAGGGGCGGCTGGCCGAAGGGCCGGACGTGCTGGCCGATTACCTGCGTGTGCTGGATAAGGGTTTGCGCCTGGCCCACAGGATTTATTTCTACGCCGCCATGTCCACCAACTGCGACGCCACCGACAAAGCCGCCACCGCCATGAACGACCGCGCCGGCGGTCTGATCGGCCAGACCATGGCAGCCGCCGCCTTCACCAACCCGGAGCTGCTGGCCATCGGACGCGAGACGCTGGAAAAGTGGATGGACGCCAACGAAGCGCTGGCCGTCTATCGCCAGTTCGTTGACGACCTGTTCCGCAAGCAGCAGCACGTCCGTTCGGCGGAAGTCGAGCAGGTGTTGGGTATGGTGGCCGACCCCTTCGGCGGCGTGGACAACATCTACTCCATGCTTACCAGCGCCGATATGAAGTTCGCCCCGGCGACCGACAGCAGCGGCAACCAGCACGAAGTCGCCCAGAGCACATTCGACACGCTGTTGAGCCAGCCAGACCGCGAAGTACGGCGCACCGCCTATAACAGCTATACCGACGCCTATCTGGCGTACAAGAACACGATCACCAGCACCTACCTGACCAGCGTCAAGCAGGACGTGTTCAACATGCGCGTGCGCGGCTATAACTCCAGCCTGGAAGCGTCGCTGTTTGACAACAACATCCCGGTCGCCGTCCACGATAACCTGATTAACACTTACAAGCGCTTCCTGCCTACCTGGCACAAATACTGGAAAATTCGCCGCCAGGCACTGGGCCAGGACGACATCCAGCCCTATGACATCTGGGCGCCCATCGCCCAGGATCTGCCCGACGTGCCCTACCAGCAGTCGGTGGACTGGATCAGCGAAGGCATGAAACCGTTGGGCGAGGATTACGTCGCCGCGCTGCGCCAGGGCTGCCTGGAAGATCGCTGGGTGGATATCTACCCCAACGTGGGCAAGCGCCAGGGCGCGTTCTCGTATGGGACTTACGACACGCATCCCTTCATCATGATGAGCTACGACAACACGCTGGGAGCCATGAGCACACTGGCCCACGAGCTGGGCCACAGCATGCACAGCTATCTGGCGCGCAAGACCCAGCCGCGCGTGTATTCCGGTTATACGCTGTTCGTGGCCGAGGTGGCGTCCAACTTCAATCAGGCCATGACGCGCGCCTATCTGCGCGAGGCCAACCCGGACACCGCTTTCCAGATCGGCCTGATCGAAGAGGCGATGGACAACTTCCACCGCTATTTCTTCATCATGCCCACGCTGGCCCGCTTTGAGCTGGAAGTCCACCAGCGCGTCGAGCGCGGCCAGGGCCTGACCGCCGACGACCTCATTGAACTGTGCGCCGACCTGTTCGCTGAGGGCTACGGCAGCGAGATGAGCTACGAGCGCGAGCGCATCGGCATCACCTGGGCGACGTTCAGCCACCTGTACAGCAACTTCTACGTGTACCAGTACGCGACCGGCATCAGCGCGGCGCACGCCGCCGCCGCCAAAATTCTGGGCGGCGAGCCGGGCGCAGCCGAGCGTTACCTGGAAGCCCTGAAGGCGGGCAGTTCGCTGTATCCGCTGGACACGCTCAAGCACGCCGGTATCGACATGACCCAGCCGGACGCCGTCGAGACGACCTTCGGCGTGCTGGAAGACATGGTCAACCGCCTGGAAATGCTGACGGCGGACCGTTAGCCAGCCGAGAATCGGCAAGGCACATCAAACATAAAGCTCCGCGTGCTGACCGGCGCGGGGCTTTGTGATTCCATCACAATACGGTTTCGACGTGGGCCACACTGGCCGAGGAACTGCACCGGCTAATGAGCGCGCTGATGCAGATTAAGAATTTAGAGCGGAGTAAAGGTGCGGACCGGTCCCGCCCGGCGTTAAAACACCGGGCTACAG
>CAZXCK010000076.1:0-20259 GCA_964639225.1 uncultured Anaerolineaceae bacterium | reverse complement strand
CAGACACCTTTATAATCTCTTATGCTATATATCCGGATTTGATGCGATAGCCCTGGAGTCAATCGCGCGGGCTGTCGTCCCAAATCGGCGCTTCGCGCCCGAATCAAAACGCCCGGCGTGTCTGGCACACCGGGCGTTTTTTGTTGTTGGCTGGCGTCAGCCGCCGCAGGTGATGTCCACCATCTGCCAGCCGAACTCACTATCCAGCGCCATCTCGACGGTGGCCAGCTCGTAGCGGCTGGTGGTGTCCGGCCCGCTCGGGTACATCCCGCTGATGCGCAGGTGATTGGCGTCCGCCGCGGGTTCGATCTCGACCCATTCGGGCAGGTCCTGCGCACACAGGAAGGGGTCGAAACCGCGCTCATCGCTGCCGTAGATCGCCAGCAGGCTGTCCAGCAGCGCCTCGTCCATGTGCTGCGACCAGGGGTAGGGTTCCCAGTCGGCGATGGGGGTGCGGGTGATGCCGGCGGTCATGTCGTAGCGCATGGTGCTTACAAAGCGATTGTAGAGCAGCGCCGCGACCGTCTCCGGCCCGACTTCGCAGGTGACTTCGGCGATCTGCCAGCGCTCGCCCTTCACCAGGTCAACGGTGACGCTGTGCGGCTGCGAGTTGCCGGCGAAGTACTGGCGTACGATCATGGTGGCGGCATCGTCGCCGGTCAGAACCTCATCCACCGCCAGATAGGCCGGGATGTCCTGCGCACACAGGAACGGGTCGAAGTCGCGCGGTTCGTCGCTGGTGTAGGCCGCGGCCAGTTCGTCAGTGAGCAGGGCCGTGTCGGCTTCGGGCGGAAACTGCGCGTAACCCGCGTAGAACGCCTCGACCGTGCCGCGCGCCGTGATCGTCTCCTGGCACACGATGGCGCTGATCTGCCCGGCGTCATCGACTTCGGCCAGCAGCGTGTGCGGGCGCGGATTCCAGGCGAAGTATGTCGATACCAGCACCGAGTCCGGGCCGACCACCTCAAAGCTGGCGCGCTCCGGCACATCCTGCGCACACAGGAACGGGTCGAAGAAGAAGCCGCCTTCCTCGTCCCGGCTGCGCACCACCGCGTCGATCAGCGACGGCGCTAGCTCCGGGCGCTCCTGATAACTGCCATCCGCCAGCGGGTTACGGAACTCGCCGGTGGCTTCGTCGTAGCCGGCGGTGTCCAGGTACCAGTTGTAGAAATCCTGAACCACCGGCAGCGGATCGTCGGTCTGGGCGCTGGCCGGGCCAAAAGCCAGGGCCAGCAGCGCCAGCGTCAACAGAACGTAGATGGTTTTGCGACCAGTCATGGGAACTCTCTCCTTGCTGTGTTGCCGTTCGATGCTTCTATCATGCGCCTGTTTGCGTTCAGAGTCGCCCGGAGAAGGATGTGTTTTCCAGCCCGCACAATGGTGATAATCCGACCTGCCCATTCGGGTAGGTCCGGGCTGGACTCATGGCGAGCGTCACACACGATGAAATGCTATACAATAGAATCAACGACCGTCTAACGCTCATCAGAGGGGCCAGACTATGATCCGTGTGTTGATTGTTGACGATCACAATGTCGTGCGCAGCGGTCTCAGCGCCTTTCTGCTGGCTTACGACGATCTGGAGCCGGTGGGCATGGCCCGCAACGGCCAGGAAGCCCTGCAGCAGTGCGCAGAGCACCAGCCCGATGTCGTACTGATGGACCTCGTCATGCCGGTGATGGACGGCCCCACCGCCATCCGTCGCATCCGCGAAACCCACCCGCAAACGCAGGTCATCGCCCTGACCAGTTTCCCGGAAGAGGACAAGGTCGATCAGGCGCTGCGAGCGGGCGCGATTGGCTACCTGCTCAAGACCGTCGAGCCGGACGATCTGGCGAACGCCATCCGCGCCGCCCACCAGGGACGCTCCACGCTGGCACCAGAAGCGGCCCAGGCGCTGATCCACATGCACACCAGCGAGCCGCGCCCCGGCCATGACTTCACCGAGCGCGAGCGCGAAATCCTGGCGCTGATGGTCGACGGCCTGACCAACAACGCCATCGCGCAGCGGCTGTCCATCAGCCCGTCGACGGCCAAGTTCCACGTCAGCAATATCCTCAGCAAGCTGGGCACCGCCAGCCGCACCGAGGCGGTGTCCCTGGCCTTGCAGCAGCGGCTCGTCGAGCGATGATCCAGCGTATTCGCCGCCAGCAGTCACCGGCGCAGGTCATCGCCTGGGCCTTTATCCCGGCGGCGATTCTGCTGGGCGCGGTGGCCGTACTCAATTTCGCCATTATGGGCCGCGTCACCGGCGACCTGGTCGCCGCCCGCAACGATGACCTGGCCCATCTGCTGACCGAGCAGATCGCCATCCACCTCGACGACATAGGCCAGCCGCTGCGTTCGCTGGCTGCCAGCGATGCCATCCGGGATATGGAACCGCCAGCGCAGCACGCCGCGCTCGACGAAGCGCGCGACCAACTATGGAACATGGATGCCGGTGTCGTCGTCCTGGATGCCGATCAGCGTGTCGTCGCGGCGGACGCGCGCCGCCTGGAACTGATCGGCGCGGACTGGTCAGCGCAGGCTATCGACTTCCCGGCGGCGGTCTTTCCCGCTGTGACCGCCTCGGATGTGCTGCCGCTTGGCTCGCGTGCAGCCGACGCCGTCGCCCTGATCGTCCCCATTCGTGAGGGCGCGCAGGACACACGCGGCGCGGTGGTGGGGCTGGTCAGCGTCAGCCGCGACCACGCGCGCAGCACCGGCTTCTACCAGGGGCTTAAACAGTTTCTGTTCCGCGCCAGCGAGACGATCTACCTCACCGACAGCGCCGGCCAGGTGATCTACCACCCGGACACCTGGCAGATCGGCAGCACCCGCACGCTGACCACCGGGCGCAGCCGGGGGCCGGACGGCGTCGAGCGCTTCATCAGCACCGCGCCCGTGCCCGGCACCGGCTGGCAGCTCGTCATCGAGGAGGAGTGGTCCACGCTCATCGCCGCCAGCCTGCCCTATCGCTGGCTGCTGCTGGCGCTGCTGGCGCTGGCGCTGCTGTTATCGGCGGCGGTGGTGTGGATCGCCCTCAGGAATGTGCAGCTTTACGCCCGCGCCGAGGCCGAAGCCGCCGCCGCCGAACGCAGCCGGCTGGCCCGCGACCTGCACGACGCCGTTTCGCAGACGTTGTTCGCCGTGCATATGATCGCCGGGTCGCTGCCGCGCCTGTGGGAACGCCGCCCGGACGAAGCCCGCCGCCAGCTCGACCAGTTACAGACGCTCACACGCGGCGCCCAGTCCGAGATGCGCATGCTGCTGCTCGAACTGCGCCCGGAAGCCCTGGAAGCGACCGCGCTGCCGGACCTGCTGGAGCATCTCATACGCGGCACGGCCAGCCGTACCCAGGCCACCATCGACCGCGACATCGACGCCGAGTGCAAGCTGCCGTTCGATGTCAAAATCGCGCTGTATCGCATCGCCCAGGAGGCGCTCAACAACATCGCCAAACACGCCGATGCGCAGCATATCAGCGTGCGGCTGCGCTGCGCGGACCGCCTGACGCTGTCCGTTCAGGATGACGGCGCTGGCTTCGACCCGGCCCGCGTAGCCCCAGATCGCCTGGGGCAGCGCACCATGCACGAACGCGCCCAATCAATTGGCGCCCGCCTGACGGTCGAAAGCGCGCCGGGGCAGGGCACAACGATTGATGTTGAATGGAAAGGACACTGAGATGTCTGTTCGTTGGCTGTGGCTTACAGGGATTGTGCTGCTGCTGGCAGGCTGCACCGGCGGCTCGACGGACGAAGGCACACCGGAAGTACCCGCCGTCGATGTGGTCAGCGACTTTTATTACTGGTACCTGGGCTATCCGGGTAACGTGCTGGTCGAGGGCGGCTATCACGACAGCGACGCCCTGACCGGCGACTTTATCGCCCGCCTGGACGATTTCGTGAGCCAGCGCATGGTCTACGACCCGATCCTGTGTGCGCAGGACCTGCCCGGCGATTACCGCGTGCTGCCGGGCGAGTCCGCTGATCGTGTCGATGTGCAGATGGTGTGGAACGCCGGCACCGAGTTTGAAAACATCAACACGCTTCAGGTGTGGCTGGTGCAGGTCGACGGCCAGTGGCGCATCGACGCCATCGACTGCCAGCCCGGCGGCTGATGGCGTGTTACGTGCCGACCGGAGACACCGGCAGCACCACCCGGAAGCATGTCCCGTTACCAACCTGGCTCTCGACCTCGATGCGCCCGCCGTGCCGTTCGATGATACGTTGCGAGATGGACAGCCCCAGGCCGAAACCCGGTGTCGTGTGGGCGTTGTTCTGCCGCCAGAACGTCTCAAAGATATGCGGCAGCAGCGCCTCGTCGATGCCGGGACCGTCGTCGTGAATATCCACCCATAACTCATCACCCTGCAACCGGGGGATGACGTTCACCTGGCTGTCGTCCGGTGTATGGCGGCAGGCATTATCAAGAATCTGGCCAAAGGCATCGGCCAGCAAATAAACATCGCCCGGCACTGGCGGCAGATTCGCTGGTCGTTCCAGGTGGGGCTGGCACGATTCGCAGTGTTGTCCGGTCACGTCTTCGCATACTGACGCCAGCAGCCCGATCATATCGACCGGTTGGCTGTGCAGCGGATTGCTGCTCTCCAGTTGAACGGTCAGCAGCAGCGTATCCACCAGCCGGGTGATCTGGCTGATCTGCTCCTGGATTTTATGCGCTTTACTTTTACGGTGCTCCGCATCTTCAGAGCGCGCCATCAGGTAGGCGCTGGAACTGATGGTTGACAGCGGAGTACGGAACTCGTGCGCCGCATCCTGGATGAATGTCGTCAGCAGATGGCGACGGCTGGCTTCCAGGGCAAGCTCCTGCTCGCGTTTCTGCGCCTGGCGTATTTCGGTGACATCCTGCCCGATGCCGACTGTCCGCCCATCTGAAAGCCTGATGTCGATCCAGGTGGTCGTTCGGACGCCGCGATGCCGCGTATGGGTTTCGCTGTCTACCCAGGCGGTATGGTCTGTATCCTGTTCAATCCGGTTCAGCACGGCCTGCCGGGCTTTCAGGTCCGGGTAGAACAACCCGAACGGGTCATCGACGTGCGCCAGTTCCTCGGCAGACCAGCCCAGGTTATCCACCCAGTACTGGTTAGTAAACTCGAAGACGCCATCCTGGCTAATAATCCCCAGCATGAGGGGCATATTATCGACAATCGCCCGCAGGCGCTCTTCATTGGTGCGCAGGGCGTCCTCGGCCTGCTTGCGCTCGGTGATGTCGCGGGCGATACCTTCCAGCGCCACCAGCTTACCATCGGCGTCCAGTATCTGCCGGTTGACCTGCTCGGTCCAGATGATGGAACCATCCCTGTGAACCCAGCGCAGGATGATCGGCCTGGTTACTTGCCCCTGGGCGGCTGCTTCCAGAATTTTCTGGTCGTCAGGATGCACCAGCTTAAAGCCCAGTTGCGGATCATCATAATGGTCCTGCGGCGAGTAGCCTGTCATCTGTGTCACCGACGGACTCACGTATTCAAAGCGCATTTCAGGGTGTAGCTGAACCCGGTAAATGACATCGTGCGCGTTTTCGGTCAGCATGCGGTAGCGCGCTTCGCTCTCGCGCAGTTGCTGGGTGATGCTCTCGCCGCGCTGGACGCTGCGCAGAATCGAATACGACGACGCGCCAATGCCCATAATACCCATCAGCCACAGCGCGCTGTGACTGACGAAAATGCTCATCTGCATGGGGCGCAGGCTGGCCCAATACGGCTCCATCGGCACCGAGACGCTGATGCCGCCGCGAATATCGCCGACCTCGTACCCCTGGAAGGCATGGCACACCAGGCAGCTTTCCTCGGTTACCATGCCCTGCATATAACGCAGGACATCTTCTCCATTGAGGGTCTCGATTGAAGTGACTTCGCGCACACCATCCTCGAAGGCCAGCAGCGCCTCGACTTCCCACTCGTCGGGCGCGTTGGCCGGGCGGATCGGGTCCAGGCTGGTGATATGCCCCTGGATGCCGTCTTGTTCCTGTGCCAGTTCGTGGACCTGCCGCGTCATGTAGGCCGGGTTAATGAGCGTCAGCATCTGGCCGTCAGTGGTCATGATGTCGCGGTGCTCAACCGTCAGATACGGGTTGGGCTGGGTCTCTTCAGTGACAGGGACATACACCCCACCATGCAGCGAGGCCCAACGCCGGTAGAGCAGGTCCTTGTTGAACGTGGCCTGCGCTTCAATGCGTGCTGCTTCTGTGGTGAAGTGGTGATTGTTGTGCAGCGCCCACCCCGCCGAGATCACAATGACGGCTGTCCACAACAGCCCCAGTAAGATCGTGTAGCGTTTGATCCGACAGGATTGTTTTGAGGTGTTGAGACTTTCAAACATCAGTGCTGGGCCTTCTTCCATGTCGTTCTGGTTGCGCATAACTGGCCGCAATCACCTGAGGAGCTGCATTGTGCCTGAGTTATAAGCCGCCTTGTACTGTAGCATTTGACGACCATTATAACGTTCATCCTGCCGGAGAAGTTACAAGTTTTCGCCTCGGCGCTGTACACGCAATTACAACGTCGAGGCTGGGGAGTCTGGCGCCATCGACTGCCAACCCGGGAACTGACGGCGTGTTACATGCCATCCGGCCAGACCGAGTACACCTTTGCCCGATTGCCCAGAGGCAGAATCCCTGAATTGTGCCGAGCCTGATACGACCGTCAGCTCGCCGGACCCACAACTCTACACAATCATCGATGATCTGGATGAGGTCATCGAGATTGTGGGTTCGGCCCCGGCGAAAGTCTACCGTGACACATGGGCCTCGCCGTAAACCCGTGCGCATTCGTCCCGGCGGCACGGCCCGATGCTGGGGATTACTACGGCGTGTAGCCAACACAGAGCGCAATAGCCGCGCTTATCTCGTACAACTGACCTGCGGTGACAGTGCCCAGTTTGCGCTGGAAACGATTGACCGACAAAGATTTGACCTGAAAGGCATCCGCTGCGGAGTCTTTGGACAGGCCATTCTCCTCATCTGGCATGAGCCTGACCATCCAGAAGTAACGGCTGAACTGAGGCTGCCAGCCCGTGACGGGAACCACAATCTGTAGACGCATTTTGCCTGCGCCCGCCGTTGTCATAACGACTGCAGGCCGCATCTTCTGGATTTCATCGCCTTCGCTTGGGTCAAAACGGATGGTCCAGATGTCACCGCGCTGGATGCCATCACTCATCGATGGATTCTTCGCTGTAGGCTTCAAACGTCTCAAAATCCTCATCCGCTGCCGCCGCCATTGCCGCCTGAACGCGCCGCTGACGCTCTTCAGCGGGCAGGCGCATCAGTTCCAGCGCGGATAGCGGACGGTTATCCGCCAGGTGTTCCAGCAGATTCAGTACGCGCTCCCTTGCATCGGGTTCTAACTGGCGGAATTTCTCGACAATTTCCTGCTCAAGCGTATTCATCATGCTTCATCCTCAAACGCTGCTTGCCTTAATTATACACGATGGGCACATGCCCCGGCACTCGTCCAGGGCGGTGGTTCTGATTCACAAGCTCGCCAACATCCGCGCGCCCGCACCCCCACACACCTAATCAATGTAGAGTATCGATGTCGGTTGAAATTATCCCGTGCCTGTCCCCTCATCCCCCAGCCCCGCGTCACCGGCGAATGGCGCGAAGCGACCGGCGTGCTAGCGCTCCCACACCCGCCTCACTCGTAAGGGCGTGCTACAACGCGCCCGCCCCCTAACCAACTCCTAACCCCACACACCGAACATTCGTGCTACAATAACCTTATCTGCGCCCCGATTATCACCACCCGCAATATCAGCACTGCGGCACTAAAAAAACCTGCTGCTGCAGCACTATACTGCCGAAAGTGCAGCAGTCAGCGATCAGCTCAGGCGAGATCAGGAGGTACGTGGGGTAGCAGTCTGCTGGCGTTCGGCAGTGACCCTGCCATTGGGATCACCATACTCGCCAGTTGGTGATGTCGGCGGCCCGGATGTCACATCGGCGTCACTGCGAATCAGCAGCGCCGGGATGATGGCCACACCGCACACGATGGCCCCCAGCAAACCCAGTTCCGCCAGCACGTCGATGGTGATGCGGGCATAGGTGTTGGCGTACACCGACGTACTGAGCGCGTCCGCCGTGACGCCCAGCTCGCGGGTTGCCAGCATGGTGACACGCTGCAGCGAGAACGTCGTCAGCGACGACACACTCAGCGTCATGCCCATCAGCCGCAGCACCAGCACCAGCGCCGAGGCCACACCGCGCTCGGAGTCAGTAGCGGCGTTGATGACCGACGCGCTGATCGGCGAGAATGTCAGGCCGATGCCCACGCCCACCAGCGCCATCTCAAGCGCGATGATCGTGTCCGAAATGTCGATGTGCCACGTCCGCCAGATGAGCAGAAAGCCCACAATCGAGATGCTCAGGCCGATGACAACCGTGCGGCTGTAACCGATGCGCTGGCTCAACCAGCCGCCCGGAACCGCCGCCAGCGCCATCGGCACCGTCAGCGCGGACAGCAGAAAGCCCACCTGAAGCGCGGCGCTGTCCAGGCTTTCCACGCTGTCCTGGCGCACGTTGACCAGAATAGGCACCGTCACCAGCCCGATGAACAGGCAGTAGCCGATAAACAGGTTGGTGATGGACCCCGCCGCGATGTTGCGTCGCCGGAACATGCGGATGTTAATCAGCGGGTCGCGCACGCGGCTTTCCACCACAAAGAACAGCAGAAACAACACCACCGACGCCGACACCAGCGGCACGGCATACGGCGGCAGCATGGTGAAGTCGTCGATGCTGGTGATGCCGCCGATGTCGATGTTGACACCCAGGCCCACGTTGAGGGCGGTCAGCGCGCCCACGATCAGCGCCATACCCAGATAATCGAAACGCCCCTGGACTTTGTACTGCGGTACGTTGCGCAGCGCCCACAGCGTCACCACCAGAGCGAACAGCGTCAGCGGCACGTTCATCCAGAACAGCCCCTGCCAGGGCATAAACTGGATGAAAATCCCGCCGTACAGGTGACCCAGCACCCAGCCCAGCGTATCCATAGCGGCCACCACGCCCAGCGGCTGCGCGCGCTGGTTCGGCGGGAACAGATCGGCGACCAGCGCCATGCTCACCGGGACCAGCGCGCCGGCCCCCAGCGCCTGAATCACGCGCCCGAATATGATCGCCTGCAGATTGACGTAGGCGATGTCCGGGCGTTCGCCCATGCGCCGGTAAAGCGTGTTGAGCAGATCGGTGGGCCAGGTGTGGGCGATGGCCACCAGAATCGAGCCGACGATGAACACCGTCAGGCAGGCGGCATACACACCGCGCCGCCCGATGAGGTCGCTCACGCGGCCCATAAACGTCAGGCTGATGGTGTACGCCAGCAGATAGGCGCTCAGAATCCAGGCGGCGTCACCCAGGCCGGTCTGCAGCGGAATTTCCAGCTCCAGAATCAGGTCCGGCAGAAACGCCGAAACTACCGTCAGGTCCAGCGACCCGACGAACACCGGAATGCAGATCACAGCCAGAACCAGCCAGGGGTTCAGGCTGGCGCTTTTTGTTGGATGTGCGCGCATCACAGGTCCTGTATAACTCGCGGCGGGTTAAGCTCCGGCTCGGCGTTGATGTCGAACACATCAATCGTCCAGGTGGTGGGAACCGGCTCATCCTCGGTGATCGTCTCCGGCTGGCGGATCACCAGCCGCACCGGGTAACCCGTCTCACGGCTGATGTACACATCGACCGGCAGCAGGCCCTCGGCTTCGATCAACCCCACCAGCAGATTGGTTACATCCGGGCCTCTGGCGATGCCGCGCAGATGATAGGTGCGCGTGCCGTCGTCCAGTGTTTCCAGGCCCAGATATTCAAGCTCGGTGAGGGCGGCCAGCGCCGCCTGGAAGCCGGTGTCGTCGGCGATGAGAGTCTCCGGGTCGAAACCGGGCGCGAAGTCCACGTCCACCCAGTCGGTCCCGGCCAGGCGCACCCATTGGTCCGGCCCATAAGAGTAGACGTCGAGGTTCATCGGCAAACCAGAGGCGATCACGTTGACGCTGGCCTGAAGCTGGTTGTTGTCGGCCACATACTGCGCCAGCGCCCGCCGGAAAGCGACATCGGCGGGTGTAGTGGGGGTCAGATACACCGACACCAGATAATCCGCGCCGGAATGGCGCACTTCCATACGGAACGTATCGACGGCACGAATCTGTGTGGCCGCGTCGGTAATCAGCGCAACCGGGTCCGGCGGCGGTTCGTCGTTGCCGCCGTCACCAGAGCAGCCCACTACCAGAATCAACACGGTGAGCATCAGCGCTGCCGTTCGTAGTCGCATCACAGGCATGTTTCTCCCAGATCGCATAACGTACCCCAGAGTTGCAAGTATACCTTGTGAGTATACGTCACGTGAAGCAGAATCGTTTTAACGCATTCTAAGACTCTGCCGCCAATTTTGCACGGCCACATCTGCAAACGGCCTATCCAGGGCATACAACCGGCGGGGTATTACGCTACAATGGGCGGCGTCAATAATCGCAATACACAGGGACAGAGCTTATGTCGTTACTGGATGGACTCAACGAGCAGCAGCGCGCCGCCGTCGGCGCTGGTGGCGGACCGGTTCTGGTGCTGGCTGGGCCGGGCAGCGGCAAAACGCGCGTGCTGACCCATCGCGTGGCTTATCTCATCCAGGAGATGAACGTACCAGCGGATGCGCTGCTGGCGGTGACCTTCACCAACAAGGCCGCCGGCGAGATGCGCGAGCGCGTCGAGGGGCTGCTGGGCGGGCGTCCGGCGGGCCTGCAGGTGGGCACGTTCCACGCCATCTGCGCCCGCATCCTGCGCCGTGAGGGTCGCCACACACCCTACGGCCCGGATTATGTCATCTACGACACCGACGACCAGGTGAGCGTCGTCGGCCAGGCCATCGCCGAGCTGAACATCGACACCAAGCGTTTCCCGCCGCGCCGCGTGCTGGGCGCTATTTCATCCGCCAAGAACGAACTGCTGCGCCCCGCCGATTATGTGGCGCTCGATTACTTCGGCGAGGTCGTGGCCCGTGTGTACGCCCGCTACCAGTCGATTCTGCTGGATAACAACGCGCTCGACTTCGATGACCTGCTGATGCAGATGGTCTACCTGCTGCGCGATGACGACTCCCTGTGCCAGAAGTACCAGCGCGCGTTCGAGTTCGTGCTGGTGGACGAGTTCCAGGATACCAACACCGCCCAGTACGAACTGGTGCGGCTGCTGGCGGCCCCGCAGAACAATGTGTTTGTCGTCGGCGACGAGGACCAGGGCATCTACGCTTTTCGCGGCGCGGACTTCCGTAACGTGCTGCGCTTCCGCGAGGATTACCCCGGCGCGCAGGTCGTCCTGCTGGAACAGAATTACCGCTCCACCCAGACCATCCTCGACGCCGCCCGCGCCATCATCGACCGCAACCCGCATCGCACGCCCAAAGCCCTGTTCACTGACCGGGGCGGCGGACCGGCGATTACCGTCCACGAAGCCTACAACGAAAACGAGGAAGCGCAGTTCGTCGTCGATCAGATCGACCTGCTGCGCCGCCGCGAAGATCATGACTGGACCGACTTCGCCGTGATGTACCGCACCAACGCCCAGTCGCGCGCGCTGGAAGAAGCGTGTATCCAGCACGGTATCCCCTACCGGCTGGTGGGCGGCGTCGGCTTCTACAAGCGGCGCGAGGTGCGCGACCTGCTGGCTTATCTGCGCGTGGTCAACAACGGCAGCGACAAAGTGAGCTTCAGCCGCATCATCAACCTGCCCCGGCGCGGCATCGGCAAGCAGTCGCTGGTCGATTTTCAGCGCTGGGCGGCGGACATCGGCGGCAGCTACGACGACGCCCTGACGCGCCTCATCGCCGACGATGAAACGCCGCTTTCCAGCCGGGCGGCGCGCCTGTTCGCCGAATTCGGCCAGTCGCTGCTGCGCTGGCGCGAACTCGCCGCCAGCGGCGATCTGCTGCACCTGCTGGACACCATCATCAGCGAGATTGGCTACAACCTGTACCTGTCGGAAATCAGTGACGACGATCAGCAGGCGCTTGAGCGCGGCGAGAACGTGCAGGAACTGCGCGGCCTGCTGCTCAAAGCGCAGGAAACCGGCCTGTCCCTGTCGGAGTTCCTGGCGGAGCAGTCGCTGGTGGCTGATGTCGATGCCCTGGCCGCCGATGCCGACGCCGTGACGCTGCTCACGCTGCACGCGGCTAAAGGTCTGGAGTTTCCGGTGGTGTTCATCACCGGCCTGGAAGAGGGGATGCTGCCGCACATGCGCGCCTTCGACGACCCCGACGGCCTCTCTGAAGAACGGCGGCTGATGTATGTCGGCGTCACCCGCGCCGAGGATCGCCTGTTCCTGACTTACGCTTTTCGCCGCACCATCTACGGCAGCAGCAGCGCCAACAGCCGTTCGCGCTTTCTGGCCGATCTGCCCGGCGATCTGCTGGACGGCGCACCGCCCGGCCTGTCCGTCGACTCGGCCCGGCAGAGCTTCCGCGAGCAGACGCGATGGAACCCCACCGTGCGCCCATCCACACCACCCGCGCCGCCGAATCCGCCCGCCGAGCCGCACCGCAGCCGCCTGCGCGACAAGATCGTGCCGTTTCCGGGGATGTCCGCTGGCGGTGGCCAGTCCACGCGCTTCAAAAGCGGCGCGCGCGTACAGCATAAAATGTTTGGTGTCGGGACGGTCATCATCAGCCGCTATAAAAACGGCGTAGAGGAAGTTGATGTGGCCTTCAAAGAAAGTGGCGTCAAGCGCGTTGATGCCGACTTTTTAGCGCCCGCCGACTCGTAGACTCAGCGGCGGGCGTCCAGCCATTCGATGATGGCCGGCAGCAGGTCCGGCTCAACTGTAAACAGGTCCATGCCGTGCTCGCGCCGGGCGTAGACGAGCCTCGTCAGCGTGTCCAGTCCGGCGTCTGCGGCCAGTTCGATCATCTGCGGCACATCGCGCGCCGGATACGGGTCACGGTCGCCGTAGATCAGCAGCGCCTCGATGCCGCTGGTCAAAGCGTCCTCGGTGCGCACGCCGAAGTAATTCAGCCCCGGCGCGATGGCGACAGCCCCGGCGCAGCGCTCGGCCTCGGCGCAGCCCACCAGCGCCAGATTAGCGCCCATACTCGACCCCATCACCAGCAGCGACTCGGCGCGCACGCCCGGCTGCTCGGCCAGCCAGTCGAGCCAGGTCTGTGTGTCGATCTGTGCTTTGCTCCAGTCGATGCCGCCGCGCGTCTGGCCGTAGCCGCGCAGATCAACCGCCAGCACATGATAACCCGCGTCTACCAGCGGCCCCACCACCCAGCGCCAGCTTGTGCGTGTCGTGTAGAGCTGGTGCAGCAGCAGCACCGCCGGTGAGTTATCCTCGGCGGCGTAATAGTCCGCACTCAGGCGCTGGCCGTCGTGTGCCCGAACCTCAACCGAGACGGGCTGCGGGCCGGTTGGCTCGGTGGGGGTATCCTGCGCGGCAGCCGGGAAGACCAGCAAAATAATCAGCAGAAACAGCGTCATATAGCGATACGCAGTCAAGAGTCTGAACTCCAGTTTGGTCCGTCCATTCCAATTCCAGCCGATGGCTCTTGCAGGCAGTCGCTGACTCGGCGCCGGCGTTCCGGCTGCTGGAGCAGCGTCAGCGCGTCCTCAAGGGCGCTGCACAGGCGCGGGCTGGCGTCAGCCTGTGCCCGCAAGTCGTCGAGCATGGTCCGCAGCGGTTCGATCGCGCGCGGGTCGCCCAGACAGCCCAGCGCGCGCGCCACGCCGTGCTGCACGTGATTCTTGGCGTCGTTCAGCGCCGCGATCAGCGGCGAGACGGCGCGGTGGTCGCCCATCCGCCCCAGGCCAGAGGCCGCCCGGTAACGCACATCGGCGTCGGCGTCGGCCAGCGCCGTCAGCAGCGCTTCGACCGCGCGCGGATCGCCGATCTTCTCCAGCGCGTAGACGGCGTGAAAACGCACCACAGCCCGTTCATCATTCAGCAGCGGCAGCAGATCACGCACCACGCGCCGGTCGCGGATTTCGCCCAGCACATAAGCCGCCCGCTCGCGTATAATCCAGTCTTTGTTTTGCAGCGCCTCAATCAATACCACCAGCATACCCGGCCCGTTGCCAAACTGCTGCAGCAGTTCGCGGGAGCTGTGATGGTGTGGGTGCCAGTCCCAGGTTTTCAGCGCGGACATCACCCGGTCGTGCATGTCACGACTCGTAATCGGCGGCGACCGCGCCGCTCGTCACCGACTGGATAAACGCCGCCACTTCGCGGTGGCGTGGGTGATCCTGGTAGGCGCGCAGCGTCTCCAGCGAGTCGAAATGTGAGTACAGCGCCACGTCATAGGCGCGCGCCGACTCCACGATGTTGATGCCCACCTCAAAATGGCGAATCTCCGGGATAAGCGCGGGGAGCGCCAGCAGCCGGTCGCGGACTGCCTCGGCGGTTTGCCGGTTCGGTTCCTTGAGCTTAAACAGCACGATATGTGTAATCATCCAGTATCCCCCCGAGGTTGCTGCTACAGTATTTCCGTAATGTATCATTCATCGACAGCCGGAATCAACGGCGAATCGGCCAGCGGTGGTCAGGCGTTGGCCTGTCAGCGCGCTGGCAGGGCGTCCCAGCGCAGGACAGCTGGCGTTGGGCCGATCTGCGCGCGAAATGCGTCGAAATCCGGCAGACGATCATAGTAAAACAGATGCGCCGCGCAGTCACAATCCGATGCGCCAAAGCGCCGCACCGGAGTCGAAGCGCCTGCCAGCCCGTGCAGCGCCGCCGCCCAGGTGTGCTCGTGGCGCGCCTCGCTGACGGCGTACCACACCTGCCGCAGTTGCGCCACCCGCCGCAGGTAGTCGATGTGCCAGTGGGGGCGAGCCGCCCGCTTCAGGTGGTGGTTGAGGCGCGCCCGCAGCCCGCCGGGACCGAGCGCACTGCCGATATAAGCGTACCAGCCGGGCGCGAAATCGAATACGCCCAACCGGCCTATTTCCAGGCGGGTCAGTGTGTCCAGTTGCATCAACAGAATGTAAGTGCCACCGGTGCTGGGCAGTTGAGTCGCGGCGTCAGTGGCCGGATCACAGCGGCGCATAATATGTGCCGTCAGCACAGCCACGACAGTACGCCTGCCCGTCGATTGTCACCTCGCGCGCGTTCATAATCTCCTCGCCGCAGGTGGCGCAAATGGCACGCAGCCCTGGCAGGCTGATGAGCGCCTGCATATCCAGTGTCACATCAACTGCCTGTGCAATAAGCAGATCGTCGGCGGGCAGCGTCTGGTAGGCTTGCAGCATGGCGTGCCAGTTGCTCTCGGCGTCTGGCAGGCAGGCGACGGCATGATCGCGCGCGTCGGGGTGCGGGCGAATGCGCACGGCGCGCCCGGTCTCGCTGTCGATGAACGTCGCCGCCGACTTGCCATAATCCATCAGGTACATGGTCCGCCGTCCCAGCGCGCAGCCGGTGGCCGCCATGACGCCGTCGGCGAAGCAGCCATCCGTCTCGACAAACGTAAACAGACGCTTGTCGCTCTGTGGCAGGTCCAGGCCCAGCCATTCGCCGGCGTGGACCCCCATGCGCACGCCCAGTACCTGACGCGGGCACAGGTGATTATGCAGCGCCGCCGAGCGTTGCAGCAGCGTTTCCAGGTTGGTCATGTTCAAGTCCCCTCAACCGTGTCGTATGTATGTTATTTTACAGAATACTCGACCTGCGCACAGGGGACCAGTGACGAATGTGACCTGCTTTCAGGCGTAGCTGCGCCCCATCGCTCCCGGTCTCGTACGCCCATCACCACAAAGCAAAAGTTAAGACGCCTTGATTCTTCTGGGTTTGAATTTGGTTTATACTCATACTGTATAAAGTGACTTCTATGAGGGCGGAGACATGGCATCCTTCTTATCGAAACGTATGGCGGATCAACCGCGCCGCGACGACCATAAAGCCGTCACCGACAACGACGAAACCGCGCCCGTAACGCCGGTCGAAGTCGATGACAGTCCCAGCAAACCGGCCCCGGCGGCTCCAGCAGCGCCCGTTGGCGGGTTAGATGGTGGCGAAGTGCTGGATACCGGCTATCGAGTGCCGCCCAAACGCCGCACCACGCCCAGCGTCAAAAAGCTGCGCAAACAACTGCGCAGCAAACTGCTCGCCTTCCCCGACGAGGCCGACCTGTGGGAGCGCGGCGACGCCGAGAAAGAAAAGCTCCTCACCGACCGCCTCAAGACGGTCCTGCAAAAGCTGAATATCCGGCTCAGCCCGCCAGAGTTCGACGAACTCAGGCAGGGGCTGCTCAACGACCTGATGGGCTTTGGAGCCATCGAACCGCTCATCCGTGATCGCGGCATCTCCGAAGTCATGGTCAACGGCGCGGATGTAGTCTTCGCCGAGATAAAGGGCAAGATGACCGAGACGGAAATCGTCTTTGATGACGAGGACCATGTCGTATGGACGGCGCAGCGCATCGTGCGCCCGATTGGCCGTACACTGGACCGCGCCAACCCGATGGTCGATGCTCGCCTGCCCGATGGCTCGCGCGTGCATATCGTCAGCCAGCCCTCGGCGCTGTGTGGCACCACCATCACCATCCGTAAATTCCCCGACAAACGCCTGACCGTCGAAGACCTGATTAAGTTTGGCTCGTTCCCGGCGGAAGTTGGCACTTTCTTCGAGGCGTGTGTCGTCTCGCGGCTGAACGTCGTTGTGTCCGGCGGCACTGGCTCCGGCAAGACGACGCTGCTCAACGTGCTGAGTTCGTTCATCCCGGAAGACGAGCGCATCATCACCGTCGAGGACTCCGCCGAACTGCAACTGGCACAGCGCCATGTCGTCCGCCTGGAAACCGCCCCGGCTGTGCCCGGCAGCAGCGAGGGCAAGCTCGAAATACGCGATCTGGTCAAAGGGACGCTGCGTATGCGCCCGGACCGGCTGGTGATCGGCGAGGTGCGTTCCGGCGAGGCGCTGGACATGCTGCAGGCGATGAACACCGGTCACGACGGCTCGCTGACGACGGTCCACAGCAACAGCCCGCGCGACGCCATCGCCCGGCTGGAGACGCTGTGTCTGATGGCCGGTATGGACCTGCCGATTATGGTCATCCGCGCCCAGATCGCCAGCGCGGTGCATCTCATCGTACAGCAGAGCCGCCTCAAAGATGGCAGCCGCAAGGTGGTCCAGGTGACCGAAGTTCAGGGCATGGAAGGCGAAAGCGTCATCCTGCAGGATATCTTCATCTACCGCACCGAAGGCCAGAAAGACACCGGCTACTCGCACGAGGGCGGCGGCCAACTGGAAGCGACCGGCTTCCGGCCCAAGTTCGTCGATAAGTTCAAACAGTACGGCTTCAACCTGCCGGGGCGTATCTTCGGCGCGGGTTCGACCAAGTTCTAGCCCACCCGGCAATTCATCACACAGTCACCGACCGCCAGCGGATACACACGCTGGCGGTTTTTGATGTGTGCTGGCTCCAACTGCCCCGGCGTTAATCGTCCCAGCGGCTGTCCTCGACCAGTTGGCCGTCACGGATGACGTAGACCTGCAGCGGCGCGCTGCCGCAGTCGCCGCTGCCGTCGCAGACCAGCGCCCCGGTGACGCCTTCGCCGCTGTAAGCGCGGATATAACTCTGCAGCGCGCCCCGGTCCAGCACGTATTCGTCGTCCAGGCCGGTTGTCCCGGCGGCTTCCAGACCGTCCAGCAGCATATTGACGGCGTCGTAAGTGTAGGCGTAAATGGCGGATTCCGGCGCGGACTCGTAGAGTTCGGCGTAACGCGCCGCCAGCGCGTCGATGGCGTCGCCAGTGGGCGGCAGCAGATCGAGGGCGTAAGCGCCTTCGGCATCGGCCCCGGCCAGCTCGACGAACTCGGCGGCGCTGTCGCGCTCGGCCAGCACGAATGTCACACCGTCCATCCGGCTCGCCAGCGCCGCCACCGTCGATGGTCGCCCGACGTAATAGACGACATCCGGCGACTCGGCGCTGATTTCAGCCGCGACGGCGTCGGCGTCCAGGTTAACGCTGATGACCGGGAACACACCCGCTGCCGGACCAGCGTAAGCCTCGACGAACGCCTGACCGATGGCCCGGTTACGGATCAGCTCGTCGTGGACGACGGCCACACGCGGCGCGTCCAGCGCCTCGGCGATGAACTGCGCCCCGATCTCGCTCACATAAGCCGCCGACGGAATAACACGGTTAAAGCTCGTTTGGTCGGTGCTGGCCAGTTCCGGCGCGGTGCAGGCCGGGCTGATCGTTGTATAGCTGGCACCGGCGTAAATAGGCGCCGACGTCGAGCAGCTAATGTCGCACATATGGCCAATCACGCCAACGATGGCGTCGTTTTCGGCGAAAGTCTCGGCGGCGCGCACGCCACCAGACGCCGAACACGGCGAGTCCAGCGCCAGCAGTTCGACGCGAAAACTGGTGCCGTTGACGGTGATCTCCGGGCGGTCGGCCAGGGCCAGCTCGGCGGCGCGGACCATCGCTATGCCCAACGGTTCCTCGCTGCCACTCAGCCCGGCGACCAGACCCAGCGCCAGGTCGATATCGGGTTCGGCATCAGTGACCGGACGCGGGGTGGCGGTCGTACCGGCCAGCGGCAGCAATCCGCCCGCCGGGTAAGCGCCCTGCCCGGCGGAAAGGATCAGCAGCACGATACCGGTCACCAGCGCCGTGCCGATAATCACCAGATTCCAGGGGATGCGCCCCTCGCGCCGCCGGTGCGGCTGCGTACCGGGGCGCGCCTGGACGTCGGGTTCGCGCTGCTGCGCCTCGAAATACGATTCGATCTGCCGGCTCAGATTCAGCACATCGCGCTCAAACGACGCGCCCTGGTTGACGCTGGCAGTCGTCATATAGGGAAGTGCGCGCAGCGGCTCTGGCAGGTCGGTGACACCGGGCAGCGCGGCCCCGTCCAGCAGCACGGCGATCACTGGCAGGGCGGTGTGGCGCAGGCCACTTTCGACAGCGTGGAAAACGGTCTGCTGGCCCTGAATATGCTGCGCCCAGCCCGCGCTCACCAGCACCAGCAGCGCCGAAGCCTCGTCAATGGCCGCGTCGACAGCTTCTGCCGTCTGCGCGGGGTCAATCAGCGAGGCTTCGTCAAACCGGTTTTGCAGTTCGTCTCGCATACGCGCCGCCGTCGGCTGGTCGTTGGGCAGCGCGCTGATAAGAATGTGAGTCATCGTGTTTTATCCGTTGGTTGTCGGTCCACAGTCGGCAGCCATTATAGCGCGCCTTTGTGAAAAATGGACCAAACCACCCCCGACCAGCATCCGATAGCGGTTACTGGCTTTCCTCAATCGAGAGGACGAAGCTGCCGCCGCTGTCCCAGCCGATGAGGTGCGCCAGGTCGAAGTCGAACGACGTCGCCATCACCAGATAGGTGCCGTCTTCCGGAATTTCAAAGTCCTCGATACTGGCGTAATAGTTACCAGATTCGAAGTCGGCGTCGTCGTTAACCGCCAGGCGGCGGCCTTCGGCGTCGAACAGGTAGAGCAGCGTATCGACATCCGGCTCGCCGGCGGCGGCGGACGTGGTCAGCGTCACGGTCTGGCCAGATTCCGCATCAAAGCGGAACAGCGCCACCGGCTGGCGCAGGTCGATGGTCACTGCGCTCGACTCGCCGACCGCGAACGGCTCGAAAAAGACCGCCAGCGGCTCGTCGGTGAGGGGCAGGCTGGCCCCACGCATGACGATGTCATAGGTCAGCGTGTCGTCGTCGTCGAGCATCTCCGCGTCCGCGCCAAAGCGCAGTCCGCGCGCGCTGGTCGCCAGGACCATATAGGTACCGTCCTCCGGCACCTGATGGCGCTCAATATGGGCGGCAAGCAGCACCTCGCTGCTGTCGTCGTCACTGGTCAGCACAGCGCCATCCGGCCCCAGCAGCACCAGATACGGGTCCAGGGCGCTGTCGTCGGGGCGCTGGATCATCTCAATACTGATCCAGTCGCCATCGCTGCCTTGGAAGGCGTATAGCTGCGCGTTCACTTCGTCGTCGAAGGTGGCGGTAATCACCGTGCTGTCGATCATCTGCGGGAACTGCGGCTCGAAGGCGTCGTCATTGTCCTGGGCCAGCGCCACGCTGACGGTCAGCGCCAACACGACGATGAGCAGCAGGGTCCGGCGATAATGGCGTTTGTTGAATATCATGAGAATCTCGATCCTGTTGCGGGCTGCGGTCAACATACCTTTTCATCATACAATGGATGCAGCCGCCCGGCAGCCCCTGCGGATTGGGGGTACAGGGCTTTTGCAAAGTCGTCTTATGACTTTTGGGGCGCTGCCCCAAACCCCGCCACTTTTGGAAAAGTGGACAAAACTTTGCCTTTTTCGGCGC
>CAZXCK010000075.1:0-21799 GCA_964639225.1 uncultured Anaerolineaceae bacterium | reverse complement strand
ACATGTACTGGAACCTGATCGGCGGGCAGCGGCCCATCTGCATCACTGAGCTGGGCTACCTGACACCCGAAGGCTACGGCCCGCTGCCGGAGTTCTTTAGCTGGGCGCAGAACGTCACCGTGGCCCAGCAGGCCGCCTGGCTGGCCGAAGCGGCAGTCGTCGCCTCACAGACCGGACAGGTACGCCTGATGATCGTGTGGAATATCGACTTCCAGCGCTACGACTCCGACCCGATGGCTGGCTATGCTATAATCCGGCCAGATGGAAGCTGCCCCGCCTGCTCGGCGCTGGCTGGGGCGCGTTAGCATTCGCAGCGCGAGACCGAACAGACAGTCTCGCGCCGCCAAGAATGCCATTGATCGAGATGACGAGGTATAAGCGAATCACGTTATGGCTATCCGAAATCCTGTAAAAAGACAAGTTCGCGGCTTTGCGATTATCTGGACGGCGATCACGCTGCTGGTGGGTATGTCGGCCTTTTTTGCGATTTACCTGACCTACGGCGGCGACAGCGCCTCAGCCTCGGCTGAAGGCGTGAGCCTGCCCGACCCCACCGACCCGCCCACCACCGACGCGGCTTTTGTCATCGCCACAGCGACCACGCCGCCCACCGAGGCGCCCGCGCCAACTGAGGTCGAGCAAGAAGCCGCACCACAGGTCGCGCAGGCACAGGACCCGGCGCCACAACCTACCATGCTGCCGGTCAACGACCGGTCGTATGCGGTCGGCATTCAGGTGCAGTACAGCCTGGATATGCAGCCAGACAGCCAGCGCGGCTGGATGCGCGACGTGCGCAACAACCTGGGCCTGGAATGGTACAAACAGCAGATTCGCTGGATCGACACCGAGCCAGCCAAGGGTGAATACAACTGGTCCGTGCTGGACCTGGTGCTGCCTGTCGCCGACGAAACCGGCGTCAAGGTGCTGCTGTCGATTGTGGGCGCGCCAGACTGGGCGCGCGAACCCAACGTGGACCTCACCGCCGAGGGGCCGCCCGCCAACAACCAGGACTTCGTTGACTTCCTGACGGCCCTGCTTCAGCGTTACCCCGGCATGATTCACGCCATCGAAATATGGAACGAGCCGAACATCGACCGTGAGTGGATGTCTTCCGGTGGCGTAAGCGCGGCCAACTTCGTCGAGCTGCTGCGCGTGTCTTACGAGACGATCAAGAACATCGATCCCGGTATCATCGTCGTCAGCGGCGCACCGTCGCCCACTGGCGGCTTTGTCGACGCCGACGGCGTCACCCGCGCTATCAACGACTTCGACTACGTGGACCAGATGATCGCCGCCGGTCTGCTGAATTACAGCGACTGCGTGGGCACCCATCACAACGGTTACAACATCGGCCCCAGTTTACGCTGGGACGAAGTGCCCAACGACCCGAGCGCCAGCTTCCGGGGGCCGTTCGACAACCCGCATCATAGCTGGAGCTTCCGCAGCACACTGGAAACCTACGCTAACAAGATCGCCGTCGCCGGCGGCGACCAGCCGCTATGTATCACCGAGTTCGGCTGGGCAACGGTCGAAGACATGGACGGCTACCCCGCCGGTTTCGAGTTCGCCACCGATAACACGCTGGAAGAACAGGCCGAGTGGACCATCGAAGCGCTCAACAACATGGACGAGTGGGACTTCGTGTGGCTGGCGTTCATCTGGAACCTGAACTACGGTCCGCAGGCGGGCTGGAGCACCGACAACGACAACACGCCTTATTCGCTCATCGGCCCGGACTGGCAGCATCGCCCCGCGTATGGGGCCGTCCGCGAGTGGAGCGCCAACCGCAACCAGGAACAGTAACAATGGCGCTGTTCAAACGCTATAAGGTCATGGCGCTGGCCGTGGCCTTATTTTTTGTCATCGGCGCGGTGGCACTGATCGCCGCCAGCCGCCCGCAGCCTGACCCGTTCCAGGCGGATGCCATCACCGACCCGCCCTTTCGCTCGCTGACCTACAGCGTGCAGACATTCCTCTGGTGGGACGATGGCAGTACCGGTATGATTCTGGACTGGGTGCGCATGATGCAGTTCACGCACATCAAGCACACCTTCGCCTGGCGCGACATCGAACCGAGGCCGGAGGTGTGGGACTTCTTCAACAGCGACCGCATTATGGACGCGGTCGAAGAGAAAGACCTGCGGTTGATCGTTCGCCTCACCGATGCGCCGGAATGGGCCAGCGCCAACCCGCCCGGCGATGGGGCTGTCGATACACCGCCTACCGACCTGGACGCCTGGGGCCGCTTCTGCGAGACGATCGCCGGGCGCTATGCCGGGCGCGTGGCCGGCTATCAGATATGGAACGAGCCGAACCTCAGCCGCGAGTGGGGCGGCCAGCCACCGGACGCCGCCGCTTACGTCGAGCTGCTGCGGGTTTGCGGCGAAGCCATCCGCCGCGCCGACCCGGACGCTGTGCTCATCTCGGCGGGGCTGGCCCCCACCGGCCAGCACGACGACCTGGCCCATCGTGACGACCTGTATCTGCAGGCCATGTACGATCACGACTTCCAGCAGCACATCGACGTTGTCGGCGTGCACGCTCCGGGCTATTCGGAGCCGGGCTACGGCCCGGACGAGGCCGAGAGCGACGGGCGCGGACGCTGGGCGACCTTCCGCCGCGTCGAGGATTTGCGTAAAATCATGGTCGCCAACGGGGACGCCGGGCGACAGATGGCCATTCTGGAGATGGGCTACACCACCGACCCGGCCAACCCGGTTTACAGTTGGTTCGCCGTCAGCGAGGCGGAACAGGCCCGGTTGATGGTGGCCGCCTATCGCTACATCGCCGAGCACTGGCGTCCCTGGGTGGGGCTGGTATCGGCCATTTACATCGCTAAACCGTACTGGACACCGGACGACGAGGAATTCTGGTGGTCGTTCAACGACCCCACCACCGGGCGCATGCGCTCGGTGTTCGGCGCGCTGGTTCAGATGGAAAAGTACTGCGGCGATGTCATCGCGCCAATCCGTTCATGGGAAGACACCGCGCATGTCCCAGAGTACAATCCTTGCCATTAGCCTTTTCTTTCATCTGACGGCGACCGTCATCTGGGTGGGCGGGCTGCTGCTCACCGTGCTGCTGATCTGGCCGGAAGTACGGCGCGCGCTGAAGCAGTCGCCGGAGCTGTACCGGCTGCTGAACCGGCTGCGCCTGCGCTTCACGCCCTGGGGCAACCTCAGCCTGGCGGTGCTGATCGTCACCGGTCTGGTGCAGATGTCGCTCAATCCCAACTATGACGGCCTGATGCAGTTCAACAATCCCTGGAGCCGCGTGATTCTGTTTAAGCACATCGCCCTGCTGGGGATGATCGCCAGCGGCGCGGTGCTGCAACTGTGGGTGTTCCCCGCCCTGGAACGCGCCAGCCTGCTCATCGAGCGCGGCCAGGGGACCGCCGACGAGTACGAGTGCCTGCGCCGCCAGGAAGTCCGCCTGACGTGGCTCAACGCCGGGCTGGGAGTGGCGGTGCTGGCCTTCAGCGCCTGGGCGGGCGCGCTGTAACCAGCACACAGACGTTGCCGCCAGACGGCGACTCTGTTATGCTCTTGTCCACCTGTGAGGGCCGCTCAGACCCTGACCGCACTGGCACTGAACAACCACCCACCCGCAGTTAGAACGCCCTGCGGGATACGACGAAAGGGTACGGGTCACTTTGTCGAACCGAGTCAGTTTTGCCCTGGCCGTGCTCATTCTGCTGGCGGGCGCATTCCTGCGCATGTGGGAACTCAACACCGTGCCGCCGGGCCTTAACGAGCAAGAACTCATCGAGGTGCGCATCGCCGAAACCGCGCGCGAGGGCAGCATCGAGGTGTTCTACAACCTGGGCGGAGAAGGCCGCGAGGGCTTTTATCACGTCACGCTGGCGTTTACCACCACCATGATCGGCAATGGCACGCTCGGATTTCGCCTGTTTTCGGTGTGGATCGGCATGCTGACGCTGGCCATGGCCTACACGGTGGGCCGGCGGCTGTACGGGTATACCGGCGGCCTGGTGACGATGGCGCTGCTGGCGTTCGCCTTCTGGCCGGTGCTGCTGTCGCGAACGGTAGCCCGCGAGACGCTCATCCCGCTGTTTGTGCTGACGATCATCGCCGGGCTGGCGGTTACGCTGCCTGTCTACCGGCGGCGGCGCCAGCGCGGCGACCAGACCACCGCCGCCGCTCTGCTGGGCGTGCTGCTGGGCGTGAGCATGTACGTACATCCCGCCGGGCTGCTGATTGTGCTGTTCGCCATGCTGTTTATCGCCTTTATGCTCATCTCGCGGCGGGCGATGTCCCGGCGGCGGCTGAGTTACGTCAACTTCGCGCTGCTGCTGATGCTCATCATCGGTATGCCCTATGTGATCTCCACCCTACGCCTGCCGCAACTGGGCGGCATCGACCGGCTGACCGGCGACGATCCGGTGCTGTCGCTATGGACCATGCTCAAGGCGCTGGGCGGCATCGCCGTGAGTGGCGACTCCAACCCGCTGCACAATCTGCCCGGCAGACCGTTGTTTGGCCCTATCACCACCGCGCTGATGCTGGCCGGTGTGGCCCTGGCCGCCTGGAGCTGGCGCCGCCCACGCCACGCCATGATCCTCATCGCGCTGGCCGTGTTCAGCCCGGTGTTTCTCCTGGCCTCGCACGCCCCCAACTTCCTGAATTTCAGCCTGGTGCTGCCGATTATGGCGCTGCTGGTGGGGCTGGCGGTCAGCGCCGCGCTTGAAGTGCTGCCGCGTTACGGTCGGCTGCTGGCGCTGGTGGCCCTGGCGGCGATGATGATCTTCAACTTCGACTGGACGCAGCGCGATCTGCTGCAAAGCTGGCCGCAAGCGCCAGAGGTGCGCACGGCGCATAACGCGCGTTTGGGCCTCATCGCCGATTACATCGACCGCTACGGGCAGGACGCGCCGCTGGTCGCCTGCGGCTGGTCGCCGGATCAGTCACCCACCGCGCGCCAGCTCACCGATGCGCAGCTCATCGGCCTGATGATGAACCACAAGGACGCCCCCGTGCGCTTCGTCGATTGTTATAACGCACTGGTGATGCCTAACGGCGGCGAGGGGCAGCGTGTCATCCTGCCGGAGATGGACGTTATCGAGGAGGCCCACCCGGCAGTCCGTCAATGGCTGGACGACTTACAGCCACTGGTCATCGACGCGCTGCCTGCTGACGCGCTCTACACACTCGAAGTGCAGCAGCCGCTGGCCGACACCATCGGACGCTTTACCACCACCACGCCGGTGCGCTATCCGCCGGAAACCGCCAGCGAGAACCAGGACCAGCCCGTTAACACACCGGTGACGTTTGGCGGCAACCTCACCTTTCTGGGCTACGTCGCCGACGACTCGACGCAGTACCGCCCAGGCGACACGCTGACACTGGTCACCTACTGGCGCGTCGATGGCCGTGTGCCGCGCGATCTGCGCCTGTTTGTGCATGTGCTGGCCGACCCCGGCGCGCGCCCGCCAGCCAACCGCGACATTATCAATCTGAGTCCGCGCAACCTGCAAAACCGGGATGTCTTCGTGCAGGTGACGCGCGTGCCGCTGCCGGAGTCGCTGCCGCCGGGCGAGTATGAAATTTCAACCGGCGCCTACCAGGAAACCAGCGATCAGCGGCTGGACGTGCTGCAGGACGGCGAACCACGCGGCACGCGCCTGTTCTTATACACCATACAGATCGTCGAGTAAGCCATGTTTGAGATTATCTTCCTGGGTACGTCGGCCTCGGCCCCGTCGGTGCATCGCGGCCTGACATCCAGCGCCATCCTGGCCGGGGAACACCGCTTCCTGATCGACTGCGGCGAGGGTACCCAACGCCAGATTCTGCGCAGCGGCATCGGCTTTAAGCGTCTGCACCGCATCCTGCTCACCCATTCCCACCTCGATCACATTCTGGGGCTGGGCGGGCTGGTCTCGACGTTTGTGCGCTGGGAGAGTATGGAGTCGCTGGAAATCTGGGGCGGGCGGCCCACGCTCCAGCGCGTCGATGCGCTGTTGAGCAGCGTCGTCCTGCGCAACGAAATTCCGCCCATCCCCATTCACCTGCGCGAACTGAGCGCCGGGCCGTTCATCATCGAGAAGGATTTCACGGTCCACGCCTTCCCGGTGAGTCATCGCGGGGGTGGCAACTTTGGTTTTGTGTTCCAGGAGAAAACACACCGGCCCTTTTTAGTCGAAGAGGCCGAGCGCCTGGGCGTCGGCCCTGGCCCGGAGCGCGGCAAACTGGTGCGCGGCGAGACGATCACGCTGACGGATGGCACCACCGTCACGCCTGATAGGGTGCTGGGACCGGCCCAGCCGGGCGCGAAACTGGTCTATGTGGGCGACGTGGGCCGGTTGGATAATCTGCGCGAGCACGTCGAGGGGGCCAACGCGCTGGTCATCGAGTCCACGTTTCTGGACGTCGAAGCGGAGATGGCGCACCAGTTCGGGCATATTACGGCGCGGCAGGCAGCGCTGCTGGCGCAGTCAACCGGCGTGCAGACGCTGCTGCTGAACCACGTCTCGCGCCGCTACCGCGAACGCGACATCGTGGACGAAGCGCGCGCGACGTTCGCCAACAGCTACGTCGTCCGCGACTTCGATCACTTTGTGATTCCGCGCGGCGCGCCGGCCTATAAAAAAGGCACCGCCCAGGCCCAACCGGACGACAGCGAATCGGCATAGCTGCCGCTACGTAATCGAACCCAGGTCGATCATGCCGGGGCCGTAACGGCGGCCCGGTTCGATGACCTGCGGCGGCGTCAGGTCGGCGGTCGCCAGCAGATCGTAAGTCGTCGCGCCGGTGACGCGCACCGGGACGATCTCGCCGACCGGCAGTTCGCCCTCGACGATCACGTAACCGTCGATCTCCGGCGCGTCGCGGTAGCTGCGGCCCAGGCTGAGCGTCTCGCCGGTGGCCTGGCCGTCCTCGTCCTCGCTGACGCCGTGCCCTTCCACCAGAATATCGAGTGTACGCCCCACCAGCGCCTGATTGCGCGCCAGGCTGATTCCCTGCTGGAGTTCCATCAGGCGTTCCCAGCGATCCTGCTTGATGTCATCCGGCACCTGATTAGGCAGCGTGGCGCTGGGCGTGCCGATCTCGTACGAGTACTTAAACGCGCCTACCCGGTCGAACTGCAGATCGCGCACGAACTGCATCAGCGACTCGAACTCGGCGTCCGTTTCGCCGGGATAGCCGACGATGAACGTGGTCCGCACGGCGATTTCCGGCACGAGTTCGCGCAGTCTGCCCAGCGTCTCGTACACCCACTCGACCTTTGCCGGGCGTTTCATCCGCTTGAGCACTTCGCGGTCGCCGTGCTGCAAGGGAATATCCAGGTAGGGCAGCACCTGCGGATGGCGCGCCATCGTCTCCATAAGGCGCGGCGTCACGTAGCCCGGATAGGCGTACATGATGCGAATCCAGGGGATGTCCGGGGCCGCCGCGACGATGGCATCCAGCAGATGCGCCAGGCCGTCTTTCAGGCCCAGATCGTAGCCGTAATCGGTGCTGTCCTGGGCGATGAGGATCAGTTCGCGCACGCCCATCGCCTGCAACTGCACCGCCTCGGCGACGATGGACTCGACCGGGCGGCTGACAGCCGTTCCCTTGATGCGCGGAATGGCGCAGAAGGCGCACGGGCGGCGGCAGCCGTCGGCGATTTTGAGGTAAGCGCTGGCCCCCTGGACGCTGGCGCGCAGCACGCCGCGCTCGTCCAGGCCCACCACGTCGGCGTCGGTGGGCAGATGATACAGCGGCTCCGGGTGGCGGCGCTGGCGCAGACGGCCCACCAGATCGAAGATGTCCATCCAGCGGCGTGTGCCGATGACGCCATCCAGGCCGGGCACATGCTGCACTAAATCCTGGCCGTAACGCTGCGACAGGCAGCCCGCCGCGATGACCATCTGCCCCGGTCGGCGGTCCTCGACCAGCTCGCGCAGGGCGTTAATCGACTCGGCTTTGGCGGCGTCTATGAAGCCGCAGGTGTTGACGATGAGCACCTCGGCCTGCTTCGCTTCGCCGACTCCGCGCAGGCCGTTCTGTTCCAGCACCTGGGCGATGCTCTCCGAATCGACGGTGTTCTTGGAGCAGCCCAGGCTGAGCAAAAAGTAATGATTCCGGCGTGTTTTTTGGGTCATCCGTTGCTTCCGCTTCAACTCGATTTTTACGATACAAGTACGTGATTATTTACGTCCCCGGCGCTTTGGTAGGCGTGGGGTCCACCGGGACCGGCGTCTCACGCGGCGGCAGAATGGCCGTCGGCGTCGGCGTGGGCGTGTCGCTGGGCGTCGGCGTGATGGTCGGCGTCAGCGTCTCGCTGGGCGTCGGCGTGATGGTCGGCGTGTCGGATGGCGTGGGGCTGGGTCCGGGCGTGTTGGACGGCGTCTGCGCGGCGATCAGCGTGGACGCCAGAAAATCTGATGTGGGTGGCGGCGTGGCCGTAAACGGCGAGGTCGGGTCGAAGCCCGGACCGGTCAGAATGTCCATATCGCCGTTGCGGAACCACACCTCAACCGCCTGACCGCGCCCGCCGAACGTCCCCTGCGGGCTGCCGTTGTGAACCACCACCAGCGCGTCGGCGTTGCTGGCGTTCAGGTAGATTTCCTCAAGCGCCTGGTACTCCAGGAACTCGCCGGGCAGCACCATACGGTTGATCTGCAGATTGTCGTCGGTGGTGAGGCGTATCCAGGTGCGCTGCGTCGTCTCGATACTGACAGCCACACCCCGCCCGCTGAACTGCTGGGGGCGCGTCTGCACCTGGATGGTGGCAGCCGGGCGCGGCGTGAAGGTCGGCGCGCGCGTGTTGGTGGGCGGTGCGGGGAGCTGCCCCAGGATGCCCTGTCCACTGGCGGGTGGAGACGCCCCCTCGGACGTATCGACAAGCTGCGTCACCACAAACACGATCACCAGCAGCGCCGCCAGCGCCACCAGAATCACCACCATTGTGTTAAACAGCCGCAGCAGACGCCGCTGTTTGTCCTCGTTCTGCTCACCCATCGTGACACGCGGCAGGTGCGGGTTGGTATCGGTGATGGAGCGGCCCGCCGGCAGTTCGATCTCCGGCACGGACCGCCGTCCACGCCGTTTGCCGCCGCGCCGTCCGCGCCGCCGCTGGTGATTCTGCTGGCTGGATTCGTAATACTGAACGACGAGGTCTTCGTCCAGGCCCAGAAAGCGCGCATAATTGCGCATGAAGCCGCGAATCTGCACCTGCGAAAAGTCTTCTACGTTGAATTCGCCCTCTTCAAACGACTGGAGAATGCGCGCCCGTATCCTGAGCCTGGATACAGCGTCATCCAGTGTCAGTTCTCTGGCCTCGCGCGATTCGCGCAGATAGCGACCTAACGAATGGGCATCCATCAACTTTCCTTAAACAAAGCGACCCCGGACGGTACTACCGGCGGGGCCACCTGTTACAATCCAGTTTTTGCGGGTCGTCCTGACCAGCTATTCCGGTTTTTCCTCGTCGGCGGCGGCGTTTTCTTCGTCGAGCCGCTCAATCGCCTCGTTGACAGCGGACATGGGCAGGATTTCTGTTTCCATATCAGCGGGGGCAGCGCCCGCTTCGACCTCGGCGGCAGCTTCGGCGGCGGCTTCAGCCACAGCCTCGTCAACCGACGTGACTTCCGGCGTTTCCTCACCGGCCTCGCCCTCGACATCCTCACCGCGCGCGGCGGCTTCACGGGCGGCCAGCGTCTCGGCGAGTTCTTCCTCGCGGACGATGGTGATCTGAAGTATGGGCGACAGGTCGGTACCCAGCCGCACCGGGACTTCATGCGTGCCGATCTCGCGCAGCGGCTGCTGGCTGATGCGGCGACGGTTGATGTCTACGCCCGTTTTTTCCAGCAGCGAGTCGGCGATTTCCTGCGTCGTCACCGAACCGAACAGCTTACCGGTCGAAGCCGCGCGACGGCCAAAGATCAGCTCGACGCCGTCGATGATGCGCGCGAGTTCGTTCATCTTGTTTTCCAGCGCCGCGCGACGGACCGCCGCCTGCTCGCGCAGTTTTTCGGCGCGCTTCAGCTCACCGGGAGTCGCCTGCACCGCCAGCCCCTTCGGGATGAGGTAGTTGCGGGCGTAACCATCGGCCACGTCGATCACTTCACCAGCGACGCCGTGTTTGTACACATAATCCAGGAGGATAATCTTCATCTGCTGTGTTCCCCTTGTGTTCGTATCACCTCCCGGCAGAGAGGCGCGATTGTCCACATTCCAACGCTTGACGAAACGGTGTGTATTATAAACAAGCCAACTGGCCATGCCAAGTGTCAATAGAAGCGCCAGCAGACCGGCGATCCTTAGCGGCCTGGCGCGTTGTCTTTTATAATGGCTACCATGACCACCACAGACCTGACCACCACATGGACACGGCGCTGGCACCAATGGCTGGCGCTGGGACTGGTTTTGTTCAGCTTTTTTATGGCGCTGTTCGTCAACCGGACGGTTTTTGAGCGCCTGCCTCACCTGGAGGACGAACTGGCTTACGTCTTCCAGGCACGCATTTTCGCGCGCGGCGACGTCGTCATCGATATTCCAGAGCCGCGCCGCGCTTTCTGGCAGCCGTTCGTCGTCGATTATGAGCCGCAGGGCACGCGCTTCGGCAAATACTCGCCGGGCTGGCCGGCGCTGCTGGCGATTGGCGTGCTGCTGGGCCAGATGAGTTTCGTCAATGCAGCAGCCGCCGCGCTCAACGTCGCCCTGGTGTACCGGCTGGGCCGCGAGGTCTTCAACCCGGACGTGGGCGTGATCGCTGCCGCGCTGATGGCCTTCTCGCCGATGGCGCTGCTGCTCAACGCCTCGCTGATGGGACACACGACGGCGTTGTGCTGCTTTACGCTGTTCATGTACGCCTACTGGCGTCTCAGCCGACCGCGCAGCCGCCACCGGTTGCGCTGGGCGGCGCTGGCCGGGCTGGCGCTGGGCCTGCTGATCGTCAACCGTCCGCTGACGGCGGTCGGCGTGACGCTGCCCTTTGTGCTGTGGAGCGGCCTGCGTGTGCTGCGGGCGGCACTCGATGGCTGGCAGTCCGCGCCGGAAAAGTTACTGCCCACGCTCCAGCCGCTGCTGCTGCTGGCCGCCATCGCCCTGCTGATGAGCAGCGCCCTGCCCCTGTTCAACCATGCCGCCACCGGCGACCCCACACAGAACCTGTACACGCTCGTCTGGCCATATGATCGCGTCGGCTTTGGCGAGTGCTGCGGGCGCAGCGGCCACACCATCGTCAAGGGGGTACTGCACACACGCTACGATCTGTCGCTGGCCGCCGCCGACCTGTTCGGCTGGCAGGCGGGCCTCATCACGCCGCAACTGGTGGAGCATCTGCAAACTCGCGCCTCTTACTGGCCGGTGATGGGCCTGAGCTTCTTCATTCTGCCGTTGGGGCTGTGGGTGGGCTTGCGGGCGCGCTGGCTGCGCGGATGGCTGGTGCTGGCGCTGGCCTGGCTGGCCGTTCCGCTGGCGACCAACGCCGGCTTCCTGCGAAACGACGAAGTAGCTATCTGGGCCTGGCTGGGCGCGGGTGTCGTCTGGATGCTGATTCCACCGCTGGCGCTGGCCTGGCGCGACACGGCGGACCCGGACCGGACACGCGCCGCCTGGACCTGGCTGCTGCTGGCGGTGGCTGTGTCGCTGATTGGCCTGCATCTGGCGTACTGGGTCGGCTCGCAGCGGTACAGCACGCGCTATTACTTCGAGGCCGTCTCCGCGCTGGCGCTGATCGGCGCGCTGCCCATCGCCTGGCTGGCGCGGCGTTTCAACCGGGTTTTTATCTACTGGCTGCTGAGTCTGGCGCTGGTGTGGAGCCTGAACGCTTACAGCACGCCGCGCATCAACGCGCTGTATCGCTTTAACGGGGTCAGCCCGGAACTCATCGAGCAGATCGAGCAGCGCCGCGTCGATGACCGCCCGCTGCTGGTGATCGTCAACGGCGAACTGGGCGCGGTGAGCTGGCGCGCTTACGGGACGCTGCTGGCCGTCACCGGGCCGTACCTGGACGATGACATCGTCGCCGTGCGCGATTTCGCGGCGGATGGCACCGTGCGCGCGCAGCTTGTGGAGCGCTTCCCGGACCGGCAGATCATCGAGATGGAAGCGCGCAGCACCGACATCTGGTTCGTGGATGAAAACTAGCGCCGCTGCTGGCGTGGTTCGTCCGCGTCGGAGTCCGGGTCGCGCTCCAGCGGGATCAGCTCGCCGTCGTCGGAGACGGTGACATACGGCTCATCGGCGGCGGAGTCGTCGCGTTTGGCTTTGCCGGCGCGTTCGGCCATGTAACGCTCGACCAGTTCCCGGCTCAGTTCGCGGCCCATCACCTCACGGCGGATGGCTTCTTCCATGAAGCGCGTGTCGGCCATCTGCGCAACGCCGACCAGGATCAGCGTCACCAGCCAGCCAACCGTCGGCAGCACCAGCAGACCGGCCACCTGCTCCAGGTCGGTGATGCTGTTGCGGATGGGTTCGTCGGTGAGGAAGATGCCCCACATCAGCGCCATAAACAGCACGTACAGAAACGTACTCGTCCCCAGCATGATATAGCGCAGCAGCCGCTTGCGCTGTTGTACGGCGCGGTCGATGCGGTTCATCAGGTCGTCGTGTTCGAACTCGCTCATCAGAGACTCCTGTGTCACGTCCTCATAAATCATTTTACGCTTAAAAGCGGCTGATGGTCGTAAACATCCGCCAATCGACGGCCCGCATTGTTTTTGCATAAGAAATTCCCCGCGCGCGCCAGCTTGATGAACCGTAAACGCACCATGAAACGTATATGAGCAGTAAGGGATGCAGTCCCGGTGTTGTGTATAATGACAGTAACCGTAAATGGAGATGTAACATGCGTGTGATCGTACATACCGGCAAGGGAGGCGTGGGTAAAACCAGCATCAGCGCGGCCACTGCGCTCCGTTGTGCCGAAATGGGCCTGAAAACCATCGTCATCAGCACCGACACCGCCCACAGCCTGGCCGACTCGCTGGAAGCGACCATCGGCCCGGAGCCGGTCGAAATCCGGCCCAACCTGTGGGCGCAGGAGGTCGATGCACGGTATTCGATGGATAAATACTGGGGCCGCTTCCAGCATTACATGGTCGCCATGTTCAGCCGCAACGGCGTCGATGACATCGTCGCCGAGGAAGTGACCATTCTGCCCGGCCTGGAAGAAGGCGCTCACCTGCTGTGGATTAACAAGTACATGGAAGACGGCGAGTTTGACGTGCTGGTGGTCGATGCCGCCCCCACCGCCGAGACGCTGCGCCTGCTCAGCCTGCCGGACGTGACCCGCTGGTGGCTGATGCGCGTCATGTCGCTCACACGCGGCGCGGCGCGGATTCTGCGGCCCATCGGGCGGGTGATGAATCGCAAGGGCGACAGCAACATCCCCGACGAGGACGCCTGGGACCAGGTCAAGAATCTGTTCGACACGCTGGACAAAGTGCGCGATCTGCTGGCCGACCCGGCAGTGAGCAGCATCCGGCTGGTCGTCAACCCGGAGAAGATGGTCATCAAAGAGACGCAGCGGACCTACACCTACCTCAATCTGTATGGCTACGCCACCGACGCCATCATCTGCAACCGCATCATCCCGGACGAAGTGACCGACCCTTACTTCACCATGTGGAAGGCCAACCAGCAGGAAAACATCCAGTTCATCGGCGAGGCGTTCGGCGGCCTGCCACTGATGCAGGCGCCACTTTTCGGCGGCGAGGTCAGCGGCCTGGATGGACTGCGCCAGCTCGCCAATGAGATTTACGGCGACCGCAACCCCGCCGAGCAGATGTTCAGCGGGCACACCCACACCATCGAACGGGAAGGCGACGACGGTCTGTATGTGCTGCGGGTTCCGCTGCCCTTCGCGGACAAAAACGACATGGACCTGTACCGCTCCCGCGACGAGCTGACGCTGCGCGTTGGCCCCTACCGCCGCAATATCGTCTTACCGTATGCCCTATGGGACTTAGAGATTAACGATGCCCGATTCGAAGAATCAACCCTCTGCGTCCGGTTCGCCAAACCGGCCAGCTAACTATGCCAACGGTCACGCCGGAGCCTACGCCAACGGCCATGCTGCGCCCGCGCCAGCCATCGCCGCCGCCATCGCCGAAACCAGCCCCAGCGCGGAACATCCGCAGCCCCCGGCGAACGGCGCTAACCGGGACGCACCGGCCCGCGCTCAGAAACTGATTGACGAGCCGGCCTTCCTGGCGAAGCTGGATGCCATGCCGCAGCCAGAGGCCAACGGCGTGCCCTCGCCGGAAGAATCGACGGTAGACGAGCGCGCCGGAGCCGGACGCTCGCTGCGTATGCAGTGGCGCTACGTGCGCACGCTGGTCTTTGCGCTGTGGATGTTCGTGCGGCTGTTGTTCTGGCAGTTGTACGTCGTCCGCTACTTCCCGGGCTGGGTCGAGCGCACCAACACCAGGCGCTGGCAGGGTTATGCGCGCCAGTACCGGCGCTTCGCCATCGGGCGCGGCGGCGTGTTTATCAAGCTGGGACAGTTTATCTCCACCCGCGTGGACATCCTGCCGGAAGACATCATCAACGAGCTGGCCAGCCTTCAGGACGAAGTACCGACGATCTCGTTTAAGCGCATCGAGTCGGTGATCGAGGCCGAACTGGGGCCGGTCAGCCAGCGTTTCGAGTGGATCGACGAGACGCCAGTCGCCGCCGCCTCGCTGGGGCAGGTTCACCGCGCCCGGCTGCAGAACGGCGACCGGGTGGTGGTCAAGGTGCAGCGGCCCGGCATCCGCGAGACGTGTTATACCGACCTGGCGGCCATGCGCGTGGTGGGCGCCATCGCCATGAAGTTCCGCTTCATCGCCAACCGCGCCGACGCCCGCGCCCTGGTCGAAGAGTTCGGGCGTGTGCTGCTGGAAGAGCTTTCCTACAAGCACGAAGCCTACAACGCCGCCCGCTTCGCCGAGATGTTCAAAGACGACATGGGCGTGTACATCCCCACCGTGTACTACGAACACTCGACCGATACCGTCCTCACCATCGAGGATGTGACTAGCATCAAGATCAACGACTTCGCCGCGATGGAGCGCGCCGGCATCAACCGCAAGACGGTCGCCGAACGGCTGATGGATACCTATCTGGCGCAGGTATTCAACGAGTACTTCTTCCACGCGGACCCGCATCCGGGCAACCTGTTCGTTTATCCGCTGCCGGTCGAGGATGAAAACGCGGATTTCGGCCCGCAGGGTCGCCCGTTTTACCTGATCTTCGTCGATTTTGGCATGACGGGCACGCTCACGCCGGAGATCGCCGACGGCATGGTATCGACACTGTCCGCCGTCCTCACCCGCGACGCCGAACGACTGGTCAAGAGCTATATGCGGCTGGGATTCGTCAGGCCGGATGCCGACCTGGGCCGCATCGAAGAAGCGACGCGCGCCGCCTTCGACCAGGTGTGGGGCCTGAGCATGGCCGACCTGCGCGACATCGACTTCCAGCAGGTTAACGATCTGGCCGAGGAGTTCAGCGACCTGATCTTCGCCATGCCGTTTTACATCCCGCAGGATTTCATCTACCTGGGGCGCACCATCAGCATTCTGAGCGGCATGTGCACCAGCCTGGACCCGCTCTATAACCCCTGGCAGGAATTGCAGCCCTACACCGAAACGCTGATGGCGCGCGGCTTCGGCATCGACGTGCCGCGCGGGCAGAAGCTGGATGGCAGCCTCAGCACGCAGCTATTCCAGAGCCTGTTTCATGGCAACGGCGGCGAGGTGCTGCGCGCCCTGGGCGACGAAGCCTATCGCCGCGCGCTGGGGCCGGTCTCGCGCGCCGAGTCCACGCTGCAAAAGCTGGAACGCGGCGAAATTCATGTCATCGCCGAGATGAGCGTGGCCCAGCGCGCCCAGCTCAAACGCCTGGAACGCGAGACGCGCGGCGTCAGCCGGTCGGTGTTTTTCGGCAGCGTGCTGATCGCCTCAACCATCCTCTACACCAGCGGCGAGGTCACGCTGGCACTGGTCGGTTTTGGCGTGTGCGGGCTGACGCTGATCGTCGGCGTGCTGCGCGACTGAAGCGACCTCAGGCGACTGAACGCACCAGAATCAAAAGCGGGCGCGCTCGTCATGGAGGCACGCCCGCTTTTTGTTTGCCTTCAGCCCGTCAGCGTCACTCGACCTGGACCTTAACTTTGGTCTTGCCGGTGGTGGAAGCCGGACCGCTGTCGTCAGCGTCTTCGGCCTCTTCCTGGGCCTTCTTGCTGGCCTTCTTGAATTCGTCCATGGCGGCATCGACCAGCACACGGAAGCCCTGTGTGAATTCCTTGCTGGCGTTGCTGCCATGCGTGCGGAAGCCTTCCGGCAGCAGCGCTTCGAGCGCCTTGCCGGTCTCTTCCAGAGCGCGGCGCTGGTGCTCCATAAACTCCTCAAACGGGGTCCGTGCGGTCTCGTCGCCTTCGGGTGTCTCGGTGACGTTGGGGGTCTTGGGATCGGTCATTTGGAACAGTCTCCTGCTTGGTTACGCTTGTTTTACGGTTTCTAACATTATATACGCAGATTCACCCCAACACGTTGCAAATTGAGTCATCGCCACAGCCGGAGATCATCGAACGCTAATAACCGCGCTCGTGGTCGATGCGGTTGAGCAGCGCCCGCTGTTCCACATAGCGACGCAGGTTCTCGGCGAAGAGCGCGGCGGCCTTCTCGTTGTAGCGCGAGCTGTTGCCGGAGACGTGCGGGCTGATGATCACATTGGGCAGCTTCCACAGCGGACTGCTGGCCGGCAGCGGTTCCTCGACGAACACATCCAGCGCCGCCCCGCGAATCTGCTTCGCCTTGAGCGCCTCGATCAGCGCCTGCTCATCCACAACGCCGCCCCGCGCCACGTTGATAAGCACCGCATGCGACGGCATACGGCTCAACACATTGGCATTGATGAGGGCGTGCGTGTCGTCGGTGTAGGGGACCGTGACGACGAGAAAATCGCACACCTGCGCCATCGAGCCGACCGCCTCCGGCGGATAAATGCGCTCCGGAATCTCGCCGGTGGGGTCGCCGGTGTCGGGTTCAGTGTAGCCGTCGAGTTCGGTGGTGCGCATCAGATCGCGTTTGGTCGCCAGGACAACCATGCCCAGCGCGTCGGCCATGCGCGCCAGTTCGCGCCCGATGCTGCCATAACCGACGATGCCCAGCGTTAGCCCACGCAGGCCGTGCGGCGCGAAGATGTCGTACTGGTTCTCCGGCCATTCGGATTTCGCCTGATATTCCAGCATCAGCGGAATCCTGTACATGAAGGCCAGCATCATACCCAGGCAGTACTCGGCCATCTGCACGGCATGGATGCCGCTGCCGGTCGTCACGGTAACATTGTCCTGCTGCAAAATCGTATGCCGCAGTGCGCGCTCCACCCCGGCAAAGTGGAGCTGTATCCAACGCAGGTTGGGCGCTGCTTCTGGCTGCGGAAAATGACGAATCGTATACAGAATTTCGGCCTCAGCCAGGACATCGTCGGGTACGTCCGGGAAATGGCGGGCGATCTGCAACCTGGGGGAGATTTCGCCCAGGCTCTCGATGATCTCGTCGGAGAAATCGGCGGCCACGACCACGCGGATCGGTTCCTGATTTTCACTCATAGCGGCTCTCAATCGTTACAGAATCCAACAACATGCAGATTATACCGTAGCACACAGCCCGCGCCCGTGATAAATTTATCCGGGTCACATGGGCCGCGAGGACAGGGCCAGCCCTGTCCGCCACAACACATGAACGGGTGAATAATTCCTTTAACTTACGTTCAGGAGTGACAAAATGGGACTTATGGACGGCAAAGTGGCGCTGATCTTCGGCGTCGCCAATAAGAACTCGATCGGCTGGGGCATTACCCAGCGTCTGCACCAGGAAGGCGCTACCATCGCCCTGAGCTACGCCGGCGAAGCGCTGGAGAAGCGCGTCAGACCGCTGGCCGAGCAGATCGGCTGCGATTTTGTCGAGCCGTGCGACGTCACCAGCGACGAGCAGCTTGACGAGGTGTTCGCCAAAGTGCAGGAACGCTTCGGCAAAATCGACGTGCTGGTGCATGCGGTGGCCTTCGCCAACCGCGACGACCTGGACGGGCGCTTTGTCGATGTCACCCGTGACGGCTTCAAGCTGGCACTCGACATCAGCGCTTACAGCCTGATCGCCATGGCGAAACGCGCCGAACCGCTGATGACTGAAGGCGGCAGCATCATGAGCCTGACGTACTACGCGGCAGAAAAGGTCATGCCCAAGTACCATGTAATGGCCGTCGCCAAAGCCGCCCTGGAGACCATCACCCGCTACCTGGCCAACGACCTGGGACCAAAGGGAATTCGTGTCAACGCCATCAGCGCCGGGCCGATCAAGACGCTGGCGGCGGCGGGCGTGCCCGGCTTCCGCATGATGCTGAAGTATACCGAGAAGGTCTCACCGCTGCGCCGGTCGGTGACACAGGAAGACGTGGGCAACACCGCCCTCTACCTGGCGTCGGAGCTGGGCAGCGCCGTCACCGGCGAGGTGATCTACGTCGATGCCGGCTATAACATCCTGGGGCTGACAGCCGCGCCCGAAGACCTGGAAAACCTGTAGAAAACGATTATCGCGGGGGCGGTTAGCGAACCGCCCCGGTCGATTCAATCAGGTGCGGTTGTCCGGCAGCGGCTCCACGATGACACGCATCAGTTCGTAATCGTCGGCCATGCGCTGGTCCGGGCTGCCCGCCGGAGTCAGGCGTGCTTCAATCAGAATGACCCGCGTGCCCAGGCCGGGCAGCTCGTAGCGGGTGTGCCATTCGCCGGTGTTCTGGTTGTTGCGGAACACCGCCATGCGGCTCTGAGGGTCCAGGCGGCGCAGCTTGCCCCTGGCCTTTTTGAAGTCCATCGTAATAAGCTGATCCAGCAGTTGCTGGCGCTCGGCTTCGTTGAGATACGCCATTGGTGGTTTACATCCCTTCCGGTTGCACGGATTGCTGATGAATTCGATGTGCCTCTATTGTATAATGCCCGTTGCAGGAAACCAACGAGAAAACTCATGTTCGCACGACAATCCATCAGCGTCAGCCAGTTGACCACGCACATCCAGCAGTTATTCGACACCGACGACATCCTGCAGGACATCTGGGTGTCCGGCGAGGTGTCGAACATGACACGCGCTTCGTCCGGGCACTGGTATTTCACCATCAAGGACGACAAAGCCGCGCTGCGCTGTGTGATGTGGCGCAGCAGCACCGTCAACCAGACGACCATCCCGCAGAACGGCGACGCCATCGAGGTACATGGCGGCGTCAGTGTGTATGCCGCACGCGGCGAGTACCAGCTCTACGCCGATATCATCCGCCCATTGGGCATGGGCGATCTCTACCAGGAATTCGAGCGCCTCAAGGCCAGGCTGGCCGCCGAAGGCCTGTTCGACGCCGAGCGCAAGCGCGAGTACCCGGCCATGCCGCAGCGTATCGGCGTGGTGACCTCGCCCACCGCCGCCGCCTTCCAGGACGTGCTCAACGTACTGACGCGGCGCTTTCCGCTGGCCGAGGTCGTGCTGAGTCCCACGCTGGTCCAGGGGGATGACGCCCCGCCGCAGATCGTGCGCGCCCTGCAGCGCCTCAACGACTACACCGATGTCGATGTCATTCTGCTGGTGCGCGGCGGCGGCAGCATCGAGGATTTGTGGTCCTTCAATGACGAGCGCGTGGCACGCGCCGTCGCCGCCAGCCGGATTCCGGTCATCTCCGGTGTGGGCCATGAGACGGATTTCACCATTGTCGATTTCGTCAGCGACTCGCGCGCGCCCACGCCGTCGGCGGCGGCGGAACTGGCGACGCCCAACATCGACGACCTGCGCGAGGGCGTGAATCTGGGGCTGCTGCGCATCACCGGCGTTATGCGCGACTCGCTGGCCAGCCATCGCCAGGACCTCAACGCGACGCGGCGCGCGCTGCGCCACACCTCGCCGCAGGTGTTTGTGCGCAACAGCCGCCAGCGCGTTGATGACCTCAACAACCGCCTGCTGGGCGGCGAAAAACGGCTGTTGAGCCTGCTCCGCGAACGTCTGCGCGCCAGAGAGGCTGCTCTGCACGCCGCCAGCCCGCAGGCGCTGCTGGAACGCGGCTATGCCATCGTCACCCGCAGCGAGGACGGCGGGCGCGTGCGCTCGTCACACGACGCCGACCCCGGCACCGGCATCACCATCCAACTGGCGGCGGACGAACTCAAAGCCAGAGTAGAGGACAAGGACACCCATGAGCGATATAAGCGAACTCTCTTTTGAGGCGGCTTTCGAGGAATTAGAGGGCATCGTCGAACGGCTGGAGTCCGGCCAGTTGACGCTGGATGCGTCCGTCAGCCTGTTCGAGCGCGGGCGGCTGCTCGCGGCGCACTGCCAGGCCATCCTGGACAACGCCGAGCTGCGCGTCTCGCAGATCGACGAGAACAACCTGCAAAACGGGGAATAATTTCCCAAACTACCCGATATATCCCAAATTTTGGATATAATTGGGATATAATCCGCGCCGGTTGGGTTACTCAGGCGCGACGTGTGGGCAGAAAGCGCCGGGTCAGCAGGCGCACCTCGTCGAGGCGCAGCAGCGCCGCCAGCCCGAAGAACACCACCACGCCCACACCCGCGCCCGCCGCCGCCTGAATCACGACGCTCAGATCGGCCAGCAGCAGCCGCGACCCCCACACCACCGCGCCCATCCCCAGCGCGGCGATCAGCGCCCGGCTGGCTCCGTGCAGCACATAGGCGTTATCGACGCCGTCCACGCGCTTGCGCAGCAGATACCACAGCACCACCGCTTCCAGCAGCGTCGTCAGGCTGTTGGCCAGCGCCAGCCCGGCGAAGGGTCCGCGTGCCAGCGAATCCGGGTCGCCCATGAACTGGATAAACGTCACGCTCAGGATGATGTTGGTCACCATCGCCGCGATGCCGATGCGCACCGGCGTCCACGTGTCAGACAGCGCGTAGAAGGCGCGTGACAGCACTTCGAGCAGGCCGTGTCCAGCGATGCCCAGCGCCAGGAATCCCAGCGCCCAGGCCGTGCCCAGCGTGTCCTCGTGGGTCCAGGCTCCACGCTCGTACAACATGCCGATGACCGGCGTCCCCAGCACAATCAGCCCCACCGAGGCCGGAAACGCCAGGAAGAGCACGCTGCGCATGGCGCTGGAGAGTCGTTCGCGGTAGCCGTCCATGTCGTTGCGGGCCGCCAGCGCCGACAGCGTGGGAAAGACCGCCGTGCCCATGCTCTGCGCGATGATGCCCAGCACGAAGAACATCAGCCCCCAGGCCGTCTGGAACACGGCGATGCTGCCGGCAATCATGGTCGAGGCGAAAGCCAGATTGACGACGAAGTTGATCTGCACCACGCTGAGTCCCAGCACACGCGGACCCATCAGCGTGAGGACTTCGCGCACGCCAGCAACACGCCAATCCGCCAACGGGCGCAGCCGGGCGCGTATCGCCACAAGTCCGGGTAGCTGCACCAGCAGATGCAGCCCCGCCCCCAGGATCGCGCCCCACGCCAGCCCGTAGACATTGGCCGCGCCGATCTGGTCCGGGCGCGGTTCCAGCGCCGGGGCGATCACCAGCGCGCCCACGATCAGGCCGATGTTGTTCATGCTCAAAGCGAGTGCCGGGAACACAAAACGCTGGTGCGCGTTGAGGATTCCCATCAGCAGGCCGCTGACGGCGAAGATGACGGTCGTCACCAGCATGAGCCGCGTCAGCGACGCGACCAGCACCTGCTGATCGGGCGGCCTGCCGGGGAAAATCACCGTCGAGACGAGCAGCGGAGCCAGCAGAATGCCAACAATCGCCAGCAGCAGCGCCGCCAGCGCCGAGAGCGTCATCACTGCCGAGGCCAGCCGCCACGCG
>CAZXCK010000074.1:0-21845 GCA_964639225.1 uncultured Anaerolineaceae bacterium | reverse complement strand
ACACATCCGGCGTTAAGTCCACGCTTGTGTTATCATCGTCAAAAAAGGAGTGATAGATGTCACTGATCAACGTTAAGATGGCCCTGGAACAGATGATGGAGGACGAAAGCCTCACCGACGAACTGACCAGCGAACCGGCCATGACTCTGCTGGATTGGGGACAGCTCCGGCTGCGGCAGCTCGCCGACAGAGCGCCGGACCCGCTGACCTTCCACGCGCAGTTCAAGCAGCTTCGTTTTCTGATGAAGTCCATCAACCGCTTCACCGGCCAGCGGCACGACATGGACATCGACGAGCAGCGCGAATATGTGCGCAAAATCCTGGATTCGGCGCGCCTGCTGGGCTTCGAGTCGCCTTACGGCCAGGTGGCCGATTACCTCGAACGCCAGCAATCGCTGGATGAAGACGGCAACGTGCGCGCGCTGCTGGCGCTGGTCGATACCGGTTCCACCAACCTGGGCGACCCGCCCACACCCACCACGCCGACCAATCCGTTTCTGACCTGAAGCCTTCTTTCTATACGGAGTTATTGAATGTCGAGAAAACGCCAGTCTGCATCTGGCAGTTCGCAGTCCAGTCAGCAGAAGAAGCTCACCCCGTTACAGCGAGTCGTTTACACCATTATCGGCGCCATCATCATCGCCGTCAGCGCCTACCTGGGCATCGACATCGGCGACCTGCTCGACGAGAGCGAACCCACCACCGTCGTGCCGACGGCTGTGCCCACCCGCCCATCCATCACCGACGGCACGCCGGTCGCCATCGCCCCCGCCGAAGTCAGCCGCATCAGTCTGGGGCAGGGCTACGGCGGACAGGCGCGCTTCTGGACGGTGTACTTTACCGCGCCCACCGGCGAACGCGACGAATCGACGTATGTCGATGGCGTCGATGAGGAGGTGATCGCCGCTATCCATACGGTGCAGCGCACGCTGGACATCGCCGTGTTCGAGTGGAACAACCCGCGCATCACCCAGGCCGTACTGGACGCCCACAATCGCGGCGTGCGCGTGCGCATGGTCGTCGATGATGAGCACACGCTGGAGGACGAGCGCACCACCATCAACATGCTGATCGACGCTGGCGTGCCGGTCGTCGATGACAGCCGCACCGGCTTCATGCACAACAAATTCATGATTATGGACGGCGTCACCGTCATCACCGGTTCGATGAACTTCACCATGAATGGCACCTATCGCAACAACAACAACCTGCTGGTGCTGCGCTCGCGCCGCGCCGCCGAGATTTACCAGGCCAAGTTCGACGAGATGTTTGTGGACCGCGTGTTCTCAAGCAGCCAGTCCGACAATTTCGGGACCGTTTTCACCGTCGATGGCGTCCCGATTGAGATTCTGTTCTCGCCGGAAGATGACGTCGTCGGCACGCTGCTGGACCTCATCAACAGCGCGCAGTCTCATATCCGCGTGATGGCCTTCTCGTTTACGCTGGACGAACTGGGCGAGGCGCTGCTGCGCCGGTCGCAGGAAGGGCTTGAGGTAGAAGCTATCTTCGAGCTGCGCGGCAGCCGCACCGACTTCAGCGAGCTGCCCAGGCTCTACTGTGCCGGTCTGCCCGCCCGCCAGGATGGCAACCCGTTCACCTTCCACCATAAGGTTTTCATCATCGACGATCACACCGTCGCTACGGGTTCGTTTAACTTCTCGTCCAACGCCACCAACAACAACGACGAGAACATGGTCATCGTCCGCGACCCGGCGCTGGCCGCCATGTACATCGAGGAGTTCTTCCGCGTCCAGACGGAAGCCGTCCCGCCGCCCGAAGGCGTCATCGAATGTAACTGACACCCGCCAGAATCAACAGACCCCGGCACACGTCCGGGGTCTGTTTTTGCTGGTCGGCTGGCCGCGCCTTTATTCGTAGCGCAGCACGTTGAGCGGCTTCTCGCCGCTGGCCGTCCAGGCGGTCGTCATGGCGGCGATCAGCGCCACCGCCACACACAGCAGCATCAGCAGGAAGGCCGTGCCAAACGGAATGACAGCCGATGTCAGCGACAGCATGGTGGTCAGTATACTCAGCCACACCAGACCAATCCCCACGCCGATCAGCCCACCAATCAGCCCCAGCACGCCGTTTTCCAGCAGGATCATGCCCAGCACGCGCTCGCGGTGCAGGCCGATGGCCTTCATCACAGCGATCTCGCGCCGGCGCTCCATCGTCGTCAGCGCCACCGAGTTGGCGATCACCACGCCACCGACGATCAGGCCCAGCGCGGCCACCATCGACGGGAAGGCGGTGAAGGTGTCAATCAGCCCGGTGACCAGATCGACCAGGAACGTCGTCTCAAAGATGAACGTGCCCGGCACAGCGGCCATGTCACGGCGCAGGTCCGCCATCGCCTCGGAGTCCGTCCGCGTAATCACGTTGATGACGTCTGCCTCGCGGCCATTGAAGGCCGATACCGGCGCATAGGACGCATTCTCGAAACCACTGTTGACGAGGCTCGACGCCTGAATGCCGACAACTTCCAGTGTGATCGTCTCATCGCTCTCGTTGAGCGTGAAGGTCAGCCGGTCGCCCACGTCAACACCAGCAGCCGTAAACAGGTCGTTTTCCTGCAACACCATCACCGGCTGGCCCTCGTCGGCTGGCGTCAGGGCGCGGCCCCGGCGCATGTCGTGGTCAGTCACGTTTTCGATTTCCACCGCGTCGATGCTGCCCAGCATCATCGAGAGTGTCTCCACGCTGCGGAAGTCACCGGCTTCGCTGCCAGAGCCGAGCAGCGCCATCATGCCGCTGGCGGGCGCGTCGGCCATACGAGCGTCAATTTCGTCCAGCGACAGCACGGTGCCGTTCTCTTCCAGCGACACCAACTGCGTGGTAAAGCTGCGCAGTGTGCGATACTCGGTGATGGCCTCGTTCTCGTCCAGGATGGCGAGCACGTCGTCCAACTGCGACTCGTCCTGCACCATGACGATGGTATTGCCACCGGCGGCCTCGTCGAAGGCATATTCCAGCAGGTTGGAAATCGACTGGGCGAACAGCGTTATCAGGCTCAGCGAGAACACGCCGATCACCAGTGCCAGCAGCGTCACAGCGGCCCGACTGCGCCCGGCCAGCATCTGCCGCAGCGAGATTTTGAGGTCCACAATCCCCAGCGACGGGAAGAAGCGGCCCACCAGCCACACCATCAGGTTAAGCAGACCGTACAGGAAGGCCACCGCGAACGACGCCCCCACGATGACGGCCACCGCCAGCGTGATGTTGTTGAGGATGGTCTGGGCGATGACGATCAGCAGCGCCATCGTCACCACGAGCGCCAGCAGCACGCGCCAGCGACCGGCACGCGGCACGATGTCATCGGTGGGGCGCAGCACCACAGCGGGCCGCACCTGCCCGGCGCTGAGCGTGGGCAAAAAGCCGAACACGGTCGTAATCACCGTGCCCACCAGCAGACCGTTGACCACCGGTTCCAGCGCGAAGCGGAAGTCCAGCGAGGTCGCCAGCACCGTCTCGGCAGCGCCGCGAATGCCGAACACCGCCACCCATCCCAGCAGCACACCCAGTACACTGCCGACCACGCCCATGATGAACGCTTCCACCAGGAACAGGATCGTCACTTCGTTGGCCTGCAGGCCGATCGTCTTGAGCACGGCCACCTCGACCGTCCGCCGGCGCACGATCACCTGCATGGTGTTGATGATGCCGATGCTGCCGATGAGCAGCGCCACCAGACCCATCACCGTCACCAACTGGTCGATGGCGTCCGACAGGCTGCTGTAATTCAGGCGCAGGTCTTCGGTGGTGGTGGTCTCCAGATACGGGAACTGCTCGCGGAAGCTGGCGCTGATCGCGTTGATCTGCTCCGGCTCGGCGTTGTCCAGGCGCACATACAGGGTGCTGTACATCGTCTCGACATCCTCGAACAGCGACATGGCGCTCTGGTCCAGGTAGTAATAGCCGAACAGCGCCAGGAAGATGTCCACGCCCGGGTCTTTGACCTCGGCGGAGGTATCGACAACGCCCACCACCGTAAACGGCTCGTCGGCCCGGCTGATGAGTACCGTATCGCCTACGCTCACATCCAGGTCAGCGGCCACATTCTCGCTGAGGATGATGTCGGTCGGCTGGGTGATGGCCTCGGCCAGTGTCTGGCCCTGCTGGGTGCGTACCTCACTGTAAAACGGATACACGTCCACGTCGATGACCAGCGGCATCAGTTGATTGGCCGCCGTGCCCGTCTGCGGATTGGTCACCGACGAGCCGCGCCCGCCGCCCACAAACAGCGACATCGGGTCGGCCAGCAGTTGGTGGAAGGTGACATCCACCGGGCCGGGGTAGTTGGCCTCGAACCAGGCGCGCAGCTCGTCCTGCCCGTTTTCACTCAGGAAGTACTGGTCGAACTGCTGGCCCATAAAGCTGGTCGTCAGCTCGGTCAGCAGGCCGTCTTCGACCCCGCGCTGGAGCGCCTCGGATGATTCGCCAAAGGCATCTGGCAGCGGCATAAGCTGAATGTCGCCCCGGTTGTTCTCTTGCAGGTTGCCGGTCAGCGTGCCGGAGATCATCACCGCCAGCGTCTGCAGACTGACGATAGCCGCCACGCCCGCCGCGATACACAGCAGCGCGAACAGCGTCCGCTGCCGGTTCACTCTGAGGTCGTTGATCGAATGTTGCAGAAAAAATCGCACACGGTCTAACATGGTGTTTTCCCCTATTGCTCGCTGCTGACAGCGTGCAGCTCGCCAGTGTCGCGCTTCTCTTTATAGGTGCTGATGGCGGCCCGTGTCGCTGTCGAGCGCGGATCGACGTCATCGGCGATGTGACCGTCGATGAGCGTAATCACGCGGTCGAGCTGCGAAGCAACGTCCATGTCGTGCGTCACCACGATGATCGTTGTGTCCATCTGCTTCTGAATACGGCGGAAGGCTTCCATGACCACCTCGCTGGATGACGTGTCCAGGTTACCGGTCGGCTCGTCGGCCAGCAGCAGGGGCGGATTGTTGGCCAGCGAACGCGCGATGGCCACGCGCTGCTGCTGCCCGCCGGAGAGCTGGGTCGGGCGATGGTCCAGGCGGTCGCCCATGCCCAGCATTTCCAGCAGTTCGCTGGCGCGCTGGCGGGGGTTGAACTGCCGGCTCTTGGAGAACTGAACCGGCAGCGCCACGTTTTCCAGCGCCGTCAGGGTAGGGATCAGGTTGAACGACTGAAAGACAAAGCCGATCTTCTCGTTGCGGATGCGCGTCAGGGCGCGCTCGCCCAGGTTGGTGATGTCCACGCCGTCGATGTGGACCGTGCCCTCGGTCGGCGTGTCCAGCCCGCCGATGAGTCCCAGCAGCGTCGATTTACCGCTGCCCGACGGCCCGATGATGCCCAGCATCTCGCCGCGTCGCACACTCAGCGACACACCGCGCAGCGCCTGCACCGTCACCTCACCAACGCTCAGGTCCTTGCGCAGGTTCTCCACGCGCAAGACAACATTGTTGCTGTTCCCCGTCATGTTTGCTTCCCCTTTTGAAGGCTAGTATCGGAACGAGTCCGGATGTTTTTGATCTAGGCTCTATACGGAGAACAACAGGCTGTGGTTGCAGGCGCTGCCTGGTTGGGGATAAAAAACGGCCCGCGTTCAGGTGCAGGCCGTCGAAGATGTTCAGGAGACGGTTGTGCGGCGTCTGTCCGTTGCCAGTCGCCGCTGGAGTATGGCGCGCCCCTCGTCGAGACTGGCGGCGAAGTAGACATCCTCAAGCGCGCTCTTGTCCAGCATGGCGACTGCCTTCAGCAGCGTTTTGATGGCGCTGCCAGCCCGCACCAGAACCAGCGGACCGCGCCCGTCCTCGCCCATGCGCAGCACGCGCCGGGCATTCTCGCGGGTGGATGCGCTGAAAATCGAGCCGCCGGGAATCTCCGAGCCGTGCGTCAGGTCGATGATAGCGCCCACTTCATAATCGCGCTCGTCGGTGGCGCGGCGCGCGGTGTGCAGCATCTCGAACAGGTCGTCCCAGGTCCAGCCGCGCTCGAACACGCACAGCATGGTCGTCTGTTCGTCGTCATCCCAGTAGAGATCAATCGCCATACGGATTTCCCCGCTTTCCATCCAACACTGACTTTTCGGCCTGCATGGTATCAACCCAACCTTAACGCAGACCTTGACCGCCGCTTAGAAAACTATGAAGGGCCAACGCCACATACACCACAAACCCCACGCCCTCATCGCATTCTGGCAGAAGCCGTTATAATGGGTGAAGAAACCGTACCCGGACGCGCAGGAAAAAGCTGATGGAAAAAGTGTTTGTATCGTATTCCCGGCGCAATAAAAGCTTTGCCGAACGCCTGGCCCGCGACCTGAGCGATGCCGGAATGGAAGTATGGGTGGACTTCCGCCAGATTCACGGCGGCGAAATGTGGCAGGAAGAGATTTACCGGGGCATCGAGCTGTCGGGCATCGTCATCGTGTGCCTGTCGCCGCCGGCGGTGGCCAGCGAATGGGTCCAGCGCGAAATCGAGAGCGCCCGCCAGCAGAAAAAGACCATCATCCCCGTGATGGTCGAAAACGCCCTCGGAGACCTTCAGACCGTCGAGTCCCTGCGCTGGCTGCTGGATGTGCATTTCATCCAGTTCGAGGGGCGCTACGAAGCCGCCTTCCCGGAACTGCTGCAGGCGCTGCCCGGCAGGCGTCGGGTGGGCGCTTACGACGTGGTCGATGTGGCCGCCATCCCCAACCCGTTTAAGGGACTCGAAGCCTTCCAGCAGACGGATGCGCATTTCTTCTTCGGGCGCGAGCGCCTCATCGAGAAATCCTTGCAGCGGCTGCGCCAGGACCGCCCCACGCGCTTTCTGGCGGTGGTGGGGGCCAGCGGCAGCGGCAAAAGCTCGCTGGTGCGCGCTGGCATCATGCCTACCCTGCGCCGGGGAGCACTGCCCGCCAGCGAGCACTGGCGCATGTCGATCTTCATGCCTGGCGGCAGCCCGGTCGAGGCGCTGGCGCAGCGGCTGGCCCCGTTGATCGAAAGCGCGCAGTCCGCCGACATCACCCGTATGCTCGGCGAAGGCGTTGAGCGCATAGACGACGTGATCGACATGGCGCTGGCTGGCGCACACGAGGACGCCCGGCTGCTGCTGGTCGTCGATCAGTTTGAGGAAGTGTTCACCCGTGCTGGCCCCGCCGAACGCGAGAAGTTCCTGAATCTGCTGGAACACGCCGCCACCGAACCCGGCGGGCGCGCCATGATCGTCATCACCATGCGCGCCGACTTCTTCGACCGGCTCAGCGGCTTTCCGGCGCTGGCCGAGCTGTTCGAGCAGGAAAACATGATTATCGTCGCCGAGATGACCGCCGTCGAACTGCTGCGCGCCATCGAGGGGCCAGCGCAGGCGGTGGGGCTGGTCTACGACGACGGCCTGCCACAGCGCATCCTCGATGATGTGCGCCGTGAGCCTGGTTCGCTGCCGCTGCTGCAATACGCCCTCAAAGAGCTGTACCAGCGCCGTGACGGCATCTACCTGACGACGGAGGCTTACGACGCCATCGGTGGCGTGCGTCAGGCGCTGGCCCGCCACGCCGAGGATATTTACCTGCGCATGGGCAGCGCCCAGCAGGCGATTATGCGGCGCGTGCTGCTGCGTCTGGTCGAGGTCAGCGAGACGGGCGAGGCCACCCGGCGCAAAGTCGAGCGGGCCGACCTGGTGTTCCGCGATGTGCCAGACCAGGCCGTGCAGGAGCTGCTCGATCTGCTGACCGCTGCCGAGACGCGCCTGCTCATCGCCAGCCGCCAGATTGGCTCCAGCTCTGATGAGGACGCCGTCCCCACCGTGATGATCGAGATCGGCCACGAGGCGCTCGTCCGCGAGTGGGAACGCTTCCGGGGTTGGGTCGCCGAGGATGTGGAGCAGTTGCGCCAGGGCACGGAATTGCTTCAGGCCGCCCAGGACTGGCGGCAGGGTGGCGGCGATGTCGCCTATCTGTTGGTGGGCAATCGTCTGCTGCGGGCGCAGGCGTGGCTCCAGGAAGCCGACGCCACCCCGCTCCAGCGCGAATTCATCCAGGCCAGCATCGAGGAGAACGCCCGCCGCGAGCAGCGACGCCAGTTGCAGGTCGAGCGTGAGCTGGCTCTGCAGCGCAAAGCGGCCAACCGGCTGCGCAGCACCGTCGGCGTGTTGATCGTCGGCCTGGTGGCGGCCATCGCCCTGATTCTGCTGGCCGTCAACAGCGAGCAGCGCGCCCAGGAAGCCCTGGCCGGCGAGCAGGCCGCGCTGGGGACCGCCGTCGCCAACGAGCAGCGCGCCGTCGCCAACGAACGCCGCGCCCTGAGTCTGGTGCTCGCGTCCGGTGCCAATCAGGCCCGCGCCGACCAGGATAACGAAATGGCGCTGCTGCTGGCCGTCAATGCCAACGAGGTTGAGAACCCGCCACCGCAGGCCCAGCGCACACTGGCCGACATCGTGTTCGCGCCGGGCACGCGCCAGCTCTTCGACCAGGCCGGGACCAACGTCTATGCCGCCGCGCTGCTGCCAGCCGAAGGCCAGGCGCTCACCACCAGCAGCAACGAAATTGTGGTCTGGGACGTGGCCAGCGGTGAGGAGCTAAATCGCTTCGGCACTGGCAGTTCGGGCGGCCATTCCGCCACCATCTGGAGCCTGGCCGTCAGTCCCGACCAGCAGGTGATCGCCAGCGGCGATGCCGACGGGCGCGTGCTGCTGTGGACTGCGGACGGCGAACTGCTGCGCGAACTTTCCGGCCCCACCGACCTCGTCAGCGCGCTCACCTTCAGCGCGGACGGCGCCTATCTGCTGGCGGCCAGCGCCGACGGCCAGACCATCCGCTGGGAACTGGCGACCGGGCGCATCCTGACGGTGTACAGCGGCGGGCAGGGGGCTGTCATCAGCGTGGACATCCGCCCGGATGGCGAGCGAGTGCTCACCGGACACAGCGGCGGTGTGGCCCGCCTGTGGACCCTCGATGGCGAGCTGCTGCAGACGCTGCAAGGCCACGAGGGCGCGGTGAACGCCGTCGCCTTCAGCCCGGTCAGCGCCGCGCAGGGACTCACCGCCTCTGATGACGGCACGGTTCGCATGTGGAATCTGAACACGGGCGGGCAGGTGCGTGTCTTTGACGGGCATGAGGGGGCCGTTCTCGCGGTGGCCTATGCGCCGGACGGGCGCAGTTTCGCCAGCGGCGGCGATGATGCGTCCGTGCGCTTGTGGAATCCGTTCACCACCCAGCAGACCGCCATCTACGCCGAACACACGCAGGCCGTCCAGCGCGTGCAGTACGCGGACAGCAATACGCTGATCCTCACCGCGTCGGCGGATGGCACCGCCCGCCTGTGGGATTTACAGCGCGGCGACGAGGTCCGGCGTTACGAGGGGCACAGCCTCGACGTGAACGCCCGCACCATCACCGCCGTGTACAGCGCCGATGGACGTTCGGTGCTCTCCGGCTCGTTCGACAGCACGCTGCGCCTGTGGGAACGCGACACCGGCCAGACAGTCCAGGAATTCCAGGGGCACAGCGGCCCGGTCTATGACGTCGATCTGAGTGCCGACCAGACGACAGCGATCTCGGTGTCGCAGGACGGCAGCCTGATCGTATGGGATGTGGCCAGCGGCCAGCCCCGGCTCACCCTGCGCGACGAACTGCGGCCCGGTCCGCTGGTCAGCGTGGCGCTGCTGCCAAATGGCAGACGGGCGCTATCCGGCGCGCTGGATGGCAGCATCGTGCTGTGGGACATCGAAACCGGAGATATTGTGCGCCGCTATGGTCCTCAGTTGCAGAAGGACGCGCCCGGCCACACCGGCGCCGCCTGGGACGTCTCCGTGAGTCCGGATGGCGAGCGTTTTGCCTCGGCGGGTAACGATGGCGTGGCCCTGTTGTGGAGCATCGACAGCGGGCGTGTCATCCAGGAATTCAAAGGCCATGCCGACGCCGTGCTGACCGCACATTTCGACCGTTCCGGGCAGCGGCTGGCGACCGGCGCCAACGACGGCGCCATCATCGTATGGGATACGACTGGCGATTCGCGCTACCAGCCCACCGGCGTCGTGCGCCGTATTCTGGGGCACGACCGCACCGTGCAGGACGTGGACTTCAGCCCGGATGGCGCGCTGCTGGCGTCCGGCTCGCGTGATCGCACGCTGCGCCTGTGGGACCTGGCCAGCGGTTTTGAGGTGCGCCGTTACATCATACCCGGCAGCGCCGCTTCTTTTCGCAGTGTGCGCTTTGACCCTGACGGCCTGACTATTCTCACCGGCATGACCGACGCCACCATCCGCGAGTGGCGCGCCCTGCTGCGCCCGCAGGACCTCATCGCCTGGGCTTATCACAACCGGTTTGTGCCGCAGCCCACCTGCGAGGACCGCGAACAGTTCAACCTGACGCCGCTGTGCGAGGGTGGCGTGCCGCCGCCCACACGCACACCGTTTCCGCAGCCAACACCCACGCCAACCGTACCCTAATCTGACCATGAAGGGCACTTAATGCACACGGTTAAATTCCTTAAACAAAATTTAACAATTTTTAGGTATTTTTCATGTTGGCGATCCATCGCCGAATGGTCCGAGATACAAGGAGTGTTACATTCATGAAAACGTTCAAAAGACCGCTGTTTATGGTGCTGTTTCTGCTGGCGACGATGCTGGTGCTGGCTGTAGCCCCCATCGCCGCGCAGGAAGACACACTCACCGTGCTGTGTACGCCACAGGAAGACTGGTGTGTGGCTATGACGCAGGCTTTCGAGGAAGAGACCGGCATTTCGACCAACTACGTCCGCATGTCCTCTGGCGAATCGCTGGCCCGCCTGCGCGCTTCGCAGGAAGACCCGGAATTCTCGGTATGGTGGGGCGGCCCCGCCGATGCGTTTATCGCCGCCGCTGAAGAAGGTCTGCTGGACAGCTACTTCTCGCCCAACGCGGAAGACATCCCTGAGCTGTACCGTGACGCCGAAAACGGCACCTGGACCGGCGTTTACGTCGGCGCGCTGGGCTTCTGCTCCAACCTTGAAATCCTGGAAGAGCTGGGTGTCGATGCCCCGACTTCCTGGGAAGACCTGCTGGCCCCTGAGATGAGCAGTGGCGTGGCGATGGCCCACCCGGCCACCTCTGGCACGGCCTTCACCGCCTTCTGGACCATCGTCCAGCTCGAAGCGGACGAACTGGAAGCCGAAGAAGAGGGCACCGGCTACGATGAAGATGGCTTCCCCACCGAAGCGGCTGTGGACAACGCTTTTGAATACTTCCTGGAACTGAACAACAACATTCTCCAGTACACCCGCTCCGGCTCGGCCCCCGGTACGCTGGCTGGCCAGGGCGAAATCGCCACGGCCATCATCTTCTCGCATGACTGCGTCAAGCTCCAGGAAGAGGGCTTCGATGGCATCCTGGTCACCACCTTCCCCGAAGAAGGCACTGGTTACGAAATCGGTGGCATGGGCATCATCGCCAACGGCCCAGAGCCGGAAGCTGCCCGCCTGTGGTACGACTGGGCGCTGACCGCCGAAGCGCAGGAAATTGGCCCGACGGTTAACTCCCTGCAGCTCCCCACCAACCCGGATGCGGCCATCTCTGACCTGGCGGTTAACCTGACCGAGATCAACGTGATTGACTATAACTTCGAAGCCGCTGGCATGAACCGCGTTGCCATCACCGAGCGCTTCGACGCCGAGGTCGCCACCGAGCCTGCCAACTAGCAACGGCAAGGCGCGACGCCTATTTCGAAGGACAATTAACCCCTGCTCTTGCGGGTAGGGGTTAATTTTTGTATCAGGAGCCTATCTTGGCAGCCATAAGTCTACAACAACAGGTCAACCGCGTGCGTGTCATCACGCGCGATCCGCTGCTGGCCATTGTGCTGGCGCTGATGGTCTTTTTTGTGATCGTCGCCATTATTCTGCCGCTGTCGGCGATGATCGGTGAAAGCTTTTCCGAAGACGGTGTACCCTTATTCGAGCGTTATCTGACGTCGCAGGTTTATCTGAACATTATCCGTAACACGCTGGTGATGGGCGCGCTGGTGGGGTTGGTCGGTACGGCGGTGGGCTTTCTGTTCGCTTTTGTACAGGTCAAGCTCGATGTCCCCTTCAAGCGCTTCATGCACATCATCGCGCTGGTTCCGGTCATCTCGCCGCCCTTCGCCGTCGCCACCGCCACCATTGTCCTGTTCGGACGCAACGGCATGATCTCGCACGACATTTTTGGCTTGCGCTACGACATCTACGGCCTGGACGGTCTGGTGCTGGTGATGTCCATGTCGTTTTTCACCATCGCCTACCTCAACCTGCGCGGCATGATGCAGGCGCTGGACCCCGCCCTGGACGAAGCCGCCACCAACCTGGGCGCGAACAAGTGGCGCGTCTTCCGCACAGTCACTGTGCCCATGCTCATTCCCGGCATCGCCAGCTCGTTTCTGCTGCTGTTCGTCGAGGCCATCGCCGACCTGGGCAATCCGCTGGTGATGGCTGGCAACTACGAAGTGCTGGCCAGCCGCATCTACGTGACGATTATCGGCCTGTACGATACCACCGGCGCGGCGGTGCTGTCGGTGATTCTGCTCGTCCCATCGCTGTCGGTGTTCCTGTTGCAGCGTTACTGGGTGAGCCGGACCAGCGTCGTCACGGTGACTGGCAAGCCGTCCGGCACGCCGCAGACCATTAACCACCCGCTGGTCAAGTGGCCGCTGTTCGGGCTGGTGATGGCCATCTGCCTGCTCATCGGCCTCATCTATGGCATGATCTTCGCCGGTGGCTTCCTGCAGGTGCCGGGCGTGCGTAACACCTTCACGCTGGACAACTTCGACTTCGTCATCAACGGCATCGGCGCGCAGGCTATGGCCGATACCACCCGCCTGGCCCTCATCTCCACCCCCATCGCCGGTCTCATCGGCATGATTATCGCCTATCTGGTGGTGCGTAAGGATTTCTTCGGGCGCAGCGGGCTGGACTTCGGCACCATGCTGGGCATCGCCGTGCCCGGTACGATTATCGGCATCGGTTATGTGCTGATGTTCAACACGGCGACAGTGGTCAATCTGCCGGTGCTGGGCGAGGTGACCCTCTTCCCCAAACTGACCGGGGGCCGGGCTATGTTTGGTGGGGCGGTGGCCATCGTGCTGGTCTTTATCGTGCGCAGCACGCCCGCCGCGCTGCGCGCTGGCACGGCGGCCCTGTCGCAGATTGACCCCTCTATCGAAGAGGCGTCCATCAGCCTGGGGGCCGATAATGCCCGCACCTTCCGCAAAATCACGCTGCCGCTCATCCGCCCGGCTTTTTTGGCGGGTCTGATCTACGCTTTCGCCCGGTCGATGACCACCATCTCCGCTATCATCTTCCTCACCACACCGCAGACGAAAATCATGACCGCGCAGATTCTCAACGAGGTGGAGAACGGGCGCTACGGCAACGCCTTCGCCTACTGCGTGATCCTGATCCTGATTGTGATGGTGGCCATCGGTGTACTGTATGTGCTGGTCGGCTCGCAGACCGGGGCCGAACGGCGTATAGAAGGGGGTTTGTAAATGGACAGCAGAGAAGTTCGCCTGCGCCTGGATAATGTCGTCAAAGAGTTTCAGGATCGCGGCGGCCAGGGGACGGTGCGCGCTGTCAACGGCGTGTCCCTCGATATCTATCGGGGCGAGTTCCTCACCCTGCTGGGACCGTCCGGCTGCGGCAAGACAACCACGCTGCGCCTGATCGCCGGCTTTGAGATGCCCACCAGCGGCACGATTCTGCTCAACGGGCAGAATATCACCAGCCAGCCGCCCAACAAGCGCGACATGGCGCTGGTATTCCAGAATTACGCGCTGTTCCCGCATATGTCGGTTTTCGACAACGTGGGCTACGGCCTGCAGACGCGCCGCCTGCCACGCCACCAAATCCGCGAGCAGGTGACCGCCGCCCTCAATCTGATGGGCCTGCAAGGCTTGGGCGACCGCCGCCCCAACCAGCTCTCCGGCGGGCAGCAGCAGCGTGTGGCGCTGGCGCGCTCGCTGGTCATGGAACCGGCCATCCTGCTCTTCGACGAACCGCTGTCCAACCTGGACGCCAAGCTGCGCGTGTCGATGCGCAGCGAAATCCACCAGTTGCAGCGCCGCCTGGACATCACCAGCGTGTACGTCACCCACGACCAGATCGAGGCGATGGCCCTCTCTGACCGCATCGTGGTCATGAACGAGGGCATCATCGAGCAGATCGGCTCGCCCAGCGAGATTTATCGCTACCCGGCCACGCGCTTTGTAGCCGACTTTATCGGGCGCGCCAACTTCGTCGATGCGTTCATCCACTCCGCCAGCAACGGTATGGCTAACGTCACCATCCTGAACCAGGACTGCTCGGTGCGGCTGTGGTTCACGCCGGAGGGCGACCTGCCGGTGGTGGCCATGCTGCGACCGGAGGCGCTCACCCTGCGCGACGACCCCTCGCTGCCGCAGGTGACGGTCGAGCAGGCGATGTATCTCGGCTCTGAAATCGAGTATATCGTCAACATCAACGACCAGCGGCTGGTCGTGGTGGAGCAGGACCCGCGCGATGCGCGCATCTTCGCCGAGGGCCGCACCGCCGGCCTGACGTTCGACGAGGAGTCGGTGCATCTGCTGCAAAAGTAAACGGTTGTCATCACACCAATCAAAAAGCGCGCGACTCTGTACGGGTCGCGCGCTTTGATTCGATGGTTCGAACGTCAGGCTTTGCCTTTGCGGTCGGCGAATGTCGTGCCCAGCGCTTTGGGCGGGTCAGATCGCAGAAAGCCGCTCATCAGGTTTTGCAGTGGGCGCGGCAGCACGCGCATCAGCCGTTCGATGCCGCCGCTGCTGACCAGCATCAGCGTCAGAATCATGAGCACCCACGGCAGCATATTCAGCAGCACCAGCGGAATCTCAATATCCGGCGAGCGTTGAATCACCGAAGCCAGCGCGCGCATCCCGGCGAACAGGTACGCGCCCAGAATCACGCGGAAGGGGTGCCAGCCGCCGAAAATCACAATCGCCAGCGCGATCCAGCCGTCGCCGTCCATCGGCGGGTTGGACGACCAGCCCGCTTTGACACTCAGCGAGTAGGCCGCGCCCGCCAGGCCCACCAGTGCGCCGCCCAGCATCGTATAGACGTAGCGCATCAGGTTGACGTTAGCGCCGCGCGCGAAGGCCGCTTCCGGGCGTTCGCCCAGGGCGCGGTGAGTCAGGCCGGGCCGCGTGCGAAACAGCCAGAACCACAGCACAATCACCAGAATAAAGCTGAAGTACACGAACAGGTCGTGCATAAAAAACACGCGCCCGGCGACCGGGATATCCTGCAACAGTGGAATGGGCACGATGGACATCTGCGGGCCGGGGATGCGGGCGTAAGGCTGGCCCATGAAGCGCGCCAGGTCGGCGCACAGCAGCGTCAGCACGAAGCCAATCGCCACCTGGTCCTGCCGCAGTTCGATGGCGCCCACCGCCACGATCAGCGCGATCAGTGCGCCCACCAGCATCGCCACCGCGATACCGGCCACCACCGTCCCGGTGGCCTGTGCCGCCACGAAGCCCAGCAGCGCCGCCAGCAGAATACTGCCATTGAGCGACAGGTTGATGACGCCCGCCCGTTCGGTGATCGTCTCACCGATGCTGGCGATGACCAGCGGTGTGGCGTTGGCGACGATGCTGTTCAGGGTGTTGAGCAGCGGGTCGTTCATGGGCCGGTCTTCTCCTTCTCCGCGCTGGGCTGCGGTTGCGCGGGTTCGTCGGTCTGGTTGTTCTTCGGCGGTGGTAGCAGCCGCGCTCTGACGCCGTTAAACAGCAGAATCATCAGCACGATCATGCCTTGCAGCACGCCAGCCAGCGACTGGTCGAGCTGCAGCAGAATCTTGACGCGCGTGCTGCCCGCGATCACCGCCGCCAGGGCGAAGGCCACAAACGGCACCCACCACGCCCGGTAAGCCACCAGCAGCACCACCAGCAGCGCCAGAAAGCCGATTCCGCCCGCCGGTGACGGTCGCAGGCTGCTGTACGTGTGCAGCACGCGGTGCGCCCCGGCGATGCCCGCCAGCAGGCCGCACACGGCGAACGCCGACAGCGACACGCGCTCGGTGGGCACGCCCAGCAGCAGCGCCGAACGCGCGTTTTTGCCCGTCGCTTTGAGCATCAGCCCCCAGCGCGTGCCGCGCAGCATCAGCGCGATGCCGACGATGGCCACCGCCACCAGCGCCAGGAAGAACAGGTTGACCTGAAAATCGGACGATGGGTAGCCGAGTCGGGCCTGCGCCGGGAAGGGTGGAGTCGCCTGGGCGCTGCCGCCTTCCGGGGGCTGCCAGGGACCGGAGATGAGGTAAATGGCGACGTTCAGCGCGATGAAGTTCAGCGCCACACCGCCGAAAATCTCGTGGACGCCGAAGCGCGTCTTGAGCAGGCCCGCCAGCAGCGCCCACAACATGCCGCCCAGCATGGCCAGCGCCACACACACGGGAATCAGCGCCATGTTGGGCAGGTCGATGAACTGCGCGCCCCAACTGGCGAAGATCGCCCCCATGACCATCTGCCCCTCGATGCCGATGTTCCACAGGCCAGCGGTGAACGTCACCGCCAGCCCCATACCGGCCAGCACCAGCGGAATCCAGAAGTTGAACACGCTGGCCAGACGGCGTGTGTCGGCGAAAGCCCCGGACCAGGCCGTTTCGGCCACACGGATCGGGTCGCTGTCCAGCAGTACGATCAGCAGGGCCGTCGCCGCCAACGCCAGCACCAGCGGCACAATCGTCAGGCCGATCTGCAACAGTCTGCGGTCCAAGTCAATCTCCTCCCCTGCTGAAGTCGCCGCCGATGAGGTGACCCAGGTCGCCCACAGTGACGGCCTGCAAATTATCCACCGGATGCAGTTCGCCGGCGTAACACACAATCAGACGGTCGCTGTAGAGCATCAGCTCGTCCAGGTCGGCGGAGCTGAACAAAATAGCCGCGCCCTGCTCGCGCCGGGCCAGCAACTGCTCCCATATCCAGCGCGCGGAGTCCACGTCCAGGCCGCGTGTAGGCTGTTCCAGCACCAGCACCCGCGCCGCTTCTGGCAGCATCGCCATCAGCGCCCGCTGCTGATTGCCGCCGGAGAGCGTCTCGATAAAGTCATAAGCGCGCCCGCGCACGGCGTAATGGGCGATCTGCTGTTCGGTGTAGCGCCGCGCCAGCCGCCAATCGACCAGCGGCTTTTGCTGGTGGACCAGCGCCATATGCTCGGTGAGTGTCAGTCCGGCGATGAGACCCTCTTCCAGACGGCCCGCCGCGCCAAAAACCACCCCGGCGCGCATAAACTCCGGGTAAGCGCAGCGCGACATATCGCGGTCGCCCACCCGTACACGACCGCCGTGCAGGTTCGTCAGCCCGGCACAGGCCCGCATCAGCAGTTCCTGGCCGCTGCCGTCCATACCGGCCACGCCGACCACCTCACCAGCCCGCAGCGACAGGCTGGCGTTGGCGATATTCAGGCGACCGTCGCGCAGGTTGGCGCCGCTCACTTCCAGCAGAAGGGGCGCGCCGTCCAGATTTGAGGGTGGACGCGGCGTAAAAGTCACCTCCTGGCCGAACATCATCTGCACCAGTTGGGCTTTGGTGGCGGGCATCTCCAGATCGCCCACCATCTCACCGGCGCGCAGCACCACCACCTCATCGCACAGCGCCAGCACGTCCTCCAGCTTGTGTGACACCAGCAGCACCGTCATGCCGTCCTCGTGGGCCAGCCGCCGCAGCGTGTCGAACAGCATCTCCTTCTGGTCGGCGGAGATGCCGGTCGTCGGCTCGTCCAGAATCAGCGTGCGGATACCCAGCGCCAGCAGCCGCACAATCTCCAACTGCTGCCGCTGCGCGATCGACAACTGCTCGATGTGACGGTCCGGCTCCAGGTCGAAGCCCAGCGGCCCGGCGATCTCCAGCAGGCGGCGGCGAATCCGCTCCCGGTTGATGAAAAACCCGGAGCGGCTGCCATAGGTGAAGTTTTCCAGCACGCTGAACGCGCCCACGTCCAGCGGGTCCTGCTGCAACATGCCGATGCCGTGCTCGATGGCGGCCTCTGGTCCTTTGTAGTCAACGTGCTTATCGTCAATCCAGATTTCGCCGGAATCCGCCGGCTGGTAACCAGCCAGGATTTTCATCAATGTAGATTTACCCGCGCCGTTTTCCCCCAGCACGCCGATCAACCGCCCGCCGCCAAACGTCAGGTTGATGTCGTTGTTGGCGTGGATCGGGCCAAAGCGCTTATGAATGTGTCTCAGCTCGATCTTCATCGTGTTTTGGTAGCCATTTGAGAAAGGGTTTAGTGTAAAAAGGGGCGCTCGTAACCGAGACACCCCTTCACTTGCTATGCTCTGCTGTTGGTGCTTACTCGCTGGCTCCCACCATGCCCTCAAGAAGCTGCGGCAGGTACCAGACGTCGATGATGTCCACGTACTCGCCCTCTTCGGCCAGCACCGTGCCATCCTGAAGGCTCAGCGGACCTTCCCACAGGAAGAAGTAATCTTCGGTCTCCGGGTCGGTCTGGAAGGCGATCAGGTCATCGATGAACTCGTTGAGCAGTTCCATCGACTCTTCATCCAGGCCGTCGGCGGGCATAAAGCCGGTGATGCTGGTCTCTGGGTCGTTCATGTCGTCGTAGTTAGGCGGTGCCCAGTCCCATTCCTGCTCCCACTCACCGGCGAGGTAATCCTGGATGATCTCTGTATAGGCTACGCCCCAGTTATAGTACGGGATGCCGATGCACGCCTCAGGCGCGACATCGCAGCCCTGCAGCGAGTTGTACGGCATGGCATATACCGATTCGCCGTCCGCCTGCCGCTGGCCAGCCACCGTCACCATTTCCACCGTGTCGATGCCGGACATCACCACGTCGAAACCGCGATCAAAGAAAGCGTTGGTCTCTTCGGTGGCGTCCAGGGTCACGCCCGGAATGGGGAACCAGAAGCCGATCCAGGTGACTTCAAAGCGCAGCTCGTCGGGGTCGCCGTCGCGATAGTTCTCGTAGCAGTAGCGCGCACCCAGGTAGGCCGACGCCGACACACGGCGCGTCTCGGCGTTAATCAGCGGCCCCAGGTAGCCAATCTGCCCGGTATCGGAAACCAGCGCCGCCGCACAACCAGCGATCAGACGCGGGATTTCGATCTGCGCCATCACGTTGCCCAGGTTCTCCGGGGCGGTTTCCAGCAGCACATCGTCGCCGGAAACGTTGATGAACAACACATCCGGGAACATCGGCGCGACTTCCGCCGTGTCCTCTTCGAAAGCGTCAGACGTGGTGAAGATCACCTCCGCGCCTTCCTCAACGAACAGCGAAACCACGTCCAGCAGCGTCGTCTCCGGGGCGTCTGCCGGGTTCAGGCTTTCAAAATAGAGCATCTCGGCGCCTGGCATGCGCTCCATAACATACAGGCCACCTTCGTAGTGAGCCTGGCTCCAACCGCGATCATCACGCGGTCCCACCAGCACCATACCGAAGACGATCTCGTCGTCCTGGGCCATCACTGGCACAAGGGCCAGGGCGGTCAGCACGACCACCAGTAGAGCTGTCAGCAAAGTCTTATAGCGCATCGCAGCCTCCTGTGAGGAACCAATATCCACCCTTAGTTTAACGCAACCTGAGAATTTTGCACTAAAAAAGCCACCGAATCCGGTGGCGTTGTGTTCGGTTATCTTCACCAATGACCGGCCTCACCGATTGCCAGCGGCTGGCGGTGGCGTGACTTCCAGGTAAACGTGTGGCACTCGCCGGACCTTCCACATGATCTCGAACAGTTTCTTCTGCCAGCCGTATTTGCGATTCAGCAGTCGGTCGGCCTGTTCGGATGCGGGACCGTCGGGCAGCGGCTTCGCCTGAGCCGGGACGTAGTCCACGCCCAGCATACCGCCCGCCCGGTCGCACGGTGCGACCTCGACCGCGCCGTTGTTACGGATGCGCTTGGCCTTGCCGGAATCGGCCTGGGTGACGACTACCAGCCGGTCGCCATCGGCGGCGAACCACACCGGCGTCGGCACGGCTGCGCCGCTTTTGCGGAAGGTTTTCAGGCTCATGTACTGGTGACCGTCGAGCAGTGAAAAATAACCGGGCATAATGACCTTGTCTCCTGTGCTGTACGTTATCGAAATGATAGCGCCCGCGCATCGATGGCGCTGCTGTTTATCCCTTGCGTGTGAGTTCCCACGCCAGATGGTTCAGCTCCGGGATGATGAGCTTTTCCAGCGCGGTCTGGACGGCGTTGGTGCTGCCCGGCATCGAAAACACGACCGTCCCCCGGTAGACGCCGCCAGTCGCCCGGCTGAGCATGGCCGCCGCGCCCACCTCGTCGTAACTGAGCATACGGAACAACTCGCCGAAGCCGGGCAGCGGCTTCTCCAGGCGGCGGCTGATGACATCGTAGGTCGTGTCACGCGGAGCGATGCCCGTCCCACCGTTAAACAGCACGATCTGCACATCGGGCAGGGCGCACAGGTCGTCCAGGGCGGCGGCGACCTGCTCCGGCTCGTCTTTGATGAGGCGATACGCCGCCACGCGATGGCCCAGTTCGGCCATGCGCGCCTCGATGTACTGGCGGTTTTTGTCGGTATCCGGTGTGCGGCTGTCGCTCACCGTGACGATCGCCAGCGTGATGGCGTCGTCCCCGGCCAGCCGTCGGTGTTCGTCGGCGCTCATGGCGATTCCTCTCTACAGTACCAGTTCCGCCATGACGCGCACCGTCTGCACGTCGAAGGCGGTGATATTCAGCGTGGTAATCGGACTGTCGCGCCACCGTTGCAGCCGGTCGCGGATGCGATCCACCGGCCCGCACAGCGCCACCTCATCGACCAGTTCGCTGGGCACGGCCATCATCGCCTCGCCCCGATCCCCGGCCAGGTAATGCGCCTGGATTTCGGCGGCGGCGGCCTCGAAACCGTAGCGGCAGGCCAGATCATAATAGAAGTTGCGCCCTTTGGCCCCCATTCCGCCGATGTACAGCGCCAGCATGGGCCGCACGCTGTTCCAGGCCGTCTCCAGATCGTCGTCGATGACCACCGACACCGTCGGCGCGATGTCGAACGTGTCCAGCGACTTTCCAGCGCGGGCCAGCCCGGAATCGACCACTTCCTGGTAGGTGCTGGCATAGAAGCCCGGCGAGAAAAAGATCGGCAGCCAGCCGTCGGCGATCTCTGCCGCCAGCGCGACGTTCTTCGGGCCGATGGCCGCCAGGTAAATGGGCAGGTCCGCCCGCCCGTGCAGGATACTCTTAAGCGGTTTGCCCAGGCCGGTAGCGTCATCGCCGCGATACGGAATCTGGTAATGCTGGCCGTCGTGGACCAGCGGTTCCTGCCGGGCGAGGATTTTGCGCACGATCTCCACGTATTCGCGGGTTTTGCCCAGCGGTTTGCCGTAAGGCTGGCCGTGCCAGCCCTCGACGACCTGCGGCCCGCTGAGGCCCAGCCCCAGCAGCATACGCCCGCCGGAGAGCTGGTCGAGCGTCATGGCGGTCATGGCGGTGTTGGCGGGCGTGCGTCCGGGCATCTGCATGATGGCCGTGCCCAGGTGAATGCTCTGCGTCTGCGCCCCGATCCACGCCAGCGGTGTCACCGCATCGGAGCCGTACGCCTCGGCGGTCCACACCGCGTAATAGCCCAGCCGGTCGGCTTCCTGGATCAACTCCATTGGAAGCTGTACGGTCGAGCCGGAATAGCCCACCATCAAACCCAGACGCATAGCATCACCTCTCTGATTGCAAACGCTCGTCCGTCGCCGATTGTAACCGGTTTGGCAGACGACACAAAGCGAGTGTCCGCGCCAGCGCCTGCTGCGTTTGTAAACCGTTGCACCCTTTCTGGTCAGGACTTTTGCAAAGTCCCAGAATCTTTTGGCGAGGGTTCCACCCTCGCGCTCCCGCAAGGGAGCCAGGCTCCCTTGACCCCTTACTTTTCGGCGCAAAGCGCCGAA
>CAZXCK010000073.1:0-21891 GCA_964639225.1 uncultured Anaerolineaceae bacterium | reverse complement strand
TGTCTTGCGTAAAATGAGCGGCCCTACTGACTTTTGTGTTGGTTTGGGTCGCTTTGTTTTCCGCGTGCTAAGGCAGAGACGTTAGCCATGCGCCGCTACGTCTTCTCCCAGGGCACAGTTCGGGTTGAGGATGAGGTCTATCGTCCTCTGATCAACAAAACGCCATCTGCCGGTCGCGGCGGTGTACTGCTCATGATTACACCCCGCCCTTCAGCAGATGACCCGGATGAGACGGATACACAGGACAAGGAGGATACAAATCATGTCCGGCAGCAGTCATAAACCTCGCCTTGGCGTTTTCATCCTGCCTGGCGGTCAGCCCACCCAGCAGGAACACTACTGTACACAGGCCATTCTGGCACGCAATGGCAGTCCCGCTGGTGTGTTCCATTTCCCTCACTATCAGGCACTATTCGATGCCGCTTCACTCGGTCTGCTCGATGCTGTGATCTGTGACAGCCGCGCGGCGACTGAGCGTGAGCTTTACTTCATGCACCTGCTGGGTGAGGTGCTGTGGTATCGCTACCGCCTCCGCCTGCATCATCTGGATGCCCCTCAAACAGATATCGTCGATCCGATCTATCAGCAGCTGCTGGCACAGGAACTGGTCGCCGCCTATAGCGACCCTGCCATCGGTGTGATGCAACCACAACCCTTCGGCTATGCTCGGGTTGATGGTTGCCAGCAGATTATCCCCATGCAATCTGAGGCTTTAGCCGATCTCATCCGTGGTTCCATGATGAGTGAAACATCGGACTAACGACACATATCGGGGCGGATGTCCCACCATCTGCCCCGACCATTTCGGCTAATCGACGAAGCACCTGAACCGAATGAGTTCCTCGAAAGGATTGATCATGAGCAAGTCAGAGAGACGTGTCCGTTTTGCCATTTACACCCGTTATTCGTCCGAAATGCAGAACGATCTGAGCCTCGAAGCGCAGGAACAGCGGTGTCGGCAGGCGATTGCTGAGCGCAACGGCGTGGTCGTCGCCGTCTACAGCGACGGCGCCAAGTCCGGCTGGAGCCTCGACCGCGACGGGTTCAATCAGATGCGCAACGCAGCCGAACGCGGCAAGTTCGATGCCGTCATATTCTGGAAGTTCGACCGTCTGGCGCGTGACCACAACCACACCGTCATGATCAAGATGCTCCTGCGCCACGAATATGGCTTGAAGCTCTATTGTGTTGAGGGTTTCAGTGAAGACGAGGACGACTCGCCCTACAGTGCCCTCATGGAACAGATGCTCGGCGTGTTCTCCGCCTTCTACTCCAAAAACCTGAGCAGTGAGACCAAGCGCGGCAAGCGCCAGCGCGCCATCAACGGCGAGTTCAACGGCAGTATTCCGCCCTTAGGCTACGATCTGGTGACGCTGGCCAATTCCACGCCCGAACTATCGCCCGGGCTGTATATCAACATGCGCCAGGCCGCCATCGTGCGCCGCGCTTTCCGACTGTATGCGACGGGCGATTACAGCGATGCCGACATCGCCCGGTGGATGATGACCCGTCCGGTTATGCAACGATTGCGGGCCGGACGCATGCCAGCCAACAAAGAGATGGTCCGCGACCTGCTCCAGAACCGCATCTACACCGGACGCGTGTCTCACTCTGATACCCAGTATAGTGGTTCACTTGGCCAGGGAAAGAAATCCAGTCGGGGGCGCAAAGACTGGTTCGAAGGCAAACATCACGGCTTCATCTCCGACGAATTGTTCGATCTCTGCCAGCAGGTGCGAGCGGGTATGGTCGTGCATCGCAGTAAACCCACCGAGATGCGGACCTACCTGCTTCATGATCGCGTGTATTGTGCGCGGTGCATCGCCAACAAGCCAACCGGGTTGGTTGATGATAACTATGGCCGGATGCGTGCCTACTACCACAACCAGCGCGAAATGTCGTTCTATCGCTGCCTTGCCCACGATCGCGGCTACGAGAAGTGTGGTCAGAAGGCCACACGCGTCGCAACGATTGATGGGCAGCTGGTCGCGATCCTGTCCCAACTCGATATCCCGGATGGCTTCCGGGAGCGGGTCGAAGAAGCCGTCCAGAACCGTGTTGAGAACGAAGCCTCGTTACAACGCATGGCTGAGGTACAGGCGATTGTTGAGCGCATCGACTTCAGCTGGGAACAGGGCTTTCTCGATAAGGACGAGTACCTTGAAAAGCGCCGACTGTTGCAGCAGGAGATGAACGCCCTGCGTCCGATCGACTATGATGAGTTGATTGAAGCGGCGGATCTGCTGGAGAACTTCTGCACCTACTGGAATGCCTGCGCTGAAGTGGATAAACCGGATGAGGCTCGTTACCAGCTGGTGAGCAAGATTGTTGATCGCGTCTTTGTTTACAACGACCAGATTATTGGCGTGGTGCTACATGGTGACTTTGCCGTGGTTCTGGGTGAAAACACAACAGCGCCAGAGGGGAACTCTGACGCTGCTGAGTGGGAAACAATTTCCCAGGGTTTGGCTAAGTTTCTGCGTAGCCAGTGCGGGAGCGACGGGATTCGAACCCGCGATCTCCACCTTGACAGGGTGGCATGTTAACCGCTACACCACGCCCCCACTTGATGCTGCATAGGATAGCATTTGGTACCGCCCCTGTCAAGGCAAAAACTACGAATTTCCTGGACTTTCCCGCAAATCCAAATCACCGCCATAGGCGCTAAACCAATCTGATTTCACAACCGGAGCCAACACCCGTTCGAACCAGGGAGTCGCCGAACCCGCACACGCATCTGCCAGTTCGCGCATACGCTGTACGCCAACTGTTCTGAGAAACTCAAGGCGCTCGCCCGCGTGTAGTCGGACTGCTTCGGTCCACACCGCCCGCCCTACAATGACGCCGCTAGCGCCCGCTTCACAAGCGACACGTGCCTGCCGCAGAAACGTCGCGTAATCCACACCGGCACTGAGCAAAGTCCAGGGAACCGTACAGGCCGCATTGACCGCATCGCAGGCTTCTCGCCATTCAGACTCATCGTCACTCAATTTCACATCAAGCGGAAACGGCAGCTTGAGTACATCAACACCCATCGCGCTGAACTCGCGCGCGGTGTCAATCGATACCTGCAATCGTTCATCATTGGTCAGCGCATTATTCGAGTCCAGGCTGTACGGAATTGGCTCCAGATAAAATGGGATGTCGTATGTGGTGCATTCATCAATGATCCGCCGCACCGCTGTCCGCTGTTCAGGTGCGTTGGGTGCATCAGGATGATAAGACAACAGCAGCTTGACCCCATCACCACCCGCCAGCTTGATCTGCCGCACCGACCAGCCGGGGATAAAGCGCACGTCGCGCCGGCTGGGATGCGCGTCGTAATCTGTGACTTCAAGTGGCGAAAGCAAGCCCATCTGCCCGGTGATGATCCGCTGCGCCACCCCGGGCGCGTGGCCGTAATTGGGATCAGTCAGCACAGCCGTGCTGGCCGGACATAGTGCCCGCAGCACATCGACTTTGAATGCCATAAAGTCCGCGTCCGACAGCGGCTCCGGCGCGTGCTGGTTCAGTGCGTCCAGCAGATTCGCCCGATGATCGATCGCCAGCACAACAAAGTGACCCGCCGTCGTCGTGCAGCGTGTCAGGTGACGATACTTGCCCATCGTCGTCATCTATCGACCTTTCGCAGAAGTCCGCACACCATCAGAACTGACGACTCCACTCACGCGGCCAGCGCTCGATAACAACCTTCGTCTGCGTGTAGAACTCCACGCCATGCCGTCCCTGCGCATGCAGATCGCCGAAAAAGCTCTCGTTCCAACCACTAAACGGGAAAAACGCCATTGGCGCCGCCACGCCGATATTGACGCCGATGTTGCCGGCATCAGCTTCATTGCGGAATTTGCGAGCTACCGCGCCGCTGCTGGTGAAGATGCAGGCCATATTACCGTAGCTACGTCCATTGACCAGGGCAATCGCCTCGTCAATGTCGGCAGCGTGCATCAGGCTGAGGACCGGGCCAAAAATCTCAGTCTGGGCGATGCTGCTGCGTGGATCGACGCCTTCAAGCACAGTCGGATACAACCAGTACCCACTGCCATAGCCATCCACCGACTGACCGCGTCCATCGACCAGCACCTGTACCCCTTCACGCTCACCGGCGGCCAGAATCTGCTCGATGCGGGAACGACTTGCCTGGCTGATGACCGGCCCCATCTGTACGCCATCATCCAGGCCATAGCCCACCACACGAGTTGCGGCGGCATCCGCAATCTGCTCGGTGAATGCCGTCCGCGCCGATCCCACCGTAATCGCCACCGAAGCCGCCAGGCAGCGCTGCCCGGCGCAGCCAAAAGCCGAGTCGGCCATGATGCGCGTTGTGGTGTCCATGTCGGCATCAGGCATGATAATGACCGGATTCTTAGCGCCGCCCTGGCACTGGGCACGTTTGCCGTTGGCAGTCGCCCGACTGTAAACCGCCCTGGCAACCGCCGTCGAACCAACGAAACTCACCGCTTTCACATGCGGATGGTCCAACAGCGCCTCGACGGTGTCCCGGCCACCGTTGACCAGTTGGATCACACCCGGCGGAAAACCACACTGCTCGATGAGTTGGAACAAGCGCGCCGTCGTCATGGGCACGCGCTCGCTGGGTTTGAGGATAAAGCTGTTGCCCGTGGCTACAGCATATGGCAAAAACCACAGCGGAATCATCGCCGGGAAGTTGAACGGCGTAATGGCCATCACCACCCCCAACGGCTGGCGAATCATGTGTTCGTCGATGCCGCGCGCGATGTCTTCATTATTATAGCCCTGCATCAGCACCGGGATACCGCAGGCGACTTCGATATTCTCGATGCCGCGTCGCAGTTCGCCAACGCTCTCCACGTAGGTTTTGCCGCACTCGTTTGTGATGATGCGCGCCAGCTCGTCCAGGTGATCTTCCAGCAGTCGCTTGAGTTTGAACAGCGGCTGGATCCGCTCCCCGACCGGCACCCGCCGCCATTCCAGGAATGCCTGCTGGCCAGCTTCGACCGCCTGCGCGACCACTTCACCCGGAGACAGCTCCACCTTTCCGATGACCTCGGCACTGGCCGGGTTAATTACGTCCAACTGTTCGGCACCGGCTTTGACCCACTGGCCGCCGATAAAGTTATAGATTTCCTGGACCATCAATCGTCTCTTTCACCTAAACTGTCCAAATGCCAGCGGCTGTTAACCGCCCACCTCACTCAGCCGCACAGGGCGATTCTCCTGGTACGAGCGCAGAGCCGCCTGCGCCATTACCACCGGCATACGACCATCGACGCCAGTAACCGGCGGTGGTGTATCCCTGAGGACACAGCGCACAAATTCGGCCATTTCGACGCGGTACGATGTCAGGTAGCGTTCCATAAAGAAGTTAAGCGGCAGGCCGCGCCGAATATGCTGATCCGTACTCACCGTAACCTGATCCGGGTGCAGATTGCCACTGGCAACACTGCCGCCGCTGCCGAACACCTCAACCCGCTGGTCATAGCCATAGACGGCCTGACGGCTGTTGTCGATGGTGCCGATAGCCCCACTGGCGAATTTGAGTACGATCACCGCTGTGTCTACATCGCCCGCCTCGCCGATCGCCGGGTCCACCAGTACATTAGCCGATGCGTAGACCTCGTCCACCTCGCCCAGCAGAAAGCGCGCCATGTCGAAGTCGTGAATGGTCATGTCGAAGAACATCCCGCCCGAAACACGCACGTAGTCCAGCGGCGGCGGTGCTGGATCGCGGCTGACGATGTGCATCATGTGCGGCACGCCGATCTCTCCCTCATCCAGCGCCCGCTTAATGCGCTGGTGATTCGGGTCGAAGCGACGATTAAAGCCCACCATCAGCTTAACCCCGGCCTGTTCGACTGCGGCCAGCGCCGCATCGATCTGTTCCAGGCTGGCGGCGATGGGCTTCTCACAGAATATGTGTTTGCCAGCCTGCGCCGCCTGGATAATCTGATCGGCATGCATATCAGTCGCTGAGGCGATGACCACCGCCTGCACCGAGTCGTCATTCAGTACGTCAGCGATGTCCTGCACAGCGCGCGGCACACCCAGATCGCGCGCGCACGCCTGTGCCGATTCCAGCGCGATGTCGGCCACCGTCACCAGTTCAGCCTGCGGAATTGCCTGCACCAGCGTCTGCGCGTGGATACGTCCAATGCGCCCGGCGCCAATCACGCCAACCCGTAGTTTGTCGTTCACCTTGTCATCCTTGTCTTTATCGTGGATGCCCAGCTACGGCCACCCACCCGAATTCAATCAAAGCCCAATCGACGCCAGATAATCGCGGTTTGCCTGCGAGAAACGGCGTGGCGCGGAACGATCATCGGTCAGGATGTCCTGCTCCACAATTGCCCATCCGTCATAATTGAGCGCCCGCATAGCCTGGATAACTGCCGGGAAATCGACCTCGCCCTGCCCCAACTGGCAGAAAACACCTGCCTGCACTGCCTCAAAGTAGTCCCTCTTGTCCTCGCGGCAGGCCTGAGCGATACCCGCATGACAGTCCTTCAGATGCAGATAGCGCACACGCTCGCCAAACTGCTGGATGGCCTGAACTGCATCGCCACCGGCATAATGCCAGTGACCGGTATCCAGGCACAACCCCACCAGATCAGCATCCGTGCGCGTCAGCAACTCGCGCGTCTCGGTGGGCGTCTCGACGTAACCGGCGCAGTGATGATGAAAAACCAGCCGCAGACCTGTCTCATCGAACACCCGCCGGGCGATACGGTTGACTCCCTGCGCGACCACATCCCAGCCCGCAGCGTCCAGCGCAGAGCCAGAGCGCTGTCCGGCCTGCTGCACCAGCTCTGGCACAGAGCCGTTGTCGTCGGCCAGCACGATAACCTGCGCGCCCATAGCGGCCAGCAACCGTCCGACTTTGAGCGCTTCCTGAGCGCCGGCCTCATGCGCATCAGCATCGACCAGACGCACCGGCACAAAGGCCGACAGCAGTTGCAGGCCGCGCCGGTCGAGTTCATCACGCAGCACAGCCGGGTCAGTCGGCAGGAAGCCGTATGGGCCAAGCTCAATACCGGTGTAACCAGTCGCCGCAATCTCGTCCAGTACCTGTGTATAAGTAAAAGGCGGCGCGATCCCCTCAAATTCATAGATGCCCCACGATACCGGGGCACTGGCGATTCGTATTGTCATCGCATCAATATCCTTATCTACAGGAAGTAACGCTGACGTTTCTTGTGTTCCTCATATTCAGCCCTGGCCTGCTGCACATCGGGATTGTCCGATACCTCAGCGATGGCCACATCCCACCACGATTCGTAGCCACCTACCCGCTGCTCACGGTCCACCTGGGTGACGATACACACCGGGCGATCCTTCACAGCGCGCGCTTCCTCAAGCGCCGTCGCGAACTCACCCCGGTCCTTTGCCTGTAAGACCAGCGCGCCCAGGCTGACGCAGTTCTGCGCGTAATCGACCGGCAGCGGATCACCGGCAAGCTGACCTTCGCCCGTGCGGGCACGATAATGCGTGCCAAAACCGGCGCTGCCGACGCTCTCCGACAGACCACCGATGCTGGCGAAACCGTGATTGTCCAGCAGCACAATCGTCACTTTGATGCCTTCCTGGACCATCGTCACGATCTCGCTGTTCATCATCAGGTACGAGCCATCGCCGATCATCACATAGACTTCGCGCTCAGGGTCCGCCATGGCGACGCCCATGCCACCGGCGATCTCATAACCCATGCACGAATAACCATATTCCAGGTGATAACCACGCGGATCGCGGGTGCGCCACAGTTTATGCAGATCACCCGGCAGGCTGCCAGCCGCACAAAGCACCACATCCTGCTCGCGGCTGAAGGTGTTGACCATCCCGACAACCTCACCCTGACTGAGCAGCGGCTCGTGTTCCAGCGTGTAGATGCGCTGCACTTCGGCGTCCCAGGCGGCGTTATATGCCCGGCAGCGCTGCTGATAGTCCGCGTCCGTCGAAAAGTCTGCCAGCAGTTCCAGCAGCTCATCGAGTGTAGCGCGCGCGTCACCAGTTAACGGCAGCGCGTTGTGCTTGTAGGCGTCGAACTCGGCCACGTTGATGTTAATAAAGCGCACGCCCTCAGCCTGAAAGGCTGTCTTGGACGCGGTGGTGAAGTCGCTGTAGCGCGTGCCGATGCCGATCACCAGGTCGGCCTCGCGGGCGATGATGTTCGCGCCCTCGGTGCCGGTCGAACCCAGCGCGCCAAGATTCAGCGGATAATCGTAACGCAGCGCACCCTTACCGGCCTGCGTCTCACCGACCGGGATACCAGTCCGCTCGACAAATGCCAGCAGCGCGGCGGTCGCATCGCTGTAGTGAACGCCGCCCCCGGCAACGATCAACGGTTGGCGGCTCTCCCGAATCCACTGCGCGGCCACGCGCAGGGCATCAGCGTCGGCGCGGTTACGTGGAATTTGCCACACGCGCTTTTCAAACAGCCCGGCGGGATAGTCGAAGGCTTCGGTCTGTGTGTCCTGGGGCAGCGCCAGCGTGACCGCGCCTGTCTCCGCCGGTGAGGTCAGCACGCGCATGGCTTCCGGCAGTGAGCTGATGAGCTGCTCCGGGCGTTCCAGCCGGTCCCAATAACGCGATACCGGTCTGAAGCAGTCGTTGACGCTCACGTTCTGCGAATGTTCGCTCTCCAACTGCTGCAAAACCGGTCCTTGTCGGCGCTCGGCGAAGATGTCGCCGGGCAGCAGCAGCACCGGCAGGCGGTTGATGGTCGCCGTCGCCGCGCCGGTGATCATATTGGTCGCGCCCGGCCCAATCGACGACGTACAGGCGAACGTCTGCAGGCGGTTCTTGTGCTTGGCATAGGCGATAGCTGCGTGGACCTGCGCCTGCTCGTTGCGGGACTGGTAATAGCGGATGCGGTCGGCGTACTGCTGCAACGCCTGCCCGATCCCGGCCACGTTGCCATGCCCGAAGATACCCCACACGCCAGCGAAAAACGGCTGCTCGACGCCATCGCGGGCGATGTACTGCTGGGACAGATACAGAATCAGTGCTTGTGCCATCGTGAGGCGCTGGGATGCCATCGGTCTAACCCTTTCTGCGCGTGGATGGTTCCATGCCATGATGGACCAGCGGCAGGCGCGGGTCCACATACGTCCAGGTCGATTTAACCCAGGCGTAAGCGGGATCGTCGCTGTTGGCCAGCGACTGCGCCGAACCAGCCAGGAAGTTGAGATAGTACGTCGTATAGCCGTGCGCGCTCACCACCGGATGATAACCTTCCGGCACCAGCACTGCGTCATGATTCTCGGCCATCATCAGCGCGTCGATGTGACGGTCATCGGTGTACACGCGCTGGTAGGCGTAGCCGTTGGGGTTGTCGATCTTGTAGAAATAAATCTCTTCCAGGTCGGCTTCCAGCAGCGTGCCATCGACAGCGACACGGTGAATATCGTGCTTGTGCGGCGGGTAGCTGGACCAGTTGCCCGACGGTGTGTAGACCTCGACACACACAATCCGGTGACAGTCCGAGCCGGGCGGCATGATACCGTTGATCTGCCGGGTGGCATTGGCGCCGCCGCGAATCTCGATGTCGCAGTCATCCGGGGTAATGAGCTGCGCCGGGTGGTCCTCATCGGTCGGCACCCAGCACGACGCGATCTCCAGGCCATCGGTCAGCGCCTCAATTTCGAACTCCGCGCCGCGCGGCAGATACAGCGCATGTGGCATCCCGCTGAACACATTGGGTCGCCGTCCGACGCCGCGAAATTCCCCGGCGCTGGTGTGGAAGTTACAGCGCCCGCCCAGAATTACCGACAGGTGCTCGTGCTCACCGACGGTGCCGCTGTAACGCTCACCTTTGTTGAGTCGCAGCGCGGCCATATTGAGGTAATCCCAGCCGGCATCCTGTGCGTTCACCTGCGCGAACACACCACTTTTGCCCGTATCCTGACTCTTGCGTAACATATTCTCTGCTGTGTACTGCATCAAATTCGCTCCATTTCGCAACAAGATTATTCCAGCCCGCCATAACCGGCGACAAATTCCTCGACTTCCGCCATCGTGGGCATGAAGTTCGCGCAGCCGTGCTTAGTCACAACAATCGCGCCACAGGCGTTACCCAGCCGCGCCGACCGGTACCAGTCCCATCCATGAACCAGTCCATACAGAAAGCCGCCGCCGAAGGCATCACCCGCTCCCAGGATATTATAGACTTCCACCGGGAAGCCGGGCACGTCGATCACGTCGCCATCGGCCAGATGAACCTGCGCACCGCGTGAGCCAGTCTTGAGGACCAGCGCCTCCGGTCCGGCATCCAGCATGCGTCTAACCGATGTGTGGATGTCGCCTGCCACACGTGCATCGGACACCTGCGAATGGGTGAGTTGCATCTGCTCAGTGCTGGTGAGCATGGCGGCGTTGACCTCGTCTTCCGTGCCGATAACCACATCGACCAGGCGCAGCGCCGCCCGCACCTGCACGCCGAAGGCACGTACGTCATGCCATTGATCGGGCCGGAAGTCGATGTCCAGCACCACCGTCGCCCCGGCCTGACGCGCCAGCTCGGCGGCGAACAGCGTTGCGCTGCGACTGGGTTCCAGGCACAGATTGGTCCCGGCAAACTGAAACACCTGACAATCCGTGACCGGCGCCGCCAGCACATCGTCAATCGTCAGGTTGATGTCAGCACAGTTTTCGCGGTAGTACACCAGGGGGAATTTGTCTGGCGGTTCGATGCCCAGGATCACTGCGCTGGTCCGATGCTCGGACTTGCGCGGGACAAACTGTGTATGGATACCCTCACGGTTGAGAAAATGCAGCAGAAAATCGCCCACCGGGTCATCGCCGATGGCGGTCAGCAGCGCCGTGTTCAGCCCCAGACGACGCGCCCCCACGCAGATGTTTGTCGGTGAACCACCAACATAGGCGGCAAAGCTGTTGATCTCAACAAAGGGCGCACCAACGTCGTTGGCATACAGGTCAATCGAACTGCGCCCCATGTTGAGCAGGTCATAGGTTTTGCTCATTCCTCCCCCTCCTTGAGCATGCCACAGCGGCTGCCAGGTTTTAAGTTTATACGCTATCCATTGTACCTGAGGCTGGCGCACTTGTCGGCAGTCCATAGGCCACTACGGGCACTCTGCACAAACAAAGGCCGAGACTCCGAACGTCTGATGACGCTGGTTGCCCCGACCTGATTGATTTTTATCTGAAAGCGATTCAACCGGCGAGCATAACACGCTGGCTGCTTACAGCCGGACCACCGAACCGCAGTATTTGCACGTCACTTCGAGCTGCCCGCGTACGACCTGCGGCAGCGTGCCACCGCAAACCGCGCACTGCGTCGGCGCGCTGCGCAGCCGTTCGATCATTTCCGGGTCGGGTTCGATGGCGCGCTCGTCGTGGGCATCACCGCTGACCATACGCTTGATCTGCTGCGCCCAGAACTTGCAGTCGGCGCCGCCCTTGACCTCAACCGTAATCGAGCGATGCGCCGCGCCGCCACCCATCGTGAAGTAGAGCATGTCTTTGCCGCCGAACAGACCCTTATTGTCGGCACGCACCTCCTCGACGGCACTAACCGGAGCTTCCCATTTGAGTTCGTGTGCCATCTGCCCGCCAAACAGGCCCAGCGTCTTACCGACCTTCTCCTTCTGCTCGAACACCAGCCGCTGATCGGTGAGGAACAGCACGCCGTTGATGTCCTTACCACTGGCGTCCCAGGTCGCTTCGGCTACCAGGAATACCGCCTCGGAAGGCATGAAGCTGAACGAAGCCTCGTCGCGCTGCTCCAGGAACCAGCCCACCTCAGTGAGCTGCTTGTCCATCACCTGGACCTCACGGCGCAGATCATCGTACATCTGGCGGATGTGCTTCTCGGCAGCGGATACGCGTGTCTCCAGTGTTTCCAGGACACTGCGGAGCTGGTGTGTCAAATGCTCCTGGGTGGTGGTGGCTGCTTTCGCCGCATCAATATCGCGGATGTACTTCTCAGCGTCGCTTACATGCTCGCCCAGCGAGCGCGACTCCTCGTCGATCCACTTCCTGATTTCGCCGTTGACCTCGCCCCACTGATCGGCGAGGACTTCGCTCTTCTGCTCCATATAACTGCGAAAAGCGTAACCACGCGCGCGCAGTTCGGCGACCGACTGCGGCAGCGACTTAACCTGATTCTCCAGCGATGACGTATCGCGCACCAGTTGCGTCAGTTTGCTGCGTTCGATGAGGCGATTGAACTTGGTTTTCTGGTCGCCAATCAATTTCGTGAGTTGTTCGGCGGCTTCGCTGTCGAGTAGTCTCTCTTCGATGCGTCCGCCGGCTTCAGAAGCGCGCCGCCCCAACGAACGGGCTGCACCAGCCGCCGTTCCCGCCGCGCCCAGCGCTCTATCCGCCGCGTCCGCAGCGGCGGCAGTCGCTGCCGCGCCAATATTGCGCCCCAGCTTGGGCGACTTATCAGCCTGCACAGCAGCCTGCTCGGCAGCCTGCTCTTCACGTTGTGCCTTCATGCGATCCGCCAAAGACTGCGGCTCCGACGCGGATTCGTCTTCAGCAGCCTTTTCCGCACGCCGCGCTTTCATGCGATCCGCCAAGGACTGTGAACCAGGCGTGGATTCTTCAGCAGCGGCCTGCTCTTCACGCTGTGCCTTCATGCGATCCGCCAAAGACTGCGGCTCATCCTGTCCGCTTTGACCGCGATCATCTGTAGACTGAGGATTATCATCATTCATTGCGACTGCTCCTTAAGCGTTTATGCAGGAACCCCATTGCACATGATACTGCCAGTATACGCCAGAAAAGCGATCCCACCTCACACGAACTGCGAGGCAGTCACTGATGACAACCTGATCTACCAGCGATGATGCACCTGATCCCGGATGTAACGGTCATATATGTCGCGGATTCTCTGCATATCCGCGTCGCTAAAAGGCGGCAGATCGGCAGCGGCAGCGTTATCCTGCGCCTGGGCCGGGTTCTTCGCGCCGGGGATGGCGCAGGTAACCGCGTCGAACATCAGAATCCAGCGCAGCGCATACTGGGCCATCGTTGCCCCCGGCGGCACCAGCGGACGGATTTCGTCAACGGCCTGCAAGCCACGCTCGAAATCTTCCACACCGGAAAACGTCTCGCCGACGTCAAACGCCTGTCCATGCCGGTTGAAGTTACGATGATCATCCTCTGGCAGAGACGGCAGACCGGTAAACTTGCCGGTCAGCAGGCCGCTGGCCAGCGGCACCCGCGCCAGAATACCCACTTTGCGCAGTTTCGCCTGCTCGAAAAACAATTCAGTCGGGCGATGCCGGAACATGTTGAATATGATCTGCACGGTTTGCACGTTGGGGTATTCGATGGCCTTGAGCGCCTCTTCGACCTTCTCCACACTCACACCGTAATAGCGGATTTTGCCAGCCTGTACCATGTCATCCAGAACACCGAACACCTCCGGCTGATAGTAGACGGCGGTCGGTGGACAGTGAAGCTGCACCAGGTCCAGGCAGTCAGTCTCCAGGTTTTTGAGGCTGCGATCGACGAAAGCGTTGAGGTTCTGGGCGTTATAGCCTTCGGCCACATGCGGATTCAGGCGGCGTCCGGCCTTTGTCGCGACGACAATCGGCTCGCTGCGTTCTTTGCGCAAACGGGCGATCAGACGCTCGCTGCGGCCATCGCCGTAGACGTCCGCCGTATCAATAAAGTTGATACCCGCGTCAACAGCGGTGTGCAGCGCCGCCAGCGCGTCGTCGTCGCTCACATGTCCCCAGGCGCTGCCGATAGCCCACGCCCCAAAACTGATCTCGGACACGCTCCATCCGGTTCGTCCCAGTTCACGATATTGCATGGTTGTACTCCTTAAGTCGAGTTATAAGAACGCAATCTTGTCTCCGCCATCAGCCATCACGAAGGCTGGATCGGCTCAATAGCGATCAGATCGTCACGGTAAGTCTGCCGGATGGCATGCCCAGGCGGCACCACCAGAAATTCGTCTGGGGACCATTCGCCTTCCACCAGCATTTTCAGCATCCGCTGGTTACCCTGCATACGCTCGAACACCCAGCCTTCTTTCTCGGCTTTGCGCTGCGCCACCTCTTCAAAAGTCTTGTTATTGCCCAGTCCCGTATCGATAAACGCCGCGCGCGAATAGTGACTCGACCAGCGGCGCATCTCCTCCATCAGCATATCGGCGGTTTCCTGGCCGTAACGCTGCACATATTCCTCGTACTGTGCCTCACCCGCTTCGATCCCCGCCGCGCCCAGCGCCACCTGCGCACCTTCTTCCAGCCGTTCCATGTAGTCCAGACTGTACCAGTACGTACCGGGGTGCCGCTCGAACTCTTCCTGGTAACGCTGCGCCGACCCCAGATACAGGGTGATGCAATCGTGGGCACGCGGAATCACCAGCGGCGTATGCTGCGTCTGCAAGCCGACGGTCGATGTACCGCACATGCCGTACACCAGCAGAATCGCTTCGCACTCGTCTGGCTCTACCGCGTCGATCTGCTCCTGCAGAACCACTCGCAGATTCTTGGGGCGGTTGTGCAGTCCCTGCTTAAACAGGCGGATGGAAATCGTATTGTCAGATTGGGCGGAAAGCGCATAGATTGAGCGCGCCAATGCCTCACAGGTCAGGGCAACCAGTCGTTTCATAATTCTTTATCCCGGTACTCCTAATGCTCTTGCAATCGCTTCAATATGCTGCGGTGTGCTGCCACAACACGCGCCAATGATGCGCGCGCCCTTCTCATGAACACGGCGCGCATAGTCGGCCATGTCCTGCGGGGTGGCATCGTAAGTCGTCTGGCCGTCGATGAGCTGTGGCAGGCCAGCGTTCGCTTTCGCCACCAGCACAGCCGACGGGTTAACGGCGTGCATCTTCTCGATAACGCCCTCGATTTCAGCCGGGCCGTTACCGCAATTGCCGCCACACGCCGCCAGATTCATCTGCGAAAACTGTTCCATTGCCTGCTCTGGTGTGGTGCCCATCATGGTACGTCCGTGCGTGTCGAATGTCATCGTCGCCACGACCGGCAACTCCGGCGCGACCGTCTGGCAGGCTTCGACCGCCGCCCGCACTTCCTGCAAGTCGGACATCGTCTCGACCCACAGTATATCGACGCCGCCCGCCACCAGCCCGCGCACCTGCTCGGCGAAAGAGGCGACACCGGCTTCGTGAGTCAGCAGCCCCAGCGGAGAGAAGAACTGGCCGCACGGCCCAATCGAACCGGCAACCAGCACCGGATGAGCGGCGGCATCAGCGGCCTGACGAGCCAGACGAGCCGCCGCTGCATTGAGTTCCTGAGTCCGGTCACCCAGACCGTGCGATTCCAGCCGTAGCTGGCTGCCACCAAACGTATTGGTCAGGATGATCTGCGCGCCAGCCCTGATATACTCGTTGTGGATGTAAATGACCTTGTCCGGTTCCTCGACATTCCACAGTTCCGGCGTGTGACCTTCGGTAAGCCCCAGGCCGAACAGCATGGTTCCCATGCCGCCATCAGCGACGATGGGACCGCCCTGGTTCAACAACCCCTGCAGAGTCATAATGATTTCCTTCTGATTGTGTGATCCCTTCTAATAGCCCCTATTGTGAACCACACACGGCCCCCAGCGCAACCACTGTCAGCGAATTTCCTCAACAGCCCAGTGATCGCCCATCGCTCGCCGGCCACCGGCCAGCCCCTCGCCATCCGACACCTGACGAGTCAGGTCATCGCGGAGCAGCGCATCGGGATTCAGCGATACGCCCAGACCCGGCCCGGCGGGTACATCGAGGTGTCCATCACGAACATCCGGCGTGAAGTCCGACAAAATGGGAAAATATGTTTTGTAGAAGGCCCGCACCGACTCGACGAAGAACAAATTCGGGATATGCGCGCCCAGGTGCATGCAGGCCGCATGGCAGATCGGCCCGGCGACGTTGTGCAGCACCAGCGGCACGCCGAACGCCTCGGCCATGTTGGCGATCTTACGCGTTTCACTAATGCCACCGTTCCACACCGGGTCCGTCATCAGAATCGACGACACGCGCTTTTCCAGCCAGTCACGGACCTGCCAGCGGGTCATCATCAGTTCAGAGCCAACCACCGGGATCGACGTCCGCTCGGAAAAGAGCTTAATTTCGTCCATGTATGGCGCAGCCATGACATCCTCAAGAAACAGAATATCATACGGTTCCAATGCGCGGGCGATCCGTTCGATGCTGGCCCGGTTCCAGCGGAAGTGACACTCGATGCCGATCTCCATATCGCCGCCCACTGCATCGCGGATCTGACGCACCGGCAGCAGGCCGCGCTCGACATCGGCCAGGCTGATATATTGGCCAAAGCTGCGCTCACTGAACTGGTCGAATGGCCAGATTTTCATGGCCCGGATTCCGTCATCCAGCAGACTACGCGCCAGCGCGCCAGCGTCGGTGTGCCATGCAACATAATCCGGCACGGCGTCCACACCGATGCAGGTGTTATAGGTGGGCACGGCATCGCGCGTTTTGCCACCCAGCAGATGATAAAGCGGCGCGCCGTAATGTTTGCCCATGATATCCCACAGCGCCACCTCAAGCGCAGAGAGCGCGCGCGTCTCCGCACCGGCGTAGCCGTGATACATGATGTTGTCCATCACGAAACGCCACACCCCCTCAATATCGAGCGGGTCCTGGCCCAGCGTCAGCGGCGCGATGGTTCCATGCAGCGCCGCTTTTGATCCGTGCACCTTATCGACCGTCTCGCCCAGTCCCACCAGGCCGGTATCGGTATGGACACGCACCATCAGCAAACGCGGATATTCCGCCCATTGCAGCGTCTCGATTGCGGTGATCTTCATGGGTTACACCACCCGAACCGTGTTGACCAGCCGCCCCACGCCTTCGATCTGAATCTCAACGCGATCTCCCGCCTGGAGTGTGAAGTCGCTGGCCGGAATGACACCGGTCCCGGTCATCAGCAGCACACCGTCCGGGAAGCTGTTGGACCGCCCCAGGTATTCGACCAGTTCCGCCAGAGTCCGGTGGATGCTGTCGGTATGTACGCTGTCATCGACGATCGTTGCATCGCCGCGCTGTACCGCAATCCGAATGGTTGCCGGCGGCCAGGACTCATAGGCGCTCAGGCGGATGCCCGGTCCCAGCGCGCACGAAGCCGTATAGACTTTCGCCTGCGGCAGATACAGCGGATTCTCGCCCTCGATGTCGCGGCTGCTCATATCGTTGCCAACCGTAATGCCCACTACTTCCAGCGCCGGGTTGAGGACCAGCGTCAGTTCAGGTTCGGGGACGTTCCACTTTGCATCCTCACGGATACCCACTTCGCCAAATGGCCCCACCACCCAGGGACCGCGCGCCTTGAAGAACAGTTCCGGACGCTCGGCGACATACACCCGTGCGTAGATGTCACCGCCATCAACCGCTTCTTCCTGTCGGGCCGCCCGGCTACGCTCATAGGTAACGCCGCAGGCCCACACATCCTGTTCTTCGACTGGGGGCAGCCAGTGCGGCGCATCAGCAGCAGGCGTGTTGTCAAAGTGCGCCGCTGGATACGTCATCTGCGCCCGGTCAGCGGCCTGCGCCAGATCATCGATAGCAGCCTGGACTCGCCCGGCGCTGCCCCGCAGCCACGCGCCGAACGTACCCACCACCGTGGTTACATCATAGACTGTGCCCTGCCGCAAAACGCCGACCCGCGCGCCGTGCTGCGGTTCATAAAAGCGGACCAGTTGCAGTTCATTCATGGCGCAGCACTCCAGACAATGAGATTATCAGCATTACGTGATGTCTGCAGCAGTCCGCGCTGCGTCAGGCGATCCAGGTTGCCAAGCATACCGTAACTGAAATCCTGATTGGTGGCCGGTGGCCAGTCGCCGAGTTCCGGTCCCAGCCGGTCAATGGCTTCGCGCAGTGTGAAAGTACCCCGCTCAGCCAGCTCCAGCAGTTTACGCTCGACGAGCAGACAGTAGTTGCGACTCTCACGGATAAAAGCCTGCACCTCGCTGCCACGCTGAAGCGGCCAGTGTGCCGACGCCAGCTGCTCGATGTCCATGTTTAGCAGCCGGTCCTGCGTGTTGAGATACGTATCGACGTAACAGTAGGTCGGCGGCATGGCCGGTGACCAGTCATCGTTGGGAATGTGAGTCCCCATCGTCGCCTCGCCGGCGATCAGCGTGCGGCTGCGGAGGTCGTACACGGCGGTATGCCCCCAGGTGTGCCCCGGCGTGTGGACCGCCTCAACCACCCAGTCGGCGCTCAGGCGGAACTGCTCGCCGCCTTCCAGGGTCAGGTCAACCGGCACGAGCTGCATATCAGCCCGGATGCCGGCCTTGCCTTCGTCGCCATACCCGATGCCATGATCCTGCTCGAACTGCGCATAACGTCCGGCGATGATGGCGTCCGCGCTTTCAATCCAGGGCAGGTCGAGGTTGTGGCAGGCCAGCAGCGCCTGCGGCGCAGCCTGTTTCATCGGCAGATTGCCGCCCTGGTGGTCGAGGTCGGAATGTGTTATGAGAATGTACGTCAGCCGGGCTGGGTCAAAGCCGATGGACTCCATGTACGGCAGGATATCCTGCGCGGGATTGTGAGCGCAGCCGGTATCGACCAGCATGGACGCCTGCTCGCCGATCAGCAGATAGCAGAACACCATGCGAGTCCCGCCGAAGCGGCAGTTGATCTGGTGAATACCTGGGGCAATTTCCATGAGACCAATGTCCTTTTTGTCAGTAAGGCTATATTTCCAGCACCGATTCTTTCGAATCCGCGTCTTTGGGCATATCCTGTGGCTGCTCGCCTTTGACGCCCAGCCCCCCGTCTACCTCGTAGTTAGCGCCCGTCACAAAACTGGACTCGTCCGAGGCTAAAAAGACGAACACATTGGCGACTTCCTCAATCGTCCCCACCCGCCCGATCGGGTGCATATCGTCAAAGGCGCGCCTTGTCATCTCCGGGTTGGACTGTGCCGCCACAAAGTTGTGCAGCATCGGCGAGTCGATGGTCCCCGGCGAAACTGAATTTACACGAATACCGGAACGCGCGTAATCGGTGGACATGGCCCGCGCCAGTGCCACCAGCCCGCCTTTCGTCGCCGAATAGGCCGCCAGACCGGGCAGGCCCAGGATAGCGGTCACACTCGCCATGTGGATGATGCTGCCCTGGTGGACCTTGAGCATACCCGGAATCACCGCCCGGCACAGTAGATAGGTGCCGCGCAGATTGACGTGAAGACAACGATCAAAGTCCGCTGGCGCTGTCTCGTGCAGGCGACCAGCCGGCATCACCGCCGCGTTGTTGACCAGCACCGTAATCGTACCGAAAGCGTCGGTCAGTTTCTTGACCACTGCGTTGACCTGATCTTCCTGGCTGACATCGGCTGCCAGCGCCAGACCTTTACCACCCGCCGCGACAATCTCATCGACCACCTGTTGAGCCTGCGCCTCGTCGATGTCGAGTACACCCACGCTGGCTCCCTCGGCAGCGAACTTGAGCGCAATGCCGCGACCGATACCGTTACCCGCGCCGCTCACCAGCGCAACCTTGCCTGCGAGTCGGTTGTAGTGCTGCATAGGTCTATTCCTCCTTACCAGTAAAATCCCGATTCAGTTTTGCGTTCAGTCAATCGGATCGCGTGTCATCACATCATCGACAATCCGCCAGATTTTTAGCGGATTCGAGTCTTTTAGTGCATCGGGCAGCAGCAAGTCCGGCATATTCTGGAAAGCAACCGGGCGCATAAAACGTTTGATCGCCGTCATACCAACTGAAGTCGTCGCTGGCGCAGTGGTCGCCGGATACGGGCCGCCGTGCTGCATGGCGTGGACCACCTCAACGCCCGTCGGAAAACCGTTCCAGATCAGCCGCCCGACCTTCTCACGCAGCACATCCAGCAGCTGGCCCGCATGCTCAATCTCGCCATCCTCGGCCTGAATCGTCGCTGTCAGGTTACCTTCCAGCGTGCGCAGTGTCGCCGCCAGTTCGTCCTGGCTCTCGCACACTACAAACAGCGTCACCGGTCCGAAGTGTTCCTGCTGTAGATTGTCGTCATCACGGAACACATCAGACCGGGTTTGCATCACGGTATGGGCGTAGCCACACGCCGGACCTTCGACTGGCTCGCCGCCCAGCAGATTGGCCACTCCCGGACGTGCCAGCGTCCCGGCGACTGCCTGGCGCAGCCCGTTCTCGATCTGCGGGTTCAGCAGCACGCCCGGCTGCGACTCCCGCATCTTCTCCACCACATCATTGATGAAAGCCTGCGTGGCGTCGCTATCGACCATAAACACCAGGCCCGGATTGGTGCAGAACTGCCCTGCGCCCAGTGTCACCGAACCCACCAGTCCAGCCGCTATCGCATCGCCGCGTGCGGCGACAGCCCCTGGCAAAATGACAACCGGATTCACGCTGCCCATCTCGGCATAAACCGGAATCGGTACCGGGCGGGCCGCCGCCGCGTCGTAGATCGCACGCCCAGCACGCAGCGAACCGGTAAAGCCCACCGCCGCCACGCCCGGATGTTTAACCAGTGTCTGACCGACTTTGACCGAGTCGCCTTGCAGCAGCGAGAAAAAGCCAGCAGGAAAGCCCGTCTTACGAATCGCCTCATTGATGGCATGGGCGAACAACTCAGATGTAGCCGGGTGGCCGGGATGCCCCTTGACGATCACCGGGCAGCCCGCCGCCCACGCAGACGCCGTATCGCCGCCAGCGACGGCGAACGCATACGGGAAATTACTGGCCGAAAAAACAGCCACCGGCCCAATCGGAAACAGCATACGCCGGATTGACGGGCGCGGCGCCGGTTGCCGGTCGGGTATGGCGCGGTCGATGATGGCCTCGACATACGAGCCTTCACGCAGCAGTCGCGCGAACTGCGACAACTGGCCGGTCGTGCGCCCCCGTTCGCCGGTCAGGCGCGGCACACCCAGGCCGGTTTCTTCGTCTGTTGTCTGAAGCAGTTGGTCGCCCAGCGCGTCGATTTCGGCCACGACCTGTTCGAGAAAAGCGGCCAGTTTCTCTGCCGGATAGTGGCGCGTCTCCTCAAAAGCGGCCTGCGCCGCCTGTACCGCCCGGTTGATCTCCTCAGCGGTGGCGTTAGCAAATCTGATCCCACCATCAGTGCGCGTGCGCGGATTGTGGCTCGTGAACTCGCCATTGTTCCTGTGACTGGGTTCCCCGGCAATAAAGTGACTGCCTGTAATCGTAACCGTCATTGGTTGTCATCCTTTCCTATTAGCAACGTCACATTTGGCGCCAACCCGACAGTCTGGCTAGAGCGACGCTTCCAGAGCGATTGATTCCATAAAGATCGACTGGAAGTTTTCATACGTGGTCAGTTCGATGTATTCGATGTCCTTGATGAGTTCGCCTACCTGGCCGCGCAGCTTCTGCGATGTCAGCAACTGCCAGGCTCCCACACCGGCGGCATTCCCCACCTGAGAGAAACGCTCCAGCGGCAGTTCCGGGAACATACCAATGCGCACCGCCCCTTCAATATTGATGTAGGTACCAAAGGCCCCGGCGATTACGAATGACTGCACATCCGCCGCCGAGATACCGGCTTTCTCCAGCAGAATCTCGACACCAGCGCGGATGGCGGCTTTCGCCAGTTGAATCTCGGATATGTCCTTACGATTGATAACGACGTCGCGCCCGTGCTCGGTGTTCGACGCATCGGCCAAAACAAACACGGGCTTGCCATCTGCGCCCTGCTTAAGCATCGGATGGCCGGTGAACACGCCCCGGAAATCCACCATGTCATCGTCAATCAGCGTGGCGACGGCATCCAAAATCCCTGACCCGCAGATTCCCACCGGTGCCCGGCTGCCAATCGTCTGGATGTGTACCTGACCGTCGATAAGCTGCACACGCTCGATGGCCCCCGGAGCAGCGCGCATACCATCGCGGATGTGCGCGCCTTCAAAAGCCGGTCCTGATGCACACGAACAGCTCAGACGACGCCCATTGGCGATCAGCGACACCTCGGTATTGGTGCC
>CAZXCK010000072.1:9299-22133 GCA_964639225.1 uncultured Anaerolineaceae bacterium | reverse complement strand
CGTCGCCAGCCAGCCAATTTCGACCTCGCCCTGCAGAATACCGGACGACGCCCGCACGACGACGATCAGCACCGGCAGCGCCACCGGCATCATAGCGATGGGCAGCAGCGTCTCGCGGGAGCGCGTCTGCACGGTCATCGTCGCCAGCAGCGTGCCGACTGACGTGAGGCCCAGTGTGCCCAGGGCCAGCACGAGCACCATCTCGACGCGGGCCAGCGTGATGTTATAGAGCACAGTCATCAGCGGCAGCAGCAGCAGACCGATGACCAGCGTAAACAGGAAGTTGCCGACCAGCTTGCCAGCGTAGATGGTCACGCGGTTGATGGGCGCCAGCATCATGGCGTGCATGCTGCCCTGCTCGCGCTCACCGGCCAGGCTGCGATTCAGCCCCAGGAAGCTGGCGAAAACGATCGTCACCCACAGCACGCCGCTGACGACTTCCTCGCGGGCGATGCGGTCCAGTTCCAGCGCGAAGCTGAACACCAGAATACTGAGCAGCGAGAACAGGATCATCGAGTTGAACAGCTCGCGGGTGCGGAACTCGGCGCGTAAATCCTTGCGGACGATGGTCCACACCGCTTTCAGGAAGGGCGTTGTCATCGGGCGGCGGCCATTTCGGTGATGCGCGCATAATCGGCGGCCAGGGTCAGTGTGTCGAGGGTGGCGGCGGACTGGTCGTAGCCCACCCGCCCGCGCGTCAGAATCAGCACGCGGTCGGCGAGCTGGGCGGCCCGGTCGAGCTGGTGCGTCGTCATGACGATGGTGTGGCCGTCGGCGTGGGCGCCGGCCAGCAGCTCGTCGAGCGTGTAACCGGCGTCCTGGTCCAGCCCGGTGTACGGCTCGTCGAGCAGCAGCACATGCGGGTCGTGAATCAGCGCGCGGGCGATGCTCAGGCGCTGCGTCATCCCGCGCGAGAATGTCCCCGCCAGGTCGTAAGCCCGCTTTTTGAGGCCCACCCGCGCCAGCATGGCCATGATGCGCTCGTCCATGCTGGCGGCGGGCAGATCGTACAGGCGGGCGAAGAACTTCAGGTTTTCGTAGGCGGTCAGGCTCTCGTAGAGCAGCGACTGGTGGCTGACCATGCCGATCTGGGCGCGGACGGCGGCAGCCTCTCGCGGGAGTTCCCAGCCGCCGACCAGAATCCGCCCGCTGCTGGGCCGCGAAAGTCCGGCCAGCAGCCGCAGCAGCGTCGATTTGCCGCTGCCGTTAGGTCCCAGCAGCGCCACAAACTCGCCGCGAGCGATGGTCAGGTCCAGCTTGCGCAGCACCAGCAGCAGACCGTAACTCTTGACCAGCGCCTGTGTCTCGATGATGGCGCGGCGTTCGTCGGCTGGCTGGGTCATGGGCTGCTGTCTCCGCTGTTGTCGTTCATGAGTTCGGCCAGGCGCGCCTTGAACTGCGCCCGCTGCCGCCGGTAAAGGTCATGGTTGATGCGCCCGGCCTCGTGGTCGGCGTCCAGCTCGGCGATCTGCTGCACCAGCCCTTCGATGAGACGGTCGCGGCGCGAATCGCTGGCGCTGGCTGCCACTGGCTCATCGCTGCGCCGGGCGAAAACGATCAGCGCGCCGATGACCAGGGCCACCGCCAGCAGCACACCGCCGACGATCAGCACCAGATTATCCGACGTGACGACCGACGGATCGCCGGATGTGCCCTGGCCGGGGACGCTCCCCCGCAGCTCGTAGCGCACGACATCGCCCGGTGACAGGTCGAGCGTGCCGCCATAAGCGTTGAAGGTCTCTCCGCCCACCGTCTCCGCACCCAGGTCACTGATGCCGTCGCCGGAAACGCGAATAGTGTCGTTCTGCATCAGCACGCGCAGCGGTCCGCTGGTGGCGTAATTAACCGGGTACTCGATAATAGCGCCGTCGTCATACGGCAGCAGATACGTCACCCGGACAAAATGCTCGGCTCCGGGCAGCACGGCGCGGGTATCGGTGAGAGTGTAGTTTTCCGCATCGACGACAAAACGCTGCTCGCCGTCCAGCGCGACGACCAGCGCGCCCACCGGCAGCGACATCTCCAGCGAGGCGAAGCGGTTCTCCGCGATCTGCTGATCGCTGCTGTAAAGCTGGTCGGTCGTGTTCTCGAAGCGGAACACCTGCAGCACTTCCAGCGTGCTGCCTACGGCGCTCATCTGCGTGACGATGCCCACCAACCGGACGGCTTCGGGGTCAGTGGTCACATCGTAGATCAGCAGCGGCAGCTCAGTTTCCGGCGTGTTGGGGTCGCCCTCAACCGGCGGGCTGGCAAACTGCCGCCCCTGATGCACAGTGGAGACGAAATAAACCTGGTCCGGGCGCACCGGCACATCGTCAAAGACGTACTGGCCGGAATCGTCGGCGGTCGTTTCGACGATCGTCTCGTTGAAGTCCGAGTCGAAGATGTGCAGCGAAACCGGCATCTCCGGCGGCACATCCGCACCGGCTGTCCCCTGGCTGATGGCGCCGCGTATAACACCGTTGACCGTCTCCACCGGGGCGGCTGGCGGCGCATCCGGCGCGGCGGCCTGTTCGTCGGCCAGGGTGCGCACAAAAGCGGCCACGCTGCGCCGTTCGGCTTCGTTGAGGGCGTCGCCCAGCCCGGCCATCTGACCGCGCCCGTTGGTGACGATGTCATAGATGTCGTCATCGCTGAGGCGGGCCATCGTCGCCGGGTCGTTGAGGTTGATGCCAGTCGCCAATCCAGGCACGCCGACTCCCTGCGGGCCGTGACACATGGCGCAGCGCATGGCATAGACAGCCTCGCCCAGCGCCAGGTCCGGCTCGCCGCTGAACTCGGCGACAGCAGGCGCGGACTCGGCAGGGGTGGCGGTCGGCGGCGGCAGCGTAAACATGATGTCCGGTTCGCCGCCCAGCCCACCGCAGCCCGCCAGCAGCAGCGCCAGGATTAGCAAAAACGACATGGAGAATAGTCTCAAAGTCATATTGCGAGGGCGCAGCCCGCCAGGACTGTGTCCTGGTCGCGCTCCCGCAAGGGAACCTTGCTCCCTTGCCCCTATGCTTTGCGCCGCTGCGCGGCGCAAAAGGCAGAGTTTTTGTCCACTTTTTGCAAAAAGTGGCGGGGTTTGGGGCAGCGCCCCAATGATTCCTTGTGGCAAACAGGCAAAGCGCGTCCGGTGACGATGCGCTGGCATAGGTGAGTTCCTTGCTGGTAGATTGTCAGGCGCGCGCGATTTCGCCCGGTTCACGGTCGGGGCTGCTCTGCTGGCGATGGCCGCTGACCGCCGACTCGATGGCGCGGTCGATAGCCTCGTCGATGGTGGCGTCGTCGGCCTGGGCCGGTGCCACCAGATGCTGGGCGTCCAGCGTTTCCAGTGTCCGCAGCGCCTCGACGCCGCGCTGCACCCAGCGCGCGCGCTCGACAGTGTATTCGTCCGGGTTCAGTTTACCGGTTGCGTTGTCCTCGTCAAGGTCGTGCACGTTGCGCAGCACGCGCTGGTAGTAGATCTGCAGCCGTTCTCGCTGGCGGGCGACGATGTTGTTGTCGCCGCTGTTCACAGCGCCGCGCCGGCTGCCGGGCACACGCTGCACAAATGGCAGCGCCACCCACACGGCGAAGGCCAGCACCACCAGCACCGACACCGCCAGACCCTCTGTACTCATGATTGCGACTCCTCGGCCAGCAGCCGGTCCAGCAGCTCGCTCAGGAGGGCCTCGTTAACCGGGCCGGAGAAAAAGCCGCCGTCGGCGATCTGCCCGTCACGGTCAATGACGAACGTCTCCGGCACGCCGCGAATGCGGTAGCGGTCGGCGACATGCGTGCGCTCGTCGGGCGCGTTGGTGTAAGTCAGGCCGAACTCTTCGATGAAGTCCAGCGAGTCCTGCTGGCTGCTCTCGGCATAGGTGACGCCCAGCAGCACCACCCCACGATCATGATAACGCTGGTGGATGCGCTCCAGGTCGGGCGCTTCTTCGCGGCAGGGAGCGCACCAGCTCCCCCAGAAGTTCAGGATGACGATATTACCGCGATGTTCGGCCAGCGAAAACGGCTCGCCGTCGAATGTCGTCAGCGTGAACTCCGGGGCGTTGCCGTGCGTGGGCTGGGCGCGCGTCTGCTCCAGGTAGGCCCAGCCGACGGTGCCAACGGCCATGATAACGCCCACCAGCAGCACCAGTGAGCCTAAGCTGATGCCACGACGGCGGCGCGGCGCTTCTTCGTTCAGGATGTTCTGGATGTCCTCAGGGGTTTGGCTTGTCATGGGTTAGTACTGTAAGTCTCGTTCCACTTGCGAGCGATAGTCGTTGTCATCGGGATTGGTCGGGCCGGCGGGCACGGCGGACGGTTCATCCTGGCGGCGAGCGCGCCAGCGCCAGAACGTCAGCCCACTGAGGGCCAGCGCCAGCAGCACCACAGCCACCGGCGCCGCCAGCGACAGGCCGCGCAGCGTCGGGTCCTGCGGGATGCCCACCACGCGGTCGCCGTAGGTGGTCACAAAATAGCTGATGACCTGGTCGTCGGTCTGCCCCTGGCCCAACTGCCGCCGAATCTCGGCGCGCCACTGGACGCAGGCCGGGGCCATGCAGGTATGCAGCGGCTCGTTCTCGCACACCGGGCAGTAGAGCTGCGACGCCACCGCGTTGACCTCGTCGTGAGTGACATCACGGGGCGGCGGCGCGGGATCGGCGTCGTTCTGCGCGGCGACCGGCAGCGCGATCAGAAGCAGGGCGATTACCAGGCCTGCAACGAGGACAGGCTTGCCCCACCGCCCGGTGTTAAAACACCGGGCTACAGAAAGCGTGCCTGCTAAAGAGGCACAAAGGACCGCCCTTTTTGCCTGCCACAGAGAATACGGCCCCTTTAGTGGGCCGGCTACCTGTAGCCAGCGGTTTTGAACCGCTGGCGGCGTACATGTATACACGTACCCTGTACTCATGTGACCGCCCCTGCCGCCGGTTTGCCACTGGCCGGAGCCGCCGCCCGCGACGACTGGCGCAGCGTCGCCGGGACGCGCTCGTTGGGCCACACCGAGATCACCGTGCCCAGGATCAGCACCAGCGCGCCCCACCACACCAGATTGACCAGCGGGTTGATGTACACCTTGAAGGTCGCCTGCTGCGTGCTGAACTCCTCGACCGGGATGAGCAGCACGTAGAAGTCATTTTCGATGGTGCTGTGCGCGCCGGCGATGGTCATCGGCATGGACGGGAACTGGTCGATGCGCGGGCGCAGTTGGGCGATCTCGCGGTCGTTGCGGATGACCGTGACATCGGCGATGTCCATCAGGCGGCCATCGTCAGCGATGGCGCTGGTGAAGTTGTCGAAACGCATCTGATATTCGGCGTCAACCTGCATCGTCTGGCCCAGGGTAAGCGTCTCCTGGCGCTCCACCTGGAACAGCGTGCTGGCGATGACGCCGATGCCGATCACCGTAATGCCCAGATGCACGATATAGCCACCGTAGCGGCGGCGGTTGCGCGTGAACAGGGCCAGCGTCGCCAGCGCCAGATTCTCGCCGCGTGTGCGCGAACGGGCGCGCGCCCCGCGATAGATTTCGTACAGGGCCACGTAGCCGGAGAGCGCGACGACGGCATAGCCGGTCAGCGCCACGCCGTTGCGCATACCAGTGATGACGATCAGCGCCAGCGTCGCCAGCGTCAGCAGCAGCGGCACAGCCAGCGAGCGCCCCATGCGCGCCATCGAGGTCGCGCCCCAGGCGGTCAGCGGCGCGACACCCATCAGCAGATACATGACGGCGAACAGCGGCGGCGTGACGCGGTTGAAGTAATCGACGCCCAGGGTGATGGGCTGGTCCAGGAACAGCTCGGCGGTGATGGGCGCGCCAAAGCTGCCCCAGAAGATGGCCACCGTCAGCGCGACGAAGATCACGTTGTTGAGGACGAACATCGACTCGCGGCTGAGCAGGCCGGTGAAATGGTGCTCGTCCTGGAGTTCGCCCCGATTCCAGCGCCAGATAATCAGCCCGACGCCGACAATCGTCGTGACCGCCCAGAAAGAGAACATGGGCAGGCCGATGTTGCTGCGGGCGAAGCTGTGGACGCTCTCCACCAGACCGCTGCGCGTGGCGAACGTGCCGAACAGCACGGCGGAAAACGTGCCCATGATGAGGAACATGTTCCACACCTTCAGCATACCGCGCTTTTCCTGAATCATGACGCTGTGCAGGAAGCCGGTGCCGATGAGCCAGGGCAGGAAGGCGGCGTTCTCCACCGGGTCCCAGCCCCAGTAACCGCCCCAGCCGAGCACATCATAAGCCCAGCGCCCGCCCAGGATGAGGCCCAGCGTCAGGAACAGCCAGGCGACCAGCGTCCAGCGGCGGGTGGCTTTGATCCAGTTGGTCGAAAGGTCACCAGAGGCCAGCGCGGCCATGGCGAAAGCGAACGGAATCAGAAAGCCGACGAAGCCCAGGTAGAGCATGGGCGGGTGGATAATCATGCCGAAGTGACGCAGCAGCGGGTTGAGTCCGCGCGCGTCGGCGGCCAGGTTGGCCGCTGCCGGTGAGGTGCCGTCGGGCGGGATGAACGCCGCGTCCACGACCTGCATCTGCCCGCTGCTGTCAGGCACCAGCCACACACGCTCGAACGGATTCTCCAGGAAGATGGTCAGCGATAGGAAGAAGGCCAGCGACATCATGCTGAAGCCGGTCACATAGGGCATCAGGCGGCGCTCGCCACGCCAGTTGATGAGCAGCGCGGCGGCCACGAACACGCTCATCGTCAGCGACCAGAAAAGCAGCGAGCCTTCCTGCGCGCCCCACAGCGCCGTGAAGCGATAAAAGGCCGGAGTCTGCGGGTCTACGGTGCTACGCACATAGTTGATCTGATAGTGCTCGTTCATCAGGGCGATCAGCAGCGCGCCGACGGCGATCAGCAGCAGCGGCAGCGTGCCGATGGCCGCGTTGCGGGCGCTGAGTACCAGCCGTTCGTTATGGCGATAGCCGCCGTAAAAACCAGCGATGGTGGCGTATACCGCAGCGGCGAAAGCAACAATCGTCGCGGTCAGGCCAATCTCAGCTACCATTGATGCGCATCCCCGGATGGTCCTCGCCCAGCGTATCAGAGGAGCCGCCATCCTCGAAGCGGCTGGGACATTTCAGCAGCAGCTCGGTGGCATGGAATACGCCGTCCTCGCCCAGCGAGCCGGTGAGAATGGCCTGAGCTTCGTGCTGGAGCAGGTCCGGCTTGACCTGATCCGGCACAAACACCTCCAGACGCGGCAGCGATGGATCGTTGACCGAGGTATACAGGGCTTCGGCCAGGTTGTCGAAATCAGCGGGGATGTGTGAAATGGTAAACGAGATATCCAGGTTTTCGCTGTCATAGACGATCGACTCGCCCAGCACCGCGCCGGAGATGCGCACCGTCTGGCCGATGTAATCCGTGTTGCCAGCAACCTCACCCACCGTGATAAAATAGCGCGCACCCAGCAGCGTGTTCGACACCACCAGGTAGACAATCGAGGCCAGGATGAGCACACCACCCACCAGGAATTTCCAGCGCCCGCTGCGGCGGGTCAGCCGGGCGAGTTCGGGGTTATTCGCTTTTTCCCATCTGGCGGAGAGATCAGGCGCAGCGGCAGCGGATTTTTCCCACGTTACGTCAGACATGCCCTTACAGTACTCCTAAAACACGGTACATACATCCTACAGAGTCATTAAAATCACACGTTTTCATTATAACGCAGTGCCCGCAAAAGTCACGATTCTTATGCAAAGATTCATAGTCCGGCGAATCGCATAAGAACCGGTGGCTCCGGGTTGGGATCAGCGATGATGTGGTTGTGCTGCGAACGAGCCAGCGACCGGCTTAGTCGTCGCTGTCGTCGTCACCTGTGAACCGGTCACGGGCGATCATCGAGCCGCCGACAACGGCCACGCCACCCACGCCCAGCAGCAGCATCAGAATGCCCACGCCCTGCGGACCGTCCTCGCTTGCTGTGTCGCTGTCCTCAGCAGCGGTATCGACCGTGTCGCCGTCCTCAGCGACAACAGCGGTCGCTTCGGCGGCGGGGGTGTCGTCGTTGTCATCCTGCGCCAGCACGGCCAGCGGCAGCGCCGCCAGCAGCAGGCACAGCAGCAGGACTGTAATCGCCTGGATGCGCGTTGCGTTTCGCATCGTCGGTGTCATCTCCTGATTCATGGATCGGTTCAAGTGGCTGTATTGTACCCTGTTCAACCGCCAGCCAAAAGACCGCGCTGGATTAACAAACACTCAGCCTGCACGGAAGAAAAAAGCAGCCTCGCCACCGCCCCCCCGGACAGGCTCATCCGGGGGCGGCGGTTTGTGGCGTTTGATGGCGGTTTGTGGCGTTTAGCCGCGCAGTTTGGCGCCCAGGCGGCGCTCGGCGGCGGTGATGATCTTGCCGCGCAGTTTGGCGACTTCTTTATCGGTCAGGGTCTTGTCGTCGGTCTGGTAGACCAGGCTGTATGCCAGGCTGCGATGCCCTTCCGGGATCGACGCGCCGGTGTACACATCGAACAGGCGCACATCCTTGAGCAGATCGCCGCCCGCCTGGCGGATGGTCTGCTCGACATCGGCGGCGGGCACGCTGTCCGGGACGACGAGCGCCACGTCCTCATAGACGGGCGGCGTGGCCGGCAGTCCGCGCACGGGATGGCCGAAGTTGGCCCGTTTGAGCAGCGCGTCCAGGTCGAACTCGGCCAGCAGCACCGGCGGCGCGTCCAGTTCCAGGGCGCGTGCGGCCAGCGGATGCAACTCGCCGAACGTGCCCAGCGTCTTGCCTCTGGCCGTCACGGTCGCCGAGCGCCCCGGATGGAACGTCGGATGGTCGGCGGGCGCGAAGCTCACCCCGGCGATGTGCAGGCCGTCCAGCAGCCCTTCGACAACGCCCTTGAGGTCGAAGAAATCAACACTGCCGCTGGCGCTGCCCTCGGTCCAGGTGGTGTCGGCGCGTGGACCGGTCATCAGGATGCCCAGGTGACGCGGCTCGTCGGGGAGTTCCTGCCCGGCGCGCCCGTGATAGACGCTGCCGATCTCGAACACCTGCTGGCGGTCGGTGTAGCGCCGGTTGGAGATGGCCGTCTCCAGCAGGTTGATGAGCAGCGTGCGCCGCAGTACGGTCTTATCTGGCGTGATGGGATTGGCCAGCCGCACGTATTCCGCGCCGGACCAGGGCGCCGCGCCATCGTTGGGAGTCAGCAGCGCCTCGCGTTCCGGCGTGGTGAAGCGGTAGCTGATATTCTCGCGCAGGCCCAGCGCCACCAGCAGATCGCGGGCGATCTCCTCGTGTTCGAGGTCGGGGTTGGCGCGCTGGGGCGGCATAGCATCGGCCATGATGGTGCTGGGAATGGCGTCGTAGCCGTGGATACGGGCGATCTCCTCGACGAGATCGGCCAGGCCGATGATGCCCTCGCTGATGTCCATACGATGATCGGGCACGTTCACCAGCAGCGTGTCGTTTTTGATGGTGATGTCGAATTCCAGCCGCGCCAGGATATCGGCGGCCTGCTCGATGCTGAAGTCCATGCCCAGCAGGCGCTGCACCTCGCTGATGGGCAGCTCGATGCTGACCGTCTGCGGCGGCAGCGGATACGCGTCGATGACACCCTGGGCGACTTCGCCGCCGCCCGTCTGGCGCATCAGTTCGATGCCGCGCTGAACGCCGACAATCGCCTGGCTGGGATGCACGCCCCGGCTGAAGCGCGTCCCGGCGTCGGTGAATACCTTCTGCGCCTGCATCGACTTGCGAATGTTGATGAAGTTCCAGTTGGCCGCTTCCAGCAGAACGTTGCGCGTGTCGTCGCCGATTTCGGTCTCGGCGCCGCCGATGATACCGCCCAGGCTCAGCACACCGGCGGTGTCGCACACCAGGATGTTGAAGTCCTGCAAGCCGCGCTTGATCTCATCCAGCGTTTCCAGTGTCTCGCCCGGTTCGGGCAGGCGCGTGATGATGGTCGGCGGCTGGCCGTTGTTGCGCGCCACCAGCTTGTCATAGTCGAAGGCGTGCAGCGGCTGGCCAATCTCGAAGGTGATGTAGTTGGTGACATCGACGATGTTGTTGATGGGCCGCTGGCCCACCAGCCGCAGCCGGCGCTGCATCCACTCCGGCGAGGGCTGCACGGTCGTATCGCGCAGCAGAGTCAGCGTGAAGCGCGGGTTGAGTTCCGGCACGCGGATGTCGATGAAGGCGGCGCCGTCGATGGGCGCGCCGCTGGCGACGACCTCGGTCGACGGGTAGCACATGGGCTTGTCGAGCAGGGCGGCGACCTCGCGGGCCACGCCCAGCATACTGAAGCAGCGCGCCAGATTGGGCGTCAGGTCGATGTCCATCACCACATCGCCCATGACATCCTGGAGCGGTGTGCCCGGCGGCAGGCCGGGGTCTTCACGCATGATGATGACGCCCTCGTGCTCGTCGGAGATGCCCAGCTCTTTCTCTGAGCAGACCATGCTCTTGTTGTAGATGCCGCGCAGCTTGCGGCCTTTGAGGATCATGCGTCTGGGTTCGTCGCTGTGGCCGTCCCAGACTTCGGCGCCCTCGGCGGCGAAGGCGGTCCACAGCGGCGGCTCCAGCGGACCCTGCCCTTTGAACTCGAACAGGTTGGGCGCGCCGGTGACGCACTGTTCTAACTCCGGCCCGCCATAATCGACCAGAGCCAGCACCAGACGGTCGGCGTCCGGGTGGGGCTTCACCTCGCGGATGGCGCCCAGGACGATCTTCTCGCGGTCCCATACCAGATGGTTGGACGTGGGCCAGCGCACACCCTCGACGACCTGCTGCGGCACACCGATGTAACGCAGCGTGCCCACTTCCAGACCGGCCAGCGTCAGCCGTTCGGCCAGCAGTTCAACCGGGATGTCGATATCGACAAAATCTCGCAGCCATGACAGGGGTACTAACATTGATAGAGTCTCCGTCGTTGTTGTTTAGCGTGATGCCGCGCCGTTGGCCAGCAGCGGCTGAATGATCTCGAAAATGCGCCCGGCGACGATCTGGTTGCCGGGCGGCGCGAGGTGCTGGTAGTCGATGTAAACCGGCTGGTCCACATCGTCGAACACGTCGCGGATGTCGTGCAGGTGCGGGTAGTCCGCGCCCTGCTGAACGATGGTGTCGTACACGTCGGCATAAAAATTACGCAGCGGCTGGTCGATGACCCGCAACATGCCCACTTCGTCGCCCACCAGCGGCTTGTCGCCCAGCGCCATCACCGGCTGGAGCAGCAGCACATAGTCGAAACCGTAGACTTCGGCCAGCGCGTCCACCATCTGATAGGTGTTGAGGTACTGCCGGGCAATTTCGGCGGCCAGTTCGGCGCGGGTCTGGCCGGTGGCGTCGCCGCCATCTTCGTCCGGGGCGGGCAGCAGCGCCTGCAATAACTGGAACGTATAAGTGCGCGCCAGCCAGTCCACCAGCGGACTGCGCCCGGCGAACGGATCGCGCATGGCGTCGTTGAAGATACCCATCAGACGATGGCCATCGCTGCGGCCTGTACTCCAGCCAGCGACCACGTCATTGATGCCGTTGTAGAAAATCACCAGATCGGGCACGTCGTCCTGCTGTAACGAGCGAATCAGCCGGATGAACTCCTGCATCGAGACGTAGGCCAGTTCGCCATAGTTAACGACGCACACCGGGCCATCGACGCCGGCCTCGTCAATCGCTGCCTGTAAGTACGCCGGGATGGTGCCCCAGTCCGGCGCGCCCATGCCCCACAGCGTCGAGCCGCCGTAAATGAACACGCGATAAGCGTCATCGGTGCAGACCGCGCCCGGCGTCGCCCGGCTGCCGTCTTCCTGAATATTGATCGTCTCGCCGGTCAGGGCGTCGCGCGCCCACAGCTCGAACGGGCTGTATTTGATGACGGCGTCCACACCCTCGTCGTATTCGCGCTGGTAGGTGCGGAACCAGTCCTCATCCTGGTAGACTTCCAGCCCCTCGCCGACGGTCAGGCGCTGCGCGTCGCGGGTGACGAATTGCAGGTTGAAGGACAGAATCACGAGCATTTCCAGCACGACAATAAACAGCAGCGTGTTGAGCAGGATAATCGCCAGTTGCTGGTAGCTGCGCACGATTCTGTGGCCCGGCAGTCGCCTGCCAGCTATCGCCAGCAGCACCAGCAGCGCGCCGAACGCCCCCACCACAAACAACCCCATGCTGCCTGCTTCCAGGCCGATGAGGTCCATATCGCCGGCGAAGAAGGTGAAGACGACGATGCCAGCGCCGATCAGACCCAGGATGACTCGTGCGATCATGGTCGCTGCTCCCTATGCGCTCAACCGGCTAGAACTGGCTTAGGAAGCGCTGGTCGTTGCCCCAGAAGTAGCGGATGTCGGTGATGCCGTGCCGCAGAAGCGTCACGCGCTCTGGTCCCATGCCAAAAGCGAATCCGCTCCAGGTGCTGGGGTCGTAGCCGCCGTTGCGCAGGACCACCGGATGCACCATACCGGCCCCGGCGATCTCCAGCCAGCCGCTGTACTTGCACACGTTGCAGCCCTCGCCGCCGCACAGGAAGCACTCGACATCGACTTCCATGCTCGGCTCGGTGAAGGGGAAATACGAGGCGCGGAAGCGCACGCGCGCGTCGGGACTGAACATGCGCCGGGCGAACTCGCGGATGGTACCTTTGAGGTCGCTCATGCGGATGTTGCGGCCAATCGCCAGCCCCTCGACCTGGTGGAACTGAATCTCGCTGCGGGCCGTGAGCTGCTCGTAGCGGTAGCACATACCCGGCAGAATCACGCGGATGGGCTGCGTGCCGTTCTCGCCCAGTTCGTGCATGGCGTGAATTTGCCCTGGCGAGGTGTGCGTGCGCAGAATCACGTTGGGCGTGGTGGTGTAGAACGTGTCCTGCATGTCGCGGGCCGGGTGATCTGGCGGGAAGTTGAGCATCTGGAAGTTGTACTCGTCCGTCTC
>CAZXCK010000072.1:6909-9199 GCA_964639225.1 uncultured Anaerolineaceae bacterium | reverse complement strand
ATGTAACGGCTGGACCACGCCTGCAGATCGCCGCGCGCAGTGATCTGTTCCAGGGCGGCCAGCGCCTCGTCGTGTAGTTGGTTCAGTCGGTCAAGCATCGTCACTCCCTCGCAAGCACAACAAAAAAGCGCCCCCGTCCGTGATACACATCGTGCCGATATGCACCAGGGACGAGAGCGCATCGCTCCCGCGTTACCACCCTGTTTGACGAGCATCCGCTCGCCCTCTCTGCGCGGGTCCCGGCCTGTAAGCGGGAACTCGCTCACCCTCTGACGCGGGGTGCGCCCGGCGTTGTTGGTGGCCGGGCGGGTGCGGAGCAGACTACTGGGGCCGGTTGGCCCGTTCACCTGTCGGCGCGGAGGCTGGCACGCGGCCCGCCTCGCTCTGGAGTGAATTCCACGGTCATGACCTGCCAGGGCTTTCAGTCTGTGGCCCCTGGCTCCCTGTTGGTATGATGGTCGCGGACTGTCTCCGTCATCGCCTTTATGGGCGTCATTATGGTCCGGGAACGGGCGGCGTGTCAACCCCTGGGGCGACGCGGGCCAGGGTCATCGCGTCAAATCTCATCCTGTCTGAACTTCTCGCCTGGTGTTAATGCAGATCAACAAATTGGTGCGGAGTATAGGGACAGACCGGCCCCGCCCGGCGTTAAAACACCGGGCTACAGGAGCGTGCCTGCTAAAGAGGCACAAAGAACCGCCTTTGTTGCTGGCTACCGGTGACACAGCCCCTTTAGTTGCCCGCTGCTTGTAGCCAGTCTGCAAGCAGCTATGGTCCTGAACCGTTGGCGGCGGCGAGCCTGTCACAGTTTAGATGCGATAGCCCTACGGCGCGGCCAGGGCGGAACCAGCCACCAAAATACCCACTGTGACCCCTTGAGGCCATTTAAGGGTTGATTATATCTCTTGACGCCCGTTATAATATGTGCTAACGTGTACGGTGGATAGAAAAGGAAGCAGTTGTATGGATAACGCCAACAAACCACGCATCGAAGCCGGTGCGGTTTACTCCAGGCAGGAAGCTGCCGAAGCGCTGGGTATCAGCCTGAGCACGCTCAAACGGCTGATTAAGAACGGTCACCTGCGGGTGAGCAAGCCCAGCGGTATGCGCCGTGTGTTCATCACCGGCGAGAGCATTCTCGAAATGTTGAACGAGACCAGTGTCGAGAAGGGTGCGTAGACGCGATGTCCGCCTGCCGGTTACCAACTCACGACAGCCTTAGACCGATGGATGGTCATATGGCATCCCAGGGTGGAATCCGCCTGTTTGCCGGCCTGCTCGAAGGCGCTTCTGGTGCCTTTAGAAGCGGCGTCACTGGCGGCCAGGTGGCCCTGTGGGAGTCGTTTGTCGTGCCGGATGGCCGGAATCGCCGCGTGTGTCAGTCTCGTGTCGGGAGGTGCAGCCCTTAGAACTAAGGCGCACACCCGCACAAGAAGTCCCAGAAGCAGATCAAAGGGACGTGAGGCTGACAACACTACCTCACGTCCCTTGTTTTTTGCCCTGACGGGAGACGAAGCGCATGCTTCACCAGATCGAAACCATTAACAACCGACTGCTGGAAGAACTCGATGAGCAGACCCTGGCCGCCATTGTGGAACAACTCGACGCGCTGCACACCGCAGCCAGCGAGGGGCGGCTTTCAAAACGGGAGACGGCGGGTTACCTGCGCGAGATCATCTATACAGCGCAGGAGACGCTGGCGGAAATTGAGCGGAACCACCAACCGCCGTCCGTCGTCTTACGCATTGTTGAGCAACCAAAAGATGCCGAAATGCGTATTTACCAATGAGAGGAACCGCTTCTGATGTTAGGAACACCACCGTGCACTTTTAGAAACTGCCCCAACCGGCAGCGAGCGGTCTGGTTCTCACAGAAGAACCAGATAGGCCAGTAAAACGGGCCAGAAGGAGGTACAGCGTGAACACATTCAGTCAACATAAACCTGCGACAGGCGCTCAGACAGGCGCATCGCAACCAACGCTGTACGGCCCTACGCTCGCGCTGGCGAGTGTAGACGGTCGTACTTCTAACTAACAGAAACGACCGAATCACCAACTGTATGCAACACCCAAGAGACACCCTGTATTGTAAGCAAGACGCGCAAACGGACACGAGAACACAGGCAAGTAAAACGCAGTAATCCGCAGACCTTAACAGCGGGCGGCCATCCAAGCGCCGCTACCATAACGATGAACACCGACAACCCGATGACGGCAGGACGGCGCAGGCGTGCCGCGTCATCAACCCCGGCAAATTGTGTGAGTGTTGGCTCCACGCCGCCGCTGTCCTG
>CAZXCK010000072.1:0-6809 GCA_964639225.1 uncultured Anaerolineaceae bacterium | reverse complement strand
ATTCTCAGGGTAAGCGATTATGGACTTACCTGCCGGGGATTGTTCTGATCAGTCTGGTGGGCATCGCAGTGGGGCTGGGCGTGTTCACGTTTGGCTATGCCCAGGGAGCATCCTATCTCTCAGACAATCCGGATACCTGTATGAACTGCCACGTCATGCGCGATCAGTACGAGGCGTGGGGACACTCGACCCACGCGCGGGTCGCCACGTGTAACGACTGTCACACCGCGCACGACTTCCTGGGCAAGTGGATCACCAAAGCCATCAACGGCTGGAATCACAGCGTGGCCTTCACGCTGGATAACTTCCACGAGCCGATTCGCATCAAGGACTTCAACGCGCGCATTGTGGAAAACAGTTGTATCCACTGTCATGAGCCGCTGCTGGACCAGGTCTACGAGCATATGCAGATGGACGACAGCCTGACGTGTATTTCGTGCCATGCCGACGTCGGCCACCCGACGCGCAACTGACCACCAAGAAGGGATCAACACATGGGTAAACTATTGAGACGTCCGATTTTCATCTACAGCGCTTTTTTTGTGCTGGCACTATTGCTGACAATTGGCATCGCCGCCCTGTTAATCAACATCCGAGATCGCCAGGAAGAAGCACGGCAGTTTCCGCTGATGCTGCAGGAGATCGGTGAAGACGAGCTTGACCCTGAAGTGTGGGGTGTGAACTTCCCCAACCATTACGACCGCTTTATGATGACGCGCATTGACTATGGCGAGACGCCCTACGGTGGCTCTACGCCATATTCCAAGCTGGAACGCTACCCGGCGATGATCCGCCTGTGGGCCGGCTATTCGTTCGCCGAAGACCATAACGAGGAGCGCGGCCACTACTACGCGCAGATCGACCAGGCTGAGACCGCGCGTGTGCAGCTCGTCAACCAGCCGGGCGCGTGCGTCAACTGTCACGCCGCCGAATCGCCGCAGTTGATTGAAGAGATGGGCTGGGAAACGTTCAACAGCACACCATATAATGACCTTCAGGAACATCTGCACTTCGGCACCTCGTGCGCCGACTGCCACGATCCGGAGACGATGGACCTGCGCATCACCCGCCCGGCGCTGCTCACCGGCCTGGAAGCGATCGGCGTCAATATCGAGGACGCCACCCGCCAGGACATGCGGACCTATGTATGCGCCCAGTGCCACGTGGAATACTACTTCCTGGGTGAGGACACCGTACTCACCTTCCCCTGGAGCCAGGGCCTGACGATTGACGACATCGAAGCGCACTACGACATCTACGGCTTCACCGACTGGACGCACGCCGAAACTGAAGCGCCGATGATTAAAATCCAGCATCCGGAGTTCGAGATGTACAGCACCAGCGTCCATGCCGAGTCCGGTGTGGCCTGTGCCGACTGCCACATGCCCTACATCCGCGAGGGCGGCGTGAAGATCTCCGACCACTGGATTCGCAGCCCGCTGACCAATCTCAGCAACGCCTGCCAGACGTGCCACAACATCCCGGAAGAAGACCTCTACGACCGGGTGCTGACGGCGCAGACGCGCACGGCCAACCTGCTGCGTACCACTGAAGACGCGCTGCTGGACGCCATCGACGCCATTGTTGAAGCCCGTGAGGCCGGCGCCACCGACGAAGACCTGGAAGAGGCGCTGTACCTGCATCGCTCATCGCAGCTCCGCTGGGACTTCGTCTCGTCAGAGAACAGCACCGGCTTCCACAGCCCGCAGGAAGCGGCCCGCATTCTGGCCGACTCCATTGACCGGGCGCACCGGTCGCGCATCGAGGCGCTGCAAGTACTCAGCCAGATCAACGGCAGCGCCGAGCCGGTCGCCCTGAACACCGGCGACTGACACACATCGTACATACCTACTCTCACGAACGGGGCGCGGCGATTGTCGCGCCTCGTTTTAATTTCGACGTTTGCCCACTGCCGCCCGGAAAACACAAATTCTTAAAGCGAAATTAACCGATATACTCTATAATTTGTGTAACACACGATGGGATCGTCCGCGATCCTGGAGCAGTGAGAGGTTGTCAGAACGGTGTCAAGCGTTTCAATCCTACAGGGGCGTGTGCTTCTTTTGAACGGCAGCACCTGGGAGCCGCTTTCCGTCATCTCGGTACCGCGTGCCATCAATCTACTGCTGGCGGGGAAAGCCATCGTCGTTGAACAGACCGGCAGATATCTGAACACGGTGCGGGATAAGTTCCCGGTGCCGTCGGTTATCGCCCTGCGTACGTTCGTCAACGTGCCGCGCCGTCAGGCGCACTGGAGCCGTAAAGGCGTGCTGGTGCGCGATCATTACACCTGCATCTACTGCGGGGCGCAGCCCGGCACGATGGTCAAAGGTAAGGTACTGAGCAAGAGCGATCTGTCCGTCGATCATATTGTGCCGCGTTCGCGGGGCGGGCGCGACCAGTGGACCAACACGGCCTGCGCCTGTGCCAGTTGCAACCATCGCAAGGGCAACCGCCTGCCTAACGAGGCCGGTATGCGCCTGCGCTGGGAACCCAAAACGCCGCGCACCAGCTACCTGGTGATCGCGGTCGGCAGCGGACCGGCGGCCTGGAAGCGGTACATCGAATACTAAACCCCGCGTGTTCTGCTGCGCGTCCCTTATAGCAGGGACGATTAAACCCTGCTGTGATTTTGATTTTCCCTCTGGCGATTTAACGGACGCGCCTGTGCGCGTCTGTGTGGTTTGTGGCGACTTCGCCGGCATTTCTGCAACCTGGCGCGCCTTTGCTACGTAACCCAATTGTGAGAACATCATGAAAAACGCGAATGTGGGGAGGCACAACACGATGCAGATGATTGTTGAAGCGCGCGGCCTGGTCAAAACGTTCAAAAACAAGGACGGGACCGAGGTGCAGGCCGTCAGGGGGGTAGACCTCGACATCAGAAAGGGTGAGATCTTCAGCCTGCTGGGACCAAACGGCGCCGGCAAGACAACCACCATCTCGATGATCAGCGGCCTGATCGCGCCCACCCAGGGCGACGCCAAGATCGGCGGGCACAGCATCACCAAAGACCCGCTGGCGGCCAAACGGCTGCTGGGCGTCGTGCCGCAGGAGATCGCCCTGTATCCCGAACTGAGCGCCCGCCAGAACCTGGAGTTCTTCGGCAGGCTGTACGGCCTGGGCGGCGCGGAACTCAAAGCCCGCGTCGACGAGGTGCTGGACTTCATCGACCTCACCGACCGCCAGAAAAATCGTGTGAGCACCTTTTCCGGCGGTATGAAGCGCCGCGTGAATATCGGTGTGGGGCTGCTGCACCGCCCGCAGCTCATCTACATGGACGAGCCGACGGTCGGCATCGACCCGCAGAGCCGCCGCCGCATCCTGGATACGGTGTTCCGCCTGCGCGACGAGTACGGCATGACCGTCCTCTATACCACGCATCTGATGGAAGAGGCGCAGCAGTTGAGCGACCGTGTCGGCATTATCGATCACGGCCAGATCATCGCGCTGGGCACCCAGGGCGAACTCACGCAGCAGGTGGGCGAAGAGGACCGGCTGCTGTTCAGCGTGGGCGAGCAGGAAGTGACCAACGATCTGCTGCAGCGTATCCGCGAGACTGTGCCTGGCGTCACCGATGCCAGCTACGAGGCCATCGACCTGACCCCGCCGGAAAACGGCGAGAACGGTGACCCTGAAGACTACCTCTACGACCGGCGCACCGTCACCGGCACCATGACCGCCGTCCGCGTCAACCAGAAGTTCGAGGGCGTGGTGACGGTGATCGCCAGGCGCGGGCGCAAGGCGCTGCCGCACGTCATCAACATGCTGGACGAAACCGGTATTGAAATCCAGTCGGTGGAGGTCCGCGAGCCGGACCTGGAGGCGGTGTTCCTCAAGCTGACGGGCCGCGCACTGCGCGACTGACGCCGGAGGCCAACCCACTATGACGAAAATCCTGTCCATTACCTGGAAAGACGTCTACACGACGTTCCGCGACCGCAGCCTGCTGATCCTCATGTTCGCGACGCCGCTGCTGATCTCGATGATTGTGGCCTTCGTTTTTGGCGGCGACGCCGAAGGCACATTCTCCGACCTGCCGGTGGCCGTCGTCAACCTGGACGAGAGCGCCCCGGACGGCGAATCCAACTACGGCCAGAACCTGGCCAATCTACTGCTGGGCCGGTCAGATTCTGCCGCCGCCGACGGCGAGGCGCAAACCGCCTGTCCGCTGGTCGATGCGCCGGAAGGCGCGGACGCGCCGCGCTCGCTGGGCGACCTGGTGAACGCCAATCTGCTGGACTCGGTGGACGACGCTCGCAGCGCCGTTGACCAGGGCGACTACGTGGCGGCGGTCATCATCCACGACGGTTTCAGCGCGGCGCTGGCCCCGCAGGTCGGCTTTGGCGCCGACCGCGACGACGACGAAACCACCAGTGACGACACCCTGATCGAAGTTTACGGCAGCGAAGGCAGCCAGATTTCAGCGTCGATCATCCGCTCGGTGGTCGCCGGTTATGTCGACAGCCTGCAAACAGGCAACTTCGCCATCGAAGCGACGGTCAACACGCTCATCAGCGCCAACCCGGCGGCGGCCATGGACCTGCAAGGCAGCGACGAGGCCGATGCCATCTTTGGCTGCGCCTTTGGCGGCGTACTCAACACGGTGCAGGTCAACCCGGTGTCGATCTTCGAGAACGACGAGAGCCTGAGCGGCTTCGCCCAGATTCTGGTGGTGATCGGCTCGGCGCAGGCGGTGTTTTTCGCGCTGTTCTCCGGCCAGGCCGGCGTGTTGAGCATCATCGAGGAACGGCGCAACGGCACACTCCAGCGCATGATCGTCTCGCCGACGACTCGCTTTGAAATTCTGGCGGGCAAGCTGGGCGGAACCTTTACGGTCGTCATCTTCCAACTGCTGCTGCTGCTGGTCGCGCTGACGGTGCTGGCGAGTCTGGTGGGCGGCGAAACGACGTTCATCTGGGGCAGGAATGTGTTGGGCATTGTGGCGCTGGTGCTGGCGCTGGCGATCGCCGTGTGCGGCCTGGGTATGCTGCTGGCCGGTCTGGTGAAATCGCCGGAACAGGCGGGCGCGGTCGGCTCGGTGGTCAACATTCTGCTGGCGGTGGCTGGCGGGACGTTCGGCTTCTTCGTGCCGTCGCCCATCCGCGAGTTCTCGCTGGTCTACTGGGGTTCGGACGGCTTCAACGCGCTGTCGCGCGGCAGCGCCGACATCGGCCTGAATCTGCTGGTACTGGTGGCCCAGGGCGTCGTCTTCTTCGCGGTTGGTCTGTTCCTGTTCAACCGTCAGCGTAATCTGTAAGGGGGCATGATGAATAAGGTTTTGGTAGTTGCTGTCAACGATCTGCGTGTCTACTTCTCGGACCGTGGGAATTATGTACTGTTCATCATGCCGGTGATTATGGCGCTGGTGCTTGGCTTTGCGCTGGGTGGCGGTACAGCAGGGCCAAGCACACTGCCGGTCGATGTGATCGATCAGGACAACAGCGCCGAGTCCAGCCGCCTGCTGACGACGCTGCGTGAGGTCAATTCGGCGCTGATCCTGTGTCCGATGGATGACGGCGTCGATGGCCGCGACTGCCGCCTGGAAGGTTTCGACGCCGACACGCTCACGCTGGATGATGCGCGGAATCGCAGCGAGCGTTACGTGACGCGGGGCGTGATCGTCATTCCGGAAGGCTACGGCGAGAGCCTGCGCGCCTTTGAGCCAGTGACGATTGAATATCATTCGGACACCAGCCCCACCGAAGGTAACGCGGTGCTGCAAACGCTGGAAACAGCGGTGCAGCGGATTAACGCGGCGGTGGTGGCGGCTCGTGTGGGCGATGGGGTGGCCGACGCGCTGGACGCCGACCTGCCAGACTTTGCCGGCGATGTGTTCGAGAACGCCGAAACGCTGTGGAACGAATCCGCGATGCAGGTGAGCTTCGTCACATCCGAGGGCACGGAAAGTCAGAGCGGCGGGCCGACCGGCTTCACGCAGTCGGTGCCGGGCATGGGCACCATGTTCGTGCTGATGACTGTGCTGGTGGGCATGGTGATGCTGGTCAACGAGCGCAACAACTGGACGCTGCAGCGCGTGGTCATGATGCCCGTATCGCGGGCGCAGATCGTGGCCGGCAAGATTCTGTCGCGCTTCCTGCTGGGGATTATCACCTTTGCGCTGCTGATTATCACCGGTGTGCTGGTGGGTGTGGACTTCGGCGCGAACCCGGCGGGTGTGGCCCTGATCGTGGTCATCTACACGCTGTGCGTCACGGCGCTGGCCTTCGCCATCGCACCGCTGCTGCGCACAGAGATGCAGGTCTCGGCCATGTCCAACCTGCTCGGCATTGTGCTGGCGGCCATCGGCGGTGCCTGGTGGCCGCTGGAGATCGCACCGGACTTCATGCGGACCATCGCTCACATCTCGCCGGTGTCGTGGGCCATGAACAGCTTCAACGAGCTGATCTTCTACGGCGGCGGCCTGGCCGACATCGCCGTGAACCTGGGCGTGCTGCTGGCGGCGACGGTGGTGCTGTTCGGCATCGGCGTCATGAACTTCAAGTACGAGTAGTAGAGGCGCTTTTTACGACGGCGCCACCCTGAACCTAAACGCATCACTTCAGCGGGGATGTCCTACCGGGGCGTCCCCGTTTTGTGTACAATGCGCGTCACAGTTCGCCGGTAGTGGATGTGCTGGAATTGTGATAAAGCGAGTTTTCCTCTGGCTGCGCGTTGGCCTGCGCTGGACCCTGCGCGCGGTCAAAATGGTGGTGGCGCTGCTGCTGCTGACCTTCATGCTGCAACGCTCGACTTACCCGCTGCATATCAACTGGAACGCCGTCTCGGCGATGGTGGGCAGCCAGCAG
>CAZXCK010000071.1:0-22274 GCA_964639225.1 uncultured Anaerolineaceae bacterium | reverse complement strand
TGTTGTGCTCACTGCATCACCTCTCGTGCTACGTTTGTCCTCAGGTTAGCACCCCGGCAGATCACAACCCCTGAAATTCTCCGGTTTTTGGGTTAGTAGTTTTACATTTTTCGAGCCAGTTTTTCGGTCTGATGGTGTTCATGAGGATACAATCAAAAATGCTGGTCTTTCACCGAGAGGAGCGCGCCGTCTCGCCGGTGAAGCCAGCATGTTGTCAAATCTATGTGGGTACACAGATAGCTATAGGTATTGCAAACAAGCGAATTCCTTACGCATGATATTAGCGGTGATAGAGTACCATAATCTAAACACCTATCACGGCTGAATCAGTCTCATCCTGTATCGTGACAAGCGACAACGAAGGCAACTTGCATGATGAGCGCGAAAGATTTGCAGTTAATCTGGCAGCAAGCCCAAACTGCCCCCTATCTACGTGCGGCGGTAACTCTGATGCTGCTAAATGGCCTGAACACCGGGCAGATCAGACAGCTTGCTGACGCACAGATCGACCTTCATTCTGGTTGGATTACAACTCACGACGCCAAAACTTATCCACTTGTAACTCAAACGAGAGTCGCATTAGAGGCACTCTTGGGGTCGGAGTCTGAGCTGTCTGTCTCATGTCTGGAGACAGCCTGCCAGCAGCTTGATCCGCTTGAAGTTGCGGCCCACCGCCAGTTATCCGGCGCGATCTGGATCAATGATGATGAGCTTCAGATAATGCTTGAAACGACTGGCCCCATGGAAACGCCGATTCTCCCGCTTCGTTTCACGTTCCCCTTTTCAATTGTCGATCGACTACAGCCAGACGAAGCATCGGACGTTGCGCGGCGGGCGCACAGCCTGTTGCAGGCATCTGCTGATTGGCTGGTCGAACAGGTGCTTGCAACAGACATTTCGCCTTTACAGCGACTCATGCATCTCCTGCGACAGGGGAGCCTGGTTTTTCTGTTCGTGAGTACGGGTGTCAGCGGGCTGAACCTGATCCACAATGTGCTGATGGGACGCCTGTTGTCTCCAGCAGACTACAGCCAGTTGACCTTCATCATCACTCTGCAGCTACTGATCGGGCTGCTGCCGATGGCGATACAAACGGTCGTGGCGCGTTTTGCTGCACGCTATCATGCACAGGACGAGGCAACACTGCTGGCCGTGCTATATGCGAAACTGGGACGTTTTGGCTGGCATGCAGGATTCCTGATCACGTTCCTGATGCTTGTGCTGTCTCCGATCATGGTCAGCATGTTCCAACTGGATAGTATCGCGCTTCTGCTCCCGCTCATTTTCGCTGTGCCATTTTTCATCCGCATGGGACCAGATCGCGGCATGTTACAGGGTATGGGCCGTTCTTTCTGGTTGAGTGGCGCCTATCTGGCGGAAGGCAGTATTCGTCTCACAGTCAGCCTGATATTAGGTTATGCGCTTGTGAGCGTTGGGCGCAGCCTGGAAGGCGCGATATGGGGCGTGGCACAGGCAATGCTGGTCACATGGTTCATCAGTTGGCTGGCGCTGCGACATATGCGCCTTGACGAGAAGGCATCCACTGATGATCCAATCCCACAAACCGAGTGGCTGCAGGTGGGCTGGATGGCTGCGCTGGTGTTGGTTGGGCAGGCGCTTATCACAAACAGCGACTTCCTGCTCGTCAAAAATTTCTTCTCGTCCGATGATGCCGGGTTATACGCAGCGATCACCGTGCTGGGTCGGATTGTCTATTTTGGCGCGCTACCGTTGACAGTTTTGCTTGTTCCTCTTGTTGCCAGAAAACAGGCGCTCAACGAGCCGACACGCCCTATCCTGCTACTGTTGATCGGCGGCGGTGTACTTGTATGCGGCATACTGATCCTAAGCGCGCTGCTGTTTGCGGCGGACATACTACGCCTGCTTTACGGTGAAGCTTATGTGCCGGCAGCCAGCCTGCTTGCACCTTATGCATTGGCAGCTTCGCTATATACGCTGACAAACCTGGTGATCACTTATCAGGTCGCGCTGGGATGCGGCAAAGAAACCTGGATGCCGATCACAGCCGGTAGCGCTCAGGTTGTGGCTGTCATTATGTTTCACGAATCGCTGGCTCAAGTCATCGCGATACAGATCATCCTGATGGGCATTCTGTTTGGTGTTGTGTTGTGGCGCGTGCTGCGATCCAGCGACACACGATCCGAACCTGAAGCCGTTGTGGTCGCAACACCCGGATAAACCTTCATGGCTAACGGATTTGAGGCATGGTTTTCACGTAATCGTCTGCTCGTGCTGGCAGTCGTGGGCACGGTGATTTTTCATGGCGGGTTGCTACTTTCGGGCAGTTATCGGGCGACATATGACGCTTACGTGCATATTTTCTTCGCCGATCACTACGAGCGATCATGGTGGTCCCTGTGGGAACCCCGCTGGTATACCGGATTCACAATGGTCAGTTATCCACCGCTGACCCATCAGCTCACAGCTCTGATTTCCAAAGTCAGCAGTTTGCCTGCCGGTTTCGTCACTGTCATGCTGCTGTCGACGGTGACAACCACCATCGGCATTTATCGTTTCAGCCGTTTGTGGGTAACCGAGCGTGCTGCTTTGTATGCGGCGCTGCTGGCAGTCGTCAGTAGCAGCATTGCAGAGACAGTGCATGTCTTTGGACAGCTACCGACCATGTTCGTCATTGGGATAATGCTCAATGCGCTGCCGTTCGTGTGGCGCTGGGTGGAGCATGCTGACATCAGCGACCTGTTTCGCGGTTGGGCGTTATTGATGGTCGCTGCCGCTGGACATCATGTGACTACACTGTTTGGTATGGTGTTCTTCAGTGGTCCGATCCTGGCGACAGTACTGGTACGAAAGTTCCGCACGCCACATCTCGACGAGAATCACTTTGAGAACGAAGCTTTTCATCTTGGGCAGGTCGGCCTGTTGGTTCGACAACGCATCAGACGAGTTGCGCCAGCCTTTTTTCGTTGTGGTGTCTTTGGCCTGGGGTTAATCATCATTCTGGTGGTCACCGTGCTGCCCTATTGGCTGTGGAGCCGCAGCGACCCCATCACGCAGATCACAATCCCACACGCCAGTCGCGACAGCTTTTTCGAGAACACACCCGCTGGCCTCATGTTTTTCCTGATTCCCTGGGGAGCATTACTGGTCATCCTGCCCTATGCGCTTTACAAGGGGTTTGGTAGTCCTAACTGGATTCTTGCTGCCTCACTGGCCTTGATGACAATTCTGGGCACTGGTGGAACCACGCCTGTCCCCGCGATGCTGCTCCAGGGCGCGTTCTATATTCTCACGCTGGACCGTTTCACATTCTGGGCAACGATTATCATTCTGCCTTTTGCAGGTTTGTTCGTAGAAAGCCTGCTTCACGGTCGGCTGGGCAAGTGGATTGTTGCCCATTGGGGCGCGTTGTGGCGAGCGACTTTTGCTGCCAGCCTGGGAGCCGCATTTATTGGCCTGGCTTTGTTTACCGCTAACCTGACGCAGTACCGGAAATTTCAGCCGGAGCCAGTGGACATGATCCCTATTGTCGAGTTTATGGCAAAAGACAATCACCATCAATGGCGCTATCTGACACTCGGCTTTGGTGATCAAATGGCCTGGCTCAGCGCACAGACGGACGCGCTGAATGTAGAGGGTAACTATCATAGCGCGCGTCGTCTGCCAGAGTTAACCAGCACGCCGATCGAACGGCTGGATGGCGCTAAATTTACCAGTATACCGGGGTTGGGCAGCCTGCAGGCTTTTCTGACGAATCCGCAGCGGTATAATCTGAAATACGTTTTTGTGAATGACGATTTCTACGAACCACTACTCTACTTCACAGGCTGGCACAGCCTGGGCCGCCTCGAAAATGACGTTCAGGTGTGGGAGCGTGCCGACGTACCACCGCTGCCAGCGGCCATTCCGGTACAGGTCTACCCGGCGTGGCAGCGGTTGATGTGGGGAACACTGCCAGTAAGCAGCCTGCTGGTAGTGGCGCTGGTGTTCTTCTTCACGACGCTGGTTGTGCCGCGTTACAAACTGAGTGTAACCCGTGTACCGGGAATCGGCAGGGTTGTCCGCTTACCCCTGATTCGCTTCTGGCTGATCGACGATGATCGGCACGAACCTCTCCCGCACAGTGAAGACTGGCAGCTATGGAAGCGGCTAACGCGGCGGATGTTCCCTGAGTTGAGATTATCCCCAGTGCCGCGCCAAAAGTTGTACGCTTTGATGCTGTTGCTGCTGATGGTCGGCGGCCTGTTGTTTGGGTGGCGCGTACTGCGCCAGCATACGACATCGCCCCAGGCGGTCATCCTGGCCTACTATGACGCGCTGGACTTCAAACGCTTTACCGAAAGCTACACCTATCTTCAGACTGACCTGAGCCGTGAAGAATATCTGCGCTGGCTATCCTTGCAGGGCGGCATTCTGGCCTCGTTCGCTAAGCTGGAGCATCTGTACATCCAAGCCGGAGCGGTCCAGCAGGATAGTCTCACGGCTTACGTCACAGCGGAGTGGCTAACCGCGCTGGGCACTTATCCGATTGCGCAAACGTGGGAATTGGTAAAGAGTAGCGAAGGCTGGCGCCTGGTTCTGGATGTGGAGCCTCCTCAATCGCCGCGCCAGACGTTTGTTGCCACGAGCGATGTTGATTTTTACCTTGACCTGCCCCTGGCCACACTGGACGAAACTGCACTTAATCGTGGCAATCTGGATCGGGCTGTGCTGAGCGTCAGCCATGTTGGTGTTCGATATCTGCCACAGACACCGATCGGCTTCGCACCAGAAGATCACGATGCCGGGCGGATCGATGGGCGCTTCGAGGGCTTAATCAGTGTCGTTGGAGCGGTCTCCAATCAATCGCCTTTCCCGGCGCACATCACCATAACGGCTATACTGCGGGACGCAGACGGACAGCGACTGGCAGAAACAAACGCGATGGATGTGATGCTGCACCAGTTGTGGGCACAGGAGACAACACCTTTTCGAGTTGATTTTGCGGGTGCGGATGCCGCTGAAATCCTGGACATTGAGACGATTGCATCGGTCGAACTGATCGTTCGAGGTATGCCAACTGCTCATAATCTTGACCGTTCACTCGTCCTGCTGGATGGGCACACGCTGTATAACGCTGGATCGCGTCTGGTCGATATTCCACATATTATATTCAGCCACCCTGATGATAGCGGCGGTATCGACTGGGTGAGCAACCTATACCTGGAGCGAGCAATTGCGCCAGGCAGTGTGCTGGAATTCGCTGCGCCAGACGTGCCGGATAGGCTGCGCTCACTCGATCTGCCAGTAGAGATCACCGGGCCGCGCCTGACCGAATGGCTGGCTGAGAATGTTCGGCAGACCGTTGTACATGGATATAGTCGATGAAATCATTGTGGGGGCTGGCATTTCTTCTGGGATATGTGCTCAGCGTAACGTATGCGCTCGCCGACGAAACGCGCATCAGTGTAAACGCGGATGACATACTGTATGCGGGAGAAAGGTGGGTGGTGACCGTGTCTGTCGTGGATGCCGAGGCTGGTGAAACGGTCCAGGCCACGCTGATAAATGGCCTGCAAACACTACACGCCGAACTGACACTGGGAGATGGTGGAGTGGCGCTGTGGCGCGTGCCAGCCGGGCGGCTCGTACAAGCTGGACAAACCCTGCTGATACTGCGCTACGATGAACACGTGTTTCGCTATCCATTGCGTGTACTACCGACCGAGCCGGTAACGGCTGACCTGTTTGCGACACTCAACCAACTGATGGCTTACGGACAAGGCGAAACGACCATCATCACGCTGCCGCTTGACGCGTGGGGTAATGCGACAACGAATCATCACCAGTTGCGATTGATCAGCCATTATCCGAATGGTTATCGTGACACACACCGTTTCACCTATGCTGGCGGGCTGGGCTGGCTCACACTGCACAGCCAGGGCGGACCAGGTCGCCTGCGTTTGGCTTTACAACAGGGCAGTATAGACACACGCCTGGAGCTTCATCAATCGCCAGGCAGGCCGCATGATATTGCGCTCTCTCTGGCTACGGGCTGCGTGCCGAATGATGGTCGGGACACTGTTACGGTGGCAGCCACCGTCATGGATGCACACGGAAACACCGTTGCCGATGGCACGTTGGTCACTTTCACATGGCGCAATGGGCAGGGAGTCGGGCGCACACTTGATGGTCGCGCCAGTCTGCGTTTACCTGCGCCTACCCGTACTGGCTGGGTCATGTTTCGCGCTGCTGCTGGTGAAGTCATCTCGATGCCCGAATTCCTGCAAGTGACACGAGGTCTGTGCCTCAATGACTGACAAAGCACGGCTGAAGTTTGGGGTTTTCGTCATCGGCGTATTGGTTGCTGTACCGCTCAGTGTGGCAGCGGTGTCACTCCTGGCGCAGTTCATCACTCACTTCCAGCAGGGTGCGGACCCAGCTTCGATCTTTCGTGGACACACCCTGACGCTGCCGGCCACCGATGAAGCCCGTTGGGATGTATTCGCTGCCGATGTCGCCCGGCAGCCCTCACGCCCGGAGCAGGAGGAAATCATTACCGCGTACTGGCTAGCATGGGAAGCCCTGATCCGCGCTCACCAGACTGGGGACACATCCGACCTTACAACATATTGGAGTGGCGCTGCCTATGAGCAAGGGGAGATGGCGATTGATCCAGAACGCCCGTTTTTTCAGACACATACCGGGCACGTTCTGCAGCTTACGTTCTTTAGCGAAGATGCCAGTGTGGCTGCTTTCAGCGATATCGAATTTATGCTGACTATGGAAGCAGGGCACACCCCAATTGAGGTGACGGCCTCAGCACAAGTCGTCATGACCCTCGATAATGGGTTCTGGCGGGTGCGCAGCATAACATTGACTTATCACTAACTACAAAAACCACAAACTTAAGATTTGTCACATGAACAAATCGGTATAATAGGACTAAATGGGGGGCCAGTTCACGATGACAGCCACAACATTGCAACGCCCAACACTGCGCACGACCTGGATTCCACTTGGGTTAGCTGCTGTTGCCCTGCTCATTCTGAATATGGGACTATATGCCCGACTGGGGTCCCAGCCAGCAAATCCTCAATTTGAGTTCCCCTATTACGAAGATTTCTCGGCATTCACTATTTCAGATTACAACGCTTTTGGTGGAGACTGGGTCATCCGTGACGAAGCGCTGGTTCAGTTAAGCACCAGCGGCTATGATCTGATGTCATTTGTCCCCATCAATATCGCCCCAGAGCAGCCCTACGTGTTTGAAACTACTCTGCGCTTCTTGGGTGGGTCAATGGGAGGTGGGGTCATTTTCAATGCGCAGCAAACCACCAGTCGTCAGAAGAGTCATATGGCGCGCTTTAACGTTGATATGGGCCAGTTGTGGTTAATTTATGGCTATTTTGGCGAGGATAGTGATTTTGTGGGGCAGGGCAGCGCAGCGCTGGACATCGATCCGAATGATCCGGCATCACGCCAGTTGATCGTACAGATCTATGATGAAACTTATTCGCTTTTTGTGGATGGCGTCGCCGTCGCACTCGATGTGCCTCTGATGTATCATGGAGGATCGGTGGGTTTCATCTCGGCTACTTCGCAAATCGCATTTGATGATGTACGGGTAGATGCCGATTTCGACTCCGCAGTCGTCGAGCAACCTGCCGAACGACCACTCGAACCGGTGATCGAGCAACCGCCGGATCCGGACACGCAAGCGACAGTATTCGCCGATACATTCGATGGCACGGAGGGCGAATCGCTGTGGCAGCCGATCAGCGGTGATTGGCGTTTTGCAGATGGCGCATATATCCAGGGGCAGCCCACTGGATTTGACCTGAGCACCATTTACCAGCGGACAATCACATATCCGTTGAGCTTCGGCGCTGTTTTCCAGCACCAGCAGGGAGGTGGGGGCGGCCTGCTGTTTAACCTGTCTGCGGTTGACAGCCAGAATAACGGGCAGATGGTCCGATTCTTCGAGGATGGCAACGTCCTTGCCTGGGGCTATTTCGATGCAAATGGCGTGTTCAACGGCCAGGGCAGCGCGCCTGTCGCCTCAGCAGAAGGCGCAACGCATACACTGGAAGTCCTGGCGACAAATGACACTTACGCCATATATCTGGATGACACCGAAGTCGCTACCGATATACCGATCAACAGCCCAACTGCGGCAGGTTACATTGGTCTGACCGCTTCCCAGAGCGTTGTCGCGTTCGATGCTGTCACCGTATCCGCAATGGGAGAGCCGTCAACCACTGTCGCCAATATTGACGCAGAAGCGGCGAACGGTAACTGGGTTGTTGACGATGGTGTTATCCAGCAAACAGACACAGAAAACACGGATTATGTGGCGGGTACGGGGTTAGCTGGCGAGCAGTTCACTGTCAGCGTGCGTATTACCCTGCCACCAGATAACCCAGACGCGGGCGGCGGCATTGTCTTTCATATGGGTGGCAGGGATGATCCGCATCAGGGTTATATGGTACGTTTTGGTAGCGGAGGACAGGAGATTTTCTGGGGACGTTATAACGCGGATGGCGTCTTCATGGGAGAGGGTGGCGTTCCACTTAACCTGATGGCCGGTGAAGCCTATCAGCTCTTGCTCAATGTGCGCGAAGACAGTTTTGACATTCAGGTCAACGATGACATGATTGTCGGGATGATACCCCTCGAAAGCGGCAGCGGCTGGATTGGCCTGGTGAGTTTTGGCGGCCCGATCACATTTACCGACATCAGGCTACAGTTGGGTGGATAGACATGCAAACGATCACATATCGAGTTTTACCGCTTAAATTCAGCATCAGAAAAACTCTGGAACGCCTGAATCAACCGGAATACTTCTGGCTGACTCGGCCCCTGCTTGCCTTTCTGATCACCCGGTTCATCGTGTTTGTTGGTGCATACCTGGCCGAAATCGCAATACCGGGTGTCAGTGGCGAAGGGTTCTATCGTGTCAATCCCAACAATGTCTGGCTCGATGTCTGGGCACGCTGGGACAGCGCCTTCTATCTGCGCATCGTTGAAGATGGTTATTGGTTTGTGCCCGGCCAGCAGAGTTCGGTGGCTTTCTTTCCACTTTACCCGCTGCTGATGAGCTTCATTGCACCGATCACCGGCACACTAATGGCAGGCGTGTTGGTGAGCAACGCCTTCCTGCTAGGGGCGTTGATCTTTTTATACAAGCTTACCGAACTGGAATTCGATGCCGGCAGCGCAGGACGCGCAGTTTTCTACATCGCGGCTTTCCCGACATCCTTCTTTTTCACAGCCGTGTACACCGAAAGCACGTTCCTGTTCTTCACAGTTAGCACGATGTTTTTTGCCCGTAAACGTATGTGGGCCTGGGCGGCCCTGTTTGGCTTGCTGTGCGCCTCATCGCGGATCGTTGGCGTGGTGATCTGGGGCGTTGTCGGTCTGGAGTGGCTTCGCTCACACGGTTGGAACCTGGAGACAATCCATAAACGAGAGTCATGGGAGAACCTGCTCAAAGCGCTCAGGACAGACTGGCTCAACCTGGCGATCATCTGCATGATACCACTGGGTTTACTCAGTTATATGATGTTTCTCAACCATGAATTCGGTGATCCAGTGGCCTTCTCCACGACCCAAAGCGCATGGGGACGCGAAATGCTCGGTCCCTGGACGATCATCTGGCGTGATGTGCGTGGCTTGTTGGGTGGCGATTTTCTGCGTGGTGAAATCTGGTGGCATGTCATCCTGGACCTGAGCGCCTACTTCGCCGTACTGGGAATCGCGGTAGCTGCTTGGAGAAAACTCGGTACCAGCTATGCACTGTACTGTGTTATCTCAATCGTGATTCCATCGATGAGTGGTACAGCTAGTTTATCCCGTTACACCCTGGTGATATTCCCCGTGTTCATGATGCTGGGATACTGGGGGCGGCGCCAATGGATGGACCGGACGCTGGTGATCAGCTTCAGCGTTATGCTGGGGATACTGACAGCAATGTTTGTGAATTGGGTCTTTGTGGCATAACGCGGAGGAATAATCCATGCCTTACAGCAACTACGAGAGCTGGAAGAAAACTCCGATCGGCGGGGAGCCTTTCCTCTCGATTGTGATTCCGGCTTACAATGAAGAAGTGCGCATTATCCCGACTATCGGTGCTATAGCTTCCCATGTCTCTGATCTGGGGTTTCCATGGGAGCTGATTCTTGCTGATGACGGCTCAAAAGATAACACGGTACAATTGGTCGAAGGGCTGGAGTTTGCTAATCTGCATGTGCTGCGTGCAGAACAGAACGGCGGTAAAGGCAACGCCGTTCAGCGAGGTATGCTGGCGGCTCGCGGAAAGTACATTCTCTTCTCTGACGCGGATAACTCTACGCCAATAGAAGAGATCGCCAGATTCATTAATGCACTTGATAAGGACGGCTATGATGTCGCCGTCGGTTCGCGGGCAATAGAGGGCGCAGCGGAAGCCAACAAGTCGCTGCTGCGGCGCATTATGAGTGGCGGACTGCGCTCCATTGTGCGCTATGTCCTTAACATCACGGTCCACGATACACAGTGCGGTTTCAAGATGTATACTCGTGAAGCCGCTCATCGACTGCACCGTGCGCAGACAATCATGGGGTTTTCGTTTGATCTAGAGGTTTTGTACCTGGCTTTTAAGGTCGGCTATCGAGTGCGTGAGATTCCGGTGACGTGGGTAGATGCTCCTGGGTCAAAGGTTGATACTCGCAAGGAAGTTCAGCGTTTTATCCGGGATATTGCCAAGATAAAGACCACAGATTTCAAGGGCATCTACAACCTGAGGTTGAAGGACCATGAGGATCGCACTCGTATCAACATACCCACCCAGTAAGGGTTCATTGAACGAATACGCGTACCATTTTGTCAGCTACCTGAGATTGAAGCCAGAAGTCAGTGAAATCACCATTCTGGCGGACGAACTCCCTACTGGCCTCAGTTACCCGGCAGATGATACAGAATCAAGGCTGGCGACTGTGCACATACGCCCGTGCTGGCGTTTTGGTGACTGGAAAAACGCCAGACGCATTCAGCAGGCTGTTGAACAGCTTCAACCGGATGTGGTGCTGTTTAATATGCAGTTCGCCACCTTTGCGGATCGCCGCATGCCAGGTGCGCTGGGTTTGCTGGGGCCCTGGCTGGTGAAGTCGCAAAAGACAGTCAGCGCGGTCCTGCTGCACAACATTATGGAGACCGTTGAACTGGACAAGGCGGGGTTCGGCGGCAATCCGTTGATGATGTGGGTTACGCGGCAGGCGGGCAACATCTTTACGCGCATATTGCTCAAAGCCGACCTTATCGCTGTGACAATCCCCAAATATGTCGATATTCTGACCAGCAAATACGGTGCGGACCATGTTGTACTGGCACCGCACGGCTCGTTCGAGGAAATACCGGAGCCAGCTTATGAACTCCCCGATGGACCACTGCAGATTATGGCTTTTGGCAAATTCGGCACGTACAAGCGGGTCGAGCCACTGATTGAGGCATTCGCGTTGTTGCAGAACTCACACAACGAGCCGCTGGAACTGGTGGTTGCCGGGACGGACAGCCCCAATACGCCGGGCTACCTGGAAGGTGTTCGTGAGCGTTATGCTCATGTGGCCAATGTGCGCTTTACCGGTTACGTTGAGGAAGAGGATGTACCACGCGTCTTCAAAGAAGCCGCTGTTGTCGTCTTTCCTTACAACAGCACGACGGGAAGCTCGGGTGTGCTTCATCAGGCTGGAAGTTATGGCAAAGCTGTCGTTTTGCCCAACCTGGGTGACCTGGCAGAACTAATTGCTGAGGAAGGTTATACTGGCGAATTCTTCGAGCCAGATGATCCGCAGAGCATGGCCCAGGCTATCGCCAGATTTATTGACAACCCGGAACACAGGCAGCATGTCGGGTCACAGAACTACCTCGCGGCATCCGGACTGCCAATCAATGAGGTCGTTGACTGGTATCTGCTGCATTTTGAGCGATTATTAAACGCACGAAACAGGTTTTTGGCCGCTGCATCCACAGAGAGGGGTTGACCTGATATGGAGCTAACGCATCGTACAACAGGTGCTATCGACATTATTGAACTCAGCGGAAGATTTGACGCCTACGAAGTACCGCTCGTCAACAGATGGTTTGATGAACACACCACAGCACAGCATGTCGTCGTCAATCTGGGCGGGGTTGGCTTTATCGACTCATCCGGTTTGTCAACGCTGGTAAAGGGACTAAAGCGCTGCCGTAATAATAACGGTGACCTGTACCTCTGCAATCTACAGCAGGCAGTCACCATTATTTTCGAGTTAACTCGGTTGGACAAGGCGTTTAACATCTACGACGATGAGCAGAGCGCACTAAATGCCATTCCAGAATAAGCTGTTGCCTGTCTGTGGCAGAAACTGAGGAATTACAATGGAACTCACAATTCGCGAGCACATTGTCCGCATACAGATTATCGACATTCGAGGACGTTTGCAGGCCGCCACTGTTGGCGCGCTACGCGATGAACAGGCCCGGCTGATTGGCGCTGGCAACAAGAACTTTGTCGTTGATCTGCGTGAGACCACTTTCATGGACAGCGCAGGTATGTCGGCACTCGTTTCTCTGCTTAAACAGACGAAGCAGGCCGGCGGCGACGTCGTGCTGGTCAGGCCCACCGATGAAGCAGCTTACCGCATTTTGACGCTGACCCGCTTCGATCAGGTTTTTCACATGGCGGACACCGTAGACGATGCACTCAGACAATTCTGATCCTTGATTTTTGGGGAAACTATTGATGCCAGACGCCGAGAAAGACCGGTTGCAACAAGCCAACACCCGCCTGATGCAGTTAATCGCCAGCCTGGAAGGTGGTGTACTGGTTGAAGATCAGCATAGAACGATCAGCGTTATCAACCAGGCCTTCTGCGATATGTTTGGCATTGAGGCGTCTCCGGCGACACTGACCGGCACCGATTGTTCAGGCAGCGCTGAGGCCAGCAAATCACTATTCGCAGAGCCTGATGCATTCGTTAGCCGGATAGAAGCGCTTCTGGCGAACCGGACGATTGTAACAGGCGACCTGCTGCGCCTGGCCGATGGGCGCGTTTTCTCACGCGACTATATACCGGTGTTTGACGCCGACAACCTGATCGGCCATTTGTGGCACTATCGCGACGTTACCGAGGCGACTCTCGCACAGGTTCGTATGGAGCGCCTGCTGCGATTTGAGACTGCCAATAAAGAGATTAACCGGCTCTTTCTACAGATGGAAGATATTGATGCGGCCCTGAATCGATCGTTAGCCATCACAGGACAATTGCTAGATGTTTCGCGGGCATATGTATTTCGCATCCGCGAACATGAACGTGTACTTGATAATACGCACGAATGGTGCGCCCCCGATGTCAAACCAGAAATAGACAACCTCAAAGGGCTGCCTTTTGACGAACTGTTTCCATCGTTCTTCCCGATGATGGCCGAGCATGACCTGATAGCCCCTTCTCACATCCGTGAACTGCCAGATGATTTGCGGGGAATCCTGGAACCACAGGACATTGAAACGGTACTCTGGCTACCAATGTATCTGAATGGGCGTATTGAAGGCTTTATAGGCTACGACGAGACCCGCAACTCACGAACCTGGCTGCCGGAGGAAATCACCACAGCGCGCATCGTTATGGAGAGCTATGCGCGTGCCCTGGAGCGTGAGATCGCGTCTCAGATGTTAATCGAAGCACACGATGAGGCCGTACGTACCGCCCGTATCCGAACACAGTTCGTGGCAAACATGAGCCACGAAATCCGCACTCCGGTCACAGGCATACAGGGCATGCTTGAACTCCTGCTGGAAACCGATCTGGACGACCTTCAGCACGAATTTGCCAGCGAAGCTCTCAATAGTGCGATACGTATGCTGGCAATCGTCAATGATATTCTGGACTTCTCCAAGCTGGAAGCCGGTCAGGTTGTGCTTGACGCGGACCCAATTGACCTACATGCCATCGCTACCGAAGTTAAAACAACGTTTTTCCCGCTACTGAAGGGCAAACCCGTCGAGTTTCGCCTGGATATGGACCCGAACATACCCTATCGCGTGTACGGTGATGCCACCCGTATCCGACAGATTCTCATGAACCTTGCCGGCAACGCTGTCAAGTTTACGCATCAGGGGTCTGTCACCCTGTCAGTCCATGTGATTGGCCATTCCGACAGTGCTGTCTACCTGCGGTTTTCGGTCAGGGATTCCGGTATTGGCATCGCACAGGAAAGTATAGAACGCATTTTTGAGAGTTTCGTGCAGGCGGACGGCACGACAACGCGCCGATATGGCGGCAGCGGGCTGGGACTTTCAATCAGTAAGCAGCTTGTCGAACTGATGGGTAGCAGCATTGAGGTCGAAAGTAATCCAGAAGCAGGCAGCACATTCAGCTTTGTATTGCGACTAGCCATCGCACAGAAGACCCGTAGCAGCGGGCCGATGGCTCCAGATTTCGTTGGGCTGAATGTGCTGGTCATCGACAACAACCGCACCGCGCGTTATGTGTTGGTCCAGCAGTTAGAGAACTGGGGTATCCACGTATCACAAACAGACAGATTTGACAGCGCACAACTACTTTTGCTGGAGAATCGATTTGACCTGATCTTCCAGCGCTGGCCATCTGTGGATGTCGTCACATCAGCAAGCGAGACCGCCATCTCAAGTCCTGTCATCTACATTGTCGATTCGGATGTTGTTACCGGCCACGATGAGCGATCTTTGCTGCGATGGCCCATTGACCAGTCCAGGCTGTACAATTTGCTGGCCGAAGGGGTGCTTGCACACTTTTCTCAAGTCCAACCGCCCACAGAAAACCAGACAGAGCGTGCACGCGTACTGCTGGCTGATGATCTGCCAGTTAATGTCGATCTGGTCAGATATGCTCTGGGAGATGCGCAGATTCATGTTGATGCGGTGGAGAACGGTCAGCAATTGTTGGAACAACTTGAACAGACCGGTTACGATCTGATACTCATGGACGTGCAGATGCCAGTTATGGATGGCATAGAAGCCACACGACGCATACGCCAATCGAACGCTGTCTTTCGCGATATACCCATATTAGCACTGACTGCCAGCGTTATGCCCGAAGAACGCGACCGTTATCAGGAAGCAGGTATCAACGCAATCATCAGCAAGCCGTTTTCCATAAAGCATCTGCGTGAAATTGTGTCGCAGTGGATCGAGATGACAAGAAACGCTACGCCAGGTCCAGATACTTCCTGACCAGATTGCGCAGTTCCTGGGTACTGAAAGGCTTATAGAGAAAATCGACAGCGCCTACCTCCTGTGCGATGATCCGATCACCAGTCTGGCTACGCGCAGTGAAGATGATCATAGGTGTATCCTGAAGGTGTGGTATATCCTTCAGGCGACGTATCACTTCAAAACCATCCATAACCGGAAGGTTAATATCCACAATCGCCAGCGCCAGTTGTCGCTGCTGTGCGAGTTGAATCGCCTGTACGCCGTCTTCTGCGGCAATCACCTCAATCTGCATTGCCTGAAGCGCGTAGGTGACTACGCGACGGGTTACACTATCATCATCGACAACCATCACCGGTTGATTCATATCAGGCTCCTAGCGTTTTCTTCAAGTGCCACTCATTGCCGTCAGCGAGATGCACGTATCTGACTTCATCGAATGACTGCTGGATAATATACAGCCCCATGCCACTTTCAGGCAGATTTATAGGGTCGGGCTCAAGCAGGTTATCGGGTGGAATGAACTCCGTATGCGCATAATCTCTCACGCGAATCATGACTTCATCCGCCATCTGGGACAGATCAAACTCGATCTGGCCCTCTGCTCCGGCGTAGGCATGGCGCACGATGTTCACCAGCAGTTCCTGTACCGCCAGCACTATGGTGGTGCGATCATTGATCGAGAGTGAGTCCAGGCGCTGCTCAAGCTGTCCGGTAAAGTCCGAAACAGAACCCAGGTTAGCTAAAAACGACTCGCTTAGTTTCATGACTCAGCTACCTGTGAATAATGTCGTAATCAGGGTCTGATCATCTTCGATCAGCCCCACTCGCTGAGAAGCATCAACAATATGCAGGGTAATGGACTCTACCTCTGAAAAACTGGTGGAGATTGTGTTGAGCAACCCCGTTTGTCCCCAAAGCCCAGACTGAGTTTCTATCTCAGTGAAGCCGTCACTGTAAGCGATAATCAGATCACGTGGTTTCAGCCGGAGAAACTGAGCCTCAGCCTGCAAGCTGGGTAAAACTCCGACAGGCGGCGCGGTTGCTTCTATTCGCAGCCAGTTGTTATCGTGCCTGACCAGTATAGGAGGATGTCCGGCATTGGCGAGTTCCAGCATACCGGTGGTTGTGTCTAAAGATAGTATCGCCACTGTCGCCATCAGATCAGTGCGCGTGAACGCGTCATAGAATTGTGAGTTGACCGCACGCAAGGCATCCACCGGCGACAGGCGCATACGCAGCGCCATAATAATTGCGGTATGGAGCGCAACAGCCGCCAGCGCTGCCGGTAATCCCTTGCCAGCGACGTCGAGGATGAACCACATCAGACGACTCGCGTTTGTTTCCAGCCAGCCCCAGGCGTCACCGCCCACTTCCCTGGCTGGATTCCAGTAGGTCGCCATCTGAACACCCGGAAGCTGAGGTGAGTTCGCAGGCTGAATTGACTGCTGTATCTCGTTGGCAATCTGCATGTCCCGTGCCTGCACAACTTCACGTTCTCTTAGGAGAGCCAGTTGTGATGCCGTGATTTGTCCACCAATGCGTTCTGCCATGCGCCTGACAATGCGCAAATCAACAGCGGAAAACGTATGATAAGAATCATATGTGCCAATGCCAAGAACACCAATACGTTCGCTTTCGGAGATCACAGGAGCAAATGCCCACTTCACGGGTATGCCGGTATGAGCCTCTAACTCGATGATCTGTTCGTCTCTGATATCGGACAACCGCTGAATTGCATCCCGTGACAGGTTGATCGATTCGGGAATACAGTACCATTCATCGGCCTTGTACAAATAAACTCCGGCCAGGTCAGCCGCCGCTGCTGCCGCTACCGTGTGCAGAATGGGTTCGATGTTCTGTACGGTTTCCGCCTGCGTGGGTACTTCCTGCAAAAACGGAACCAGTTGATCCCACGCCTGGGTGAGCACGATGGTCATCTCCTCAAGCTCTTTTTCGAGCTGTTGAACTCGATTGTTGTCACATGGATGGTCAATCATGGTTTGAGTCTGCAATCATTCGGTATATTCCAGGCGATAGCGTGTCCCACATCCGCCTAATAAGCCTATCATCAGATTATACCATTACAGTATTCGACGCATCACCTGCGCATGCTGCCGGTTCAGGGCTTTTACCGAAGATCCCCATAGGATGGATTCACGGCAATCTCATCACGCCCGCTTTCCCTTAAAATCCATCTTTGTCGATTCGCCAGATGTCCTGCTGTTTCCATGCAGGATGACAACTCATCATAATAAATCCACGGCTGTTTTTGAAGTATAATATAATTGTCAGCAGACCGGGTCTTTCTATTAGGATCGGATATTCACTGAGTCTGGAAAGATTCGACACATGGAAACTAAATCAATAAAGTACGAGATCGGTATCATTAGTGATTCTTCACACAATGCGACGCGCCTTTCTGCCCTGCTGAATGCCCAACCTCAATTTGAAGTTTCCATCCAAGATACTGAAGTTATCGCATCCGCGATGATCACAAAATGGGATGTCATCCTGTATTGTGCCGCTGTTGAACAAGATGTCGCTAAACTCGTTGATGTTCTGGCGCAGTCGCAGCGAATAGCGCCATGCATCATGACTTTTGCGCAACCAACAGCAGATCAGTGCGTGGATTTGATGCAGGCCGGCGCATACGGTGTGGCCGATTGGCGACATACTGAGCGTATCCTTTACCTCATCAATAAAGCGCTGGATGCCAGGACTGCCCAACAGACAAAACCGGTGCTCGACAAACAACGATCGCGGTATCTGCCAACAGTCAATAATGACCTGGAGTCCCTGCACACCCATTTGGGTGCTGTGCTCGATAGTATGCAGGATGCGTTGTTGTGTGTCGGATTGCCGGATAGACAGGTCATTTTTGTAAGCAATGCCTTTGAAGAAGTCTTTGGATACCCCCATGAGCGTTTCACAGAAGATGCTGATTTCTACCAGAAAATCGTGCATCCTGATGACCTGGTGCGTGTAACGGAGGCTATGCAAACCTGTTTGAGGGATGGTTTCGTGGAAGTGGATCACCGCGTCATTTTCCCCGATGGGCAGGTGCGCTGGTTACACCGTCGAGCCTGGATCAATTATGATGAGAATGGGCGGCCTGTTCGTGTGAACGACAGCGCCCGCAACATCACCGAACGTATACAAACGGAAGATGCGCTGCGGCAGAGTGAACAACGCTACCGGCGTATGTTCGAAGCGGTCACGTTGCCCAAACTCATCATCGACCCGCAAACTGCTCGCATCCTGGACGCGAATGCCGCCGCCGTGGACTTCTACGGCTATCCTCTGGAAACGCTGAAAACGATGACGATGATGCAGATCAACATCGCAGAATCGGAAGTCATCCTGAATAAGATGGCGCAGGTCCTGAGTGGTGAAATCAGTTCCTGTAATTTCGAACAACGGTTGGCCGATGGCACCATCCGCGATGTGGAAGGCTTTGCGACCGGCATAGAACTCAACGGCCAGCAAACTTTGTATTGTACTTATGTCGACATGACGGAACGCAATCGTTCCCGGAAGGCACTGGAAGCGGCCAATCAAAGGCTCGAACTACGCGTCGTTGAACGCACAAAGGCACTGAGAGAAGCCAAAGATCGAATCGAGGCCATTTTCAATCATAGCGGTGATGGCATTGTGCTTCTGGATGTAGAGCACGGTATTCAGCAGACTAACCACACCTTTAACAGAATGTTTGGGTTAGCTGAGGACGGTTACTTTGACAGAAAGTTGTCGGAGTTTGTATCAGATGGGTATCGAACACGCCTCGAACTCGCGATACAGGACACCACGATACGACACGAAACGCGTCGTATGGAGATCCAGGCCAGGCGGGCTGATGACGGGACAACTTTTGACGCCGAGATCAGCATCGCCCCGGTAAAAGACTCAGAAGAGGCCGTCGAAGATATTGTATGTATATTCCGAGATATCACCGAGCAGCGAGCCAGTCAAGCGGCCTTGCGTAACAGTGAAGAACGGTATCGCACACTGATTACGACCATGTCGGAAGGCATTGTCCTGCAAGATCGGAATGGCGCAATCCAGGCATGGAATCCTGCTGCTGAGCGCATTCTCGGACTCTCAGCCGATCAGATCAATCAGCGCACATCGATCGATCCGCGTTGGGGGACTGTTCATGAAGATGGCAGTGATTTCCCTGGTGAAACCCACCCGGCGATGATCGCGCTGAAGACAGGTCAACCGCAATCCAATGTCCTTATGGGTGTGCATAGACCGGATAGTTTTGTGCGCTGGCTACTCGTTAACGCGCAGCCCGTATTCCAGTCGGATCATAAGCGTCCAGTTGCAGCCGTGACGACTTTTACGGATATTACGGAACGTAAAACCATCGAAGAAGCGCTTCGAGTTGCTACAGAACGCCTCCAACTGGCGACATCTGCCGGGCAAATTGGCATCTGGGATTACGATGCCGCAAATGACGTAATGCACTGGGATGAACAGATGTTTAAGCTGTATGGCGGAGATGCCACGCAGTTTACACTCTCTGTTGAATTCTGGCAAAACGCTGTACATCCCGATGATATTGCGCGGGCTCAAGCTGAGGCTGAGGCCGCAGCCAGGGGCGAAAAAGCCTACGATTCGGTGTTTCGCATTGTCACCCCTGATGGCGAGATACGTTACCTGCGCGCCATAGCAAATCTTTATTGGGACGCCTACGGAAGACATCTGCGAACGGTCGGCGTGAATATCGATATCACTGAGCAAAAGTCCGCTCAGATCGCCCTGCGTAATAGCGAAGAACGGTATCGCACGTTCATCGAAGCCTCGCCCATTGCTGTAATCGTGAGTGACGCTAACGGCAAAATCGTATTAACCAATAAAGCAGCAGAACAGATCTTTGGCTATGAACGTGATGAACTCATCGGTGCCCCCATGCAAATGCTTGTATCCCGTGAGTTTCGTGAAGCTCACGCCCTGATCATAAAGGAATTCGTCTCTACCCATCAACATCGCTTCGAAGCCATGGAACTATCCGCCAGACGTAAAGATGGACACGTATTCCCGGCAGATGTTCAGTTCAGCCTCGTGAATCTGCATCCAGCGCCGCTGGTTATGGCGCTTATAATCGACATTACACGCAGAAAGCAGGCCGAAGAAACACTGTGGATGGCATTGGAAAAAGAAAAAGAACTGGGCGAGTTGAAGTCTCGTTTTGTGTCCATGGCATCTCACCAGTTCCGTACCCCATTGGCTGCTATCCTCGCCAATACCGAGACACTTAGTGTGTATCGTGAGCGGATGGACAGCAGCCAGATTGACACGCGCCTGGATCGTATCCGTAAACAGGTTTTGTATATGAAGGATATTATGGAAGATGTGCTGGAACTGGCGCGGATACAGGCGAATCAGCTTCAGTACCAACCTGTAGTGGGGGACCTGGGTGCCTTGTGTCAGGAAATCATTGAGGATTTCGAGCATCAGGAAGGCTATCGTGACCGGATCGTCTACAGCGGGCCGGAAAACCCGTTGACGGCTGAATTTGACCCGCACCTGATGCACCATGTGATCAGCAACCTGATCCATAATGCGCTCAAATATTCGTCACATGAACAGCTAGTGTATGTTCATTTTTCGCAGACAGACGCTGGAATCACTTTGAGTGTAAAGGATCAGGGGATCGGTATACAACCGGACGATTTAAAGCACCTGTTTAAACCCTTCTATCGGGCTGCGAATGTTGGAGCCATAACTGGCACAGGTTTAGGTCTGAGTATTACCAAACAGGCAATCGATGCACATGGCGGTACGGTGCGTGTCGAAAGTACACCAGAATCAGGTACAGTTTTCATGGTAACGCTACCTCAAAAGGACTGTATTGATGACAAAAATAGTCGTGATTGAAGATGAATTTGACATCCGCGACGAGATCATGAACTGGCTTCGATATGAAGGTTATGAAGTCGTTGGTGCTAAAAATGGCAAACAGGGACTCGATGCGATCCGCGGTGAACACCCTGATCTCGTATTATGCGACATTATGATGCCAGAGATGGATGGCCACGAAGTGCTGATTGAGCTTCGGGCAGATGTGAATTTTGCACAGCTTCCATTTGTTTTTCTAACAGCTGCTGGTGATCGTCAGTCTGTACGGGAAGGAATGAACCTGGGCGCGGACGACTACCTGACTAAGCCTTTTCGCCATCAGGAAGTCATCAACATGGTGCAGGCACGTTTGGATAAGCAAGACCAGATTCTGACGCAAATTGCCCATTTGAATGAAATCATCGACGCAGAGCGAGAGCAGTATCTGCTAAAATCAAGATTAGTGGGTATGTTCTCACATGATTTCCGTAATTCGCTAGCAACCATTCTGATGTCATCCAATATGCTTCGAAGCTATACGGATCGCATGTCGCCTGAACGAAAGCAGCAGCACTTTCAACGTATTGATGGGTCAGTCCATAAATTGCTACAAATGCTGGATGAAATGCTGATGACATCTGAGCTTGAGAATGGTCAACTCACGCTCAATCTCCAGCCAACCAATCTTCGAATGATGCTAGAAAGCCTGCTTGAAGAGTTTAAGCTGATTAGTGGGGGAAAGCATCATCTTGTACTGTCAAGCGCGCTACCAGAACTCGTTGATATTGACCCTAAACTTGCGCAGCATGTCATCACCAATCTGATTTCTAATGCGATCAAATATTCGCCCGAAGGCACGGAGATTCGGGTTGTGGCGCAGGTAGAGGACGGGGAGATAGTTATTGCTGTTGCAGATGCGGGTATTGGTATTCCTGAAGAAGAATTACCCCACATCTTTGAACCCTTCTTTCGTGCGAACAACGCCCACAACATAAAGGGCAGTGGTCTGGGATTGGCGCTTGTCAGACAGATATTAGATATCTGTGGTGGCAGAATTGACGCTGTGAGTCAACCTGGTAGCGGTTCTTGTTTCACGGTCTATTGCCCGATTACGCTTGGTTAACTGCAGTAAACCAATATCTATTGCAAGCCTATCTCACCGGTTCACATCACCCAGCAGGCACGCCTTAAGTGTAGAAACAAAGATGCTATAACATCCGTTATATCTTGAGTCGATATTGCAGATTTGGGCGCTATCCCCTGC
>CAZXCK010000070.1:0-22364 GCA_964639225.1 uncultured Anaerolineaceae bacterium | reverse complement strand
GTGGGCGCGCTGATGCGGATTGAGCGTTCAGAGCGGAGTGTAGGGGCGGACCGGTACCGCCCGGCGTTAAAACACCGGGCTACATGATGCGTGTCCACTGAAGGGACACAAAGGGCCGCCCCAGTTGCGTGCCACAGGGGACAGGAGCGCTGGACGGTAGAGGCGGTGGGCGCGCTGATGCGGATTGAGCGTTCAGAGCGGAGTGTAGGGGCGGACCGGTCTCGCCCGGCGTTAAAACACCGGGCTACATCATGCGTGTCCACGGCAACTCGTCGAGTTGCAAGGGACACAAAGGACCGCCCCAGTTGCGTGCCACAGGGGACAGGAGCGCTGGACGGTAGAGGCGGGCGCGTTGATGCGGGCGCGCTGTAGCACGCCCTTACGTGCTGGTGTGATGGCAGTGGAACGGGCGCGCTGTAGCACGCCCTACGTGGTGTTGTGATGGCACTTATGGTACGTGGACTGTGTGTTCGCATTTAATGTGCGCCGATCATTGTTCTGAGTTCGTCCTCGCTGATGATGGGAACCCCGAGGTTGGCGGCTTTTTCGGCTTTGCTGCCCGGCGAATCGCCCACCAGCACGTAATCGGTCTTTTTGCTGACGCTGGACGTGACTTTGCCGCCGTGCGCCTTGATGAGATCGCTGGCTTCGTCGCGGGTGAGGCTGGGCAGCGTGCCGGTGAGGACGAACGTCAGCCCGGCCAGTTGATCGCCAGCGGCGGCCTGTTTTTCGGCGCGCATGTTGACGCCTGCCGCGCGCAGTTCATCCAGCAGGTGCTGGTTGGTCTGGCTGTCGAACCAGTCGCGGATGTTCTGCGCCAGGATGGGGCCGATGCCGTCCAGCGCCTGGATTTCGTCGGCGCTGGCGTTCTGCAGGGCGTCGATGGAGTGGAAGTGACCGGCCAGCAGTTCGGCGACAGTGCTGCCGACTCCGTCGATGCCCAGCGAGGCTAGCAACTGCCACAGCGGACGCTGGCGGGCGCGTTCGATGGACGCCAGCAGATTATCGACACGCTTCTGGCCGAAGCCTTCCATCGCCAGCAGGGGTTCGGCGGGCAGCGAGAAGAGGTCGGCTTCGGTGCGGATGAGGCCGGTGTCGATGAGCGTTTTGACGGTCTGCGGGCCTAAGCCTTCGATGTCCATCGCCCCGCGTGAAACGAAAAACTCGATGCTGCGGAACACGCGCTCCGGGCAGGTGAGGTTGGGGCAGATGTGATCGACGGCGCCTTCCGGCTGCACAATGGGCGTATCGCAGAAGGGGCAGCGTTCCGGTGGCCGGATGGGCGTCTCGCCGCCGGTGCGGGCGGCGGTCACCGGGCCGATGACATAAGGGATGACATCGCCGGAGCGTTTGACGACCACCTGATCGCCCAGGCGAATATCGAGCGCCTCGACCAGCGTGTAATTGTGCAGGGTGGCGTTGACGACCGTCACGCCGGAGATAAAAACTGGCTCTAGCTGGGCGGTCGGCGTGATTTTGCCGGTGCGGCCTACGTTGACCGTCACGCCGATCAGCTTTGTGCTGGCTTCCTGCGCCGGGAACTTGTAGGCGATGGCTCCGCGCGGGTCTTTGCCGACGACGCCTAATTCGGCGGCGATGCGGCGGTTGTTGACCTTGAGCACCAGCCCGTCGATCTCGAAATCCAGCGCGTTCCGCTGGTTTTCCCACGTGGGAATCTGCTGGATAATGTGGGTTAGTGTGGGATAATACGCCGCTTCAGGTGGGATATAGAAGCCGGAATCCCGCAGGTATTCGAGCATATCCCACTGTTTATCCAACACGAACGAGCCGCCGTCGGCGGTGGTGCCGCTGTGGGCGACGACATCGTAGATGTAGGCGGTCAGCGGTCGGCTGGCGGTGATGCGCGAGTCCTTCTGCTTGAGCGTGCCGGAAGCCGTGTTGCGCGCGTTGACGTAGCGCGGCAGGCCGGCCTCGTCCTGGCGCTGGTTAAGCGACTCAAAGTCGTGTTTGAGGAACAGCACCTCGCCGCGCACGACGAGCCGGGTCGGCGGCTGGGGGCCGTCTGGCGTGGCGGGGATGCGCAGCGGAATGGTGCGGATGGTGCGCACGTTGGCCGTCACGTCGTCGCCGAGGCGACCGTTGCCGCGCGTGGCGGCGCGGGTGAGCACGCCGTCCTCGTAGGTGATGACGATGGTCAGACCGTCGAGTTTGGGGTCCAGCGTGTAATCGAGCTGGGTGCCGCTGGGCAGCAGGCGCAGATTGCGCTCCTCCCAGGCGCGCAGGTCATCGTCGCTGAAGGCGTTGCTCAGGCTGAGGATGGGCGCGGGATGCGCGACTTTGGGGAAGTCCTCGCTGAGGTCGCTGCCGGCGCGCTGGGTGGGCGAGTCGGGCGTGATGAGTTCCGGGTGGGCCTGTTCCAGCGCGACGAGTTCGCGGTAGAGCGCGTCGAACTCGGCATCGGTTACTACCGGGTCGCTGAGGACGTGATAGCGATAGTTGTGGTAGTTGATCTGGTCGCGCAGTTCGGCGGCGCGGGCGGCGTTGTCGGTCATCGGGTCGGGACTCCTTCGATCAGGCGTTGTCGTCGGCGATGGCCTGCAGGTAGTTGGAGGCGGCCCAGCCGGTGCGCGTCAGGTTGAAGGGGTCTTCAATCTGCCACCAGGTGAGGCCGTCGGCCTGCTGCGGCCCGCCGATTACGTTAAAGGTGCTCTCTTCCTCGGCGCGGAAAACGACGGTCGAGCCGGTGACTCCTGGGGCGTCACGCACATTGAGCTGCTGCGCGCCGACGTCGATCACGCGCACCTGCCGACCTACGATGATGGTCATCGGTGTGGCGGTGAACTCGACGGCGGGCAGAGTCGGGCCGTCCATGCGCAGCGGTGGCACGGACGGGGGCGCGCTGCCGCCGCTGATAGGGTCCAGTTCCGGGGGGATGGTCGGTGTGGCGGGCGAGGCGGCGAAGCCTGCCGGTCGGTCGGTGGGGACCGGCGAACTGACGATGACCACCGGCGGCGCTTCCGGGGCTTCGTTGCCGCCGATGCTGAGGACCAGCAGCACCAACCCGGCCACCGTCGCCATGACGATGACCAGCACCAGCGCCAGCGACCACAATGGCAGATACAGGCCGCTGTCGCGGCGGCTGCGAGCGCGTCCCCGGCGGGGGGTGGCTCTGGCAGGCGGCGCAGCAGATCGGCGCGGCGGCGGGGGCGGCGGCTGGGCCGGTCCGACGCGCGTCACCGGCGGGATGCCGCGCGTGCGGTCGCCGGTGGCGCGGGTGCGGTCCAGGCCGTGATCGGTGTCGTCGAGGTTGGGGTCGGGTGGATGTTCGCTCATCAGACTTTTTCTCGCTTTTGCACCCACTTCAGAAAACGCTGCAGCGGCCAGGTGTTGAGCACGGATTCGGCGGTGACCCAGCCGCGCCGGGCGGTGCGGACGCCGTAGTGAATCTGCGCGAGCTGGTCGATGTGGTGGGCGTCGGTGTCAATGGCTATGGGGATGCCCATCTCGACGGCGCGGCGGGCGTACTGCGCTTCGAGGTCGAGGCGATAGGGATTGCTGTTGATCTCCAGGGCGGTCTGGTGCTCTCTGGCGGCGGCGAAGACGGCATCGAGGTCGGCGTCGACCGGGTCGCGGTCCGGGATGTACTGGGCTAAGGGATGGCCGATCAGATCCACGTGGGGGTTGTGGATGGCGTTCAGCAGGCGGCGGGTGATCTGCTCGCGGTCCTGGCGCAGGCTCATGTGCAGCGAGGCGATGACAAAATCCAGCTTTTGCAGCACGTCGTCATCCAGGTCGAGGGTGCCGTCGGCGCGGATGTCCATTTCGACGCCGTGCAGGACGGTGAGGCTGTCGCCCATCTCGTCGTTGACGCGGCGTACTTCTTCCTGTTGTTTGAGCAGGCGCTCGGCGCTGAGTCCGTTGGCGATGGCTGAATAGGCTGAGTGGTCGGTGATGACAATGTATTTGAGGCCGCGCGCGCGGGCGGCTTCGGCCATCTCGCGGATGGTGTTTTTGCCGTCGCTGTAGGTGCTGTGCATGTGCAGGTCGGCCTGGATGTCATCCAGTGTGATGAGCCGGGGCAGGTCATCGCGCTGGGCGGCCTCGATTTCGCCGGTGTCCTCGCGGATTTCGGGCGGAATCCAGGGCAGGCCGAGCGTCTCGTAGAGTTTCGCTTCGGTGTCGCACAGGATTTTATCGATGTTGGGGATGATTTCGTCGTTGTCATCTACCGGGCTGAAGGCGTGTTCGTTGAGGCTGAGGCCGCGATCCAGGGCGAGCTGGCGCAGGCGCACGTTGTGGTTGACGCTGCCGGTGAAATAGCTGAGGGCGGTGCCCCAGCGGGCTTTTTCCAGCACGCGCAGATCGACCTGCAGGCCGTTGAGCAGTTCCACCGAGCTTTTGGTTGTGCCATGCCCCAGCACGCGGGCGACGTTCTCCATGCTGACGAAGGCTTCCATGACGGGCGGCGCGTCTTTCATGCTGGTGACGGCGACCAGCAGGTCGATGTCGCCGATGGTGGGGCGGGCGCGGCGGATGCTGCCGGCGATCTCGCCTTCGACGACGCCGGGCAGCCCTTTGAGCCTGTCCAGGATGGCCTGAGCGGCGGGCAGGGCCAGGCCCAGCGGCGTGCGCCCGGTCTGGCGCGCGAGGGATTCGATGCCGTCCAGGATTTTCTGCTCGCTCTTTTTGCCCATGCCCTTGAGGCCGGCCAGTTTGCCGGTGCGGGCGGCGTTTTCCAGCATATCGATGTTGGTGATATTCAGTTCCTGCCAGAACAGCTTCGCTTTTTTGGGGCCGACGCCGTTGATGTGCATGATATCGACCAGGCCGGGCGGAATCTCCGCTGTGAGCTTTTCGTAGAATTCAAGCTTACCGGTTGTCAGCATCTCGTCGATTTTCTCGGCGAGCGTTTTGCCGATGTGGGGCAGGTCGGTCAGGTCGCCCTCGGCGGCAATGGCGCGCATGTCGCGGGGCAGATCGCGCACGGTCTCGGCGGCGCGGCGGTATGACAGGACGCGGTGGATGACATCGCCGCGTATTTCGAGCAGGTCGGCCACGCGGTCGAAGATGTCGGCTATGTCACGGTTGGAAAGGCTCAAGGCGCGTTTCCCTTCATGGTTGGTATCGAGCAAATCGGCTGTTGACAGCCAGGGCTGCTACAGCAGCATGACAACCCCGCCCAGCAGAATCACCCCGGCGCTGACGAAAACCACGCCGCGCAAATTCTGCCACCACAGCCATTCGTGGTCGCGACGAAAGCGGTGGGGGTCCAGTCCAGCGCGGCGCACGCGATTCTGTTCCTGCTGCCAGGCCCAGTCCTTATCGAGCAGGTGGCGCAGCCCGGTGACGATGGCGAAAATGGCGTAGGCCAGCGCGGCGGCGGCCAGTAACAGGGTCATGCGGGTATCCCGGTTGTCGGTCCGTTCGCGCCTATTATAACCGATAACGCCGGGCTGGGGCCGTTTCATAGTGGGCGTGAATCTGATGATGCGGCTACGCACACCGGTATCAGATTTGTTAGGGTCGGGTCTCCCTTTATTGTTCGGGAGGATACTGCGCGCGAAGCTGCTCCAGTGCGCGCTGAATAATAGCCTTCAGCGCATCGACATCGACATCGTCCAGCCGCTTGATATACAGGCAGCCTTTGCCCATTTTATGCTTGCCCAGGCGATCAAACAGGCTGTCGCGCTCGGCATCATCGTTGTACATATACATGCCCATGAGATACAGTGTGATGGCAGCTTTGCGCGGCGAAAACCCGATGCGCATGGAATCGCCTTCGCGGCCACTGGCGTATTTGTAGTGGTAGCTGCCGAAGCCGATAATCGACGTGCCCCACATCTGAGGCTCGTGCCCGCTGATTTCGCGCATGATCTCAACCAGGGCGACGCTGTCGGCGCGCTTGCGGTCATCTTCGATCGTGTCGATAAATGCCTGTACACTCTGGGACGTGGGTTTTGTCTTGTTTTCGGTCATGATTCAACCTCCATATGCTTCCAGCGAACGATGGTTCAGTTACTTGACAGCAGTAACGTTTCTATACTATCATAATATAGAACATATGGTCTACCTGTGATTTGACGAGGCAGGTTTGCCCCCAAACCCGGATGCACCCTTTGGAATCTGCTTGACAGCGTTTGACTTTAACGCTAGCATAAGCGCATCTGAATATGACAAACGACGTTGATCTGGAATAGTACGCGCTCAAACGGTGTTCAGAGAGCCGCCGGTAGCTGGGAAGGCGGTACACACGGGAACGCGGAATGGCCCAGGGAGTCGTGTGGGTGAAGGGCGTTAAGCGCCTGCGTAGCTCACACCGGCAAGCGCCCCGTTATCATGGCGCACGGTATCGGCTGGCTGACTGGCCGCCCGTACCGGTCTGAGAGCCGGTCTGGTCCGCGTTGTGCGCTGGCCTGTGCCGGAATCAAGGTGGCACCGCGAGATTCCCCTCTCGTCCTTGAGGATGAGTGGGGTTTTTTATTTCCCTGGAGGAGTGAGACGCGATGGTAGCGAGAATTCGGTCAGACATTACCCCGGCGCGCGAGGACATGCCGGAGTTGTTCCAGCAGGGCGATCTGGTGCCGGTTTATCGCCGTCTGCTGGCCGACCTGGAGACGCCGGTATCGGTCTATATGAAGCTGGCGCAAAGCGGGCAGGTGTCGTTTCTGCTGGAGAGCGTCGAGGGCGGCGAGCATGTGGGGCGTTATTCGTTCCTGGGCGTGAATCCGCGCGGGATGCTGGTGTTCGACGGCGACACCGTGCAAAAGACGGTCAACGGGCTGTCGGAGTCGTTCATGCTGGCGGCGGGCGAAGACCCGCTCGACTGGCTGCGGCGCGAGTTCGAACGGGTGCAGCCGGTGCAGGTGGACGGTCTGCCGCGCTTTGTGGGCGGCGCGGTGGGGTACATCGGTTATGACGTGGTGCGCTTCTTCGAGCGCCTGCCGGAGACGACGGTCAAAGACCTGGACGTACCCGACGCCGCTTTTCTACTGCCGGATACGCTGGTCATCTTCGACCACGCCAAGCATCAGCTTATCGTGCTGGCGAATGCGCACAACACCGGCGATCCTGACGCCGCTTATCAGGACGCGGTGCGCCGTATCGATCAGGTGGTGGCGTCGCTGGGACGTCCGCTGCCGCCGGTCGATATGCCGACATCGCCACCGGCGGAGTCCGAGCTGCAATCGAATGTACCGCGTCACACGTTCGAGTCGATGGTCGAGGCGGCCAAGGAATATATCGCCGCTGGCGACGCTTTCCAGATTGTGCTGTCGCAGCGCTTCACGCGCGAGACTCACGCGGCCCCGCTGACGATCTACCGGGCGGTGCGGGCGCTCAACCCGTCGCCGTATATGTTTTTCCTGCGCTTCGGTGAGGATTTTACGCTGATGGGCGCGTCGCCGGAGATGATGGTCCGTTTGGAGGACGGAATCGCCACCACGCGCCCGCTGGCCGGTACGCGCAAACGCGGCGCGGATGACGCTGAGGATCGCGCGCTGGAAGCCGAGCTGCTGGCCGACCCCAAAGAGCGCGCCGAGCACGTCATGCTGGTGGACCTGGGCCGCAACGACCTGGGGCGAGTCTGTGATTATGGCACGGTCAAAGTCAGTGACATGATGAACATCGAGCGGTACTCGCATGTGATGCACATCGTCAGCCAGGTGGATGGCCGCCTGCGTGACGGCCTGGACGCCTTCGACCTGTTCCGGGCGACGTTCCCGGCGGGTACACTGAGTGGAGCGCCGAAAGTGCGGGCGATGGAGATCATCGACGAGCTGGAGGACAGCCGCCGGGTGACTTACGGCGGCGCGGTGGGTTACTTCAGCTACGATGGTTCGATGGACACCTGCATCACCATTCGCTCGCTGGTGATGCAGGGCAATCGGGTTTATATTCAGGCAGGCGCGGGCATTGTCGCCGACAGCGACCCCGCGCGTGAATATGATGAGACGGTCAACAAGGCTCGCGGGCTGGCGGCAGCGATTCGCTACGCTGAACAGGGCCTGATGTAGGAGAGAAAAATGCCATTAAAACGTGTAATCCTGATTCGACCTGGTGAGACTGACTGGAATCTGCAAGGCCGCATGCAGGGCTGGGTGGCTGCTCCGCTCAACGAGTACGGCAGGGTGCAGGTGCAGCGGCTGGCGAACTTTCTGCGGCATATCGGCGTGGTGGCGCTGTATTCCAGTGATCTGCGGCGCGCCCGTGACACCGCCCATATTCTGGCTGAGGTGCTCAACCGCAAACCACAGTTTGATGCCCGGCTGCGGGAGCGCCATATCGGCTACTGGCAGGGTCTCAATGTGCCGGAGATTCACGGCTGGTACTACGACGAACACGAGCAGCTCGTCAAAGACCCGGAGAACTACCGCGTGCCGGGCGGCGAGTCCCGTGCTGAGGTCCGTGTGCGCGTCCGCGAGTGTGTGAGCGAGATCATCGAGCAGGGCGCCAGCTTTGAAGAGCCGGTGACCGTTGCCGTTGTCGTCCACACGGAAACCATCCGGCTGATACTGGAAAATCTGCTGCCGGACACCGATCTGAGCGAGGCGATCTTCGGCAATTCGGGTGTGACGACGCTGGCCTGGGATGTCGAAAGTGAGGGCTGGCAGTTGGTAATGATGGACGACAGCACGCATCTGGAAGGGCTGGAGAGCCGCCATATGCCGCGAATGGAGAGGAAGAAGTAAGGTGATTCTGGTCATCGACAACTACGACAGCTTTACTTATAACCTGGTGCAGCAGATGGGCGAAATGGGCGCCGATCTTCAGGTGGTGCGCAACGACCAGACGACGCTGGACGAGATTCGCCTGCTCAGTCCGTCTCACATTGTCATTTCGCCGGGGCCGGGTACACCGGACGATGGCGGCGTGTCGCTGGATGTCATCCGCGAACTGGGGCCGGTGACGCCGGTGCTGGGCGTGTGCCTGGGTCACCAGTGCATCGGGCAGGCGTATGGCGGCGTCGTCAGCCGGGCCGGTCGGTTGATGCATGGCAAGACCAGCATGGTGTATCACAAGCGCGATCCGCTGTTTACCGGTATTCCGGTGCCGTTCGAGGCCACGCGCTACCACAGCCTGATCGTGGAAGAGGACTCGCTGCCGGAGTCGCTGGACATCATCGCCTTCACCGAAGAGGGCGAGATTATGGGGCTGCGCCACCGCGAGCATCCGGTGGTGGGTGTACAGTTCCACCCGGAGAGTGTTCTGACTACCTATGGGCCGCGTATTCTGAAGAATTTCCTGGAAAACCAGTTCGTGAAGGTATAACGCTAACTATGGACATCAAACGTGCAATCGACATTATTACCCGCTTTGGCCATCTGCAGGCCATCGAGGCCGAGGCGGTCATGAACCAGATTATGCAGGGCGACGCCGACGACGCGCAGATTGGCGCTTACCTGATGGGCCTGCGTATGAAGGGCGAGACTCAGCCTGAGATCACCGGCAGCGCGATGGCGATGCGCGCCAACGCCGAGCGCGTGCCCACGCGCTTCGCCGGTGTCGATCTGCTGGATACGTGCGGGACCGGCGGTGACCGTTCCGGGACGTTTAACATCAGCACGACGGTCGCGTTTGTGGCTGCTGGCGCGGGGATTCCGGTGGCCAAGCACGGCAACCGGGCGGCGTCCAGCCGCTGCGGCAGCGCCGACGTGCTGGGCGAGATGGGTCTCAACCTGGACCTGACCGCCGAGCAGGTGGGCCAATGCATCGATGAGGTGGGCATCGGCTTTCTGTTCGCGCAGAAGCTGCACCCGGCCATGCGCTACGCCATCGGTCCGCGCCGGGCGGTTGGTGTGCGCACCATTTTTAACATTCTGGGGCCGCTGACCAACCCCGCCGGGGCGCGGCGGCAGCTCCTGGGCGTGTTCGCACCTGATCTCACTGAGCTGCTGGCCTATGTGCTGGGCGAACTGGGCGCCAAATCGGCGATGGTCGTCAGCGGTTACGGCGGCATCGACGAGCTGACGACCACCGGCCCCAACACCATCAGCCATTATGACGACGGCATGGTAAAGACCTTCACGCTGGATCCCATCGAATATGGTTTTGAGGGCGCGCACATCAACGATCTGCTGGGCGGCGATGCGCCGGAAAACGCCCGTATTCTGCGCGGTGTCCTCAGCGGTGAAATCCGCGATGCCAAGCGCGACGTGGTGGTGCTCAACGCGGGGGCGGCGCTGGTGGCCGGTGGTAAAGCCGATGACATCGGCACGGGGATTAAGCTGGCCGGTGAGATCATCGACAGCGGCGCGGCGGTGGATCGGCTGGACCGGCTGATCGCGTACAGTCGGGAATTGGTCAACTGAAGCTAAAGATTTATTAGACGAGGATTTAACCGCATGAGCTACATCAAGACGAACACGTTTCTGGATCGCATACTGGCGCAGAAGACGGCGGATATCGCCGCCAGTCGAACGCCGGCGGCGGTGGCCCGCTACCAGGACGCCGCGCAGCAGCAGCCCGCGCCACGCGATTTTACCGGGGCCATCCGGCAGCGCAGCGAATCCGCTGAGGCGACGGTGGCGCTGATCGCCGAGGTCAAGAAAGCGTCGCCGAGCAAGGGTCTGCTGCTGGCCGATTTCGACCCGGTGCGGTTGGCCACAACTTATGCCGGTAACGGCGCGGCGGCGATCTCGGTGCTGACGGACGCGCCTTTTTTCCAGGGCAGCCTGGAGCATCTGCAGGCGGTGCGGATGGCGGTCGATGTGCCGCTGCTGCGCAAGGATTTTGTCATCGACCCGTGCCAGGTCTACGAGGCGCGGGCGGCTGGCGCGGACGCGGTGCTGCTGATCGCGGCGGCGCTCGAAGATCGCCAGATGGCCGATCTGCACGCGCTCATCAGTGAGCTGGGGATGGCGGCGCTGGTCGAGATTCACGACGAGTCTGAGCTGGAGCGGGCCTTGAGCCTGGGGGCGTCGCTGCTGGGAATCAACAACCGTGATCTGCGTTCGTTCAACACTGATCTGGGCACGACAGCCCGGCTGGCGGCGCTGGTGCCGGACGATGTGACGCTGGTCGCCGAGAGTGGCATCGCTGGCCCCGCTGATGTGCGTCAGATGGGTGAACTGGGTGCGCATGCGGTGCTGGTGGGCGAGGCGCTGGTGACGGCGGTCGACATCGGCGCGACTGTGCGCCAGTTCAGCGACCAGGCGCGCAAAGCGCGTTAGAATAGAAGCATAAGCGACCGCATATGCTGAAGGCAGGGCCGACATGGTCAACGTGAAAATCTGTGGCATTACCACGCTGGATGACGCGCTCTTCGCCGCTGAATCCGGGGCCGACATGCTGGGGCTGAACTTCTACAAACGCAGTCCGCGCTATCTTGACCCGCAGCAAGCGGCCATCATGTGTGACACGCTGCGGGAACGGCTGGGCGCGGACTGTCCGCTGCTGGTGGGTGTATTCGCCAACGAGGTGGTGAGCAACATCGCGGCCATCTGCGACCGTGTGGGTCTGGATTTTGCCCAGTTGAGCGGCGACGAGTCCGATGTCATGCTCAGGGAACTGCGCGGGACGGCGTTTAAGGCCATACGCCCTGGCTCGCTGGCGATGGCGCTGGAAGATGTGGCGTATTACGGAGATTTCTTCCCGGCTGACGAGCGCGCGCCGTCGCTGCTGCTGGACGCTTACCATCCCAACCTGTACGGCGGGACGGGTCACAGTGCCAGTGATGAGGTAGCGCTGGCTGTCCGTGAGGCGGTGCCGCGTCTGATGCTGGCGGGCGGCCTCAAGCCGGAGAATGTCGCCGGGCGGGTGCAGGCGGTGCGTCCCTGGGGCGTGGATGTCGCCAGCGGCGTCGAGCCGGATAACGCGCCGGGTGTCAAGGACCAGCAGAAGGTCGCGGCGTTCATCACAGCGGCGAAGGGTGGGTGAGGGCAATCTCAGATGTTACAGGATGCTATGGATAATCATGCCGCCCGACTATGACGCGCTCAAACAGGTATTTGAGAATAGAAGCTATATCCTGACTCATCACGCATCCGATATGGCGATCAAACGCGATATCGATGCTTTCGAAATCGAAGAGGCTGTTATTGGAGGAATTGTCATTGAGGATTATCCTGATGACAAATATGGACCCAGTTGTCTGATTTTGGGTAGAACACAAGCGGGGCGTCATCTGCATGTGCAAGTAAGCTACCCAACGATGATAAAAGTGATAACCGTCTACGAACCATCACCAGATAAGTGGCAAGATGATTTCAGGACGAGGAAAGCTCATGAATGAGTGTATGTACTGCAAAGGTAAGCTGCAAGAAAAGCTGGTTTCGCGGGTGCAGGAATACCAGGGGCACTGGTATCTGATTGAGAATCTGCCTGCGCTGGTGTGTGACCAGTGCGGAGAGATTTTCTACACACCAGAGGCACATAACCTCGTACTCAAGCTGGTGCGTGAAGGCAGGACTCCGGTTCGTGTAGAGCAGATGAGCGTGATGGACGCCAGTAAAGCATCATGACTGACCAGTCAAAGACTACCCTTACGCTGGCTGATCTGCGCGCCCGGCGCGATGAGATTCTGGCGTGGGATAATTCACAGGTAGTGGACCAATTGAGCAGAGGTGCGACATGACAGAAGTTACTGTGCAACTCAGTGATGAAGTTTTAGACCGGCTGCAAGACGAAGCACGGCGTCGCAACATACCCGTCGAGTCCGTGATTAGCGCGGCAATCCTGCATTTTCTTGATGACGACGAGCCAACCGAAGCTGAAATTCTGGCCGGACTTAGGCGCAGCATGGAGCAGGCACTGGCCGGAGCCTCTCGCCCTGCTCATGATGTACTGGATGAAATCGAACGCGAAGACACGGGCAATGCCGACAACGGTTAATATTCCACCTGAAGCGGAGAAGGACATCCGGCGTTTGCGGCGCAAATATCCAGGGATAATTGGCGAAATTCGCCGACTGGTCGAACAATTGGAGAACGACAAACGACCTGGCGACAAAATAGCCGGCGTGGGTTATGACGTGTACAAGGTCCGGTTGCCTAATCCGTCGGCACGACGTGGCAAACGTGGTGGCTTCAGGGTGATCTATTACGTGCAGGTGGCAGATAAGGTGTTCCTGCTGCGACTTTATTCCAAAACAGAGCAGTCCGATATCCCACCAGATCGCATCCGACTGTCGCTGGAAGACCTGCGATCACCTGATGATGACTAAGCCAACTATGATCGACGCAGCACATAAACCAAACCCGTTGTTGAATGAGCGTAATCGAGGACAGAACGGATGAGTAGTTACATCAGAACCCGGACGGCCAGCGTGCCCGACGAGCGTGGTTACTACGGTGAGTATGGCGGGCGTTTCGTGCCGGAGACGCTGGTCCCGGCGCTCAATGAACTGAGCGCCGCTTACGATGAGGCGATGGCCGACCCTGACTTCCAGCAGAATTTGGCGTATCTGCAGGCGACGTATACCGGGCGTCCGACGCCGGTGACTTACGCGAAGCGCCTCAGCGAGCACCTGGGCGGGGCGCAGATTTACCTGAAGCGTGAGGATTTAGCGCATACGGGCGCGCACAAGATCAACAACGCGCTGGGGCAGGCGCTGCTGGCAAAGCGCATGGGCAAGCAGCGCGTCATCGCGGAGACGGGCGCGGGCCAGCACGGAGTCGCCAGCGCGACGGCAGCGGCTCTGCTGGGCCTGGACTGCCATGTGTACATGGGTACGGTCGATATTGCCCGGCAGCAGCCGAACGTCTTTCGGATGCGGCTGCTGGGCGCTGAGGTCATCCCGGTGGAGAGCGGCAGCAAAACGCTTAAGGACGCCATCAACGAGGCGATCCGCGATTGGGTGACGAACGTACGCGACACGTTCTACCTGCTCGGCTCGGCGCTGGGACCGCATCCGTATCCGATGATGGTGCGCGATTTCCAGAGCGTCATCGGTGTTGAGGCACGCGAGCAGATCGTCGAGATGGCTGGTCGCCTGCCGGATGTGTGCGTCGCCTGTGTGGGCGGCGGCAGCAACGCTATTGGTCTGTTCCACGCTTTCCGCGACGACGAAAACGTGGCGCTGATCGGCGTGGAGGCGGGCGGGCACGGTGTCGCCAGCGGCGAACACGCGGCGCGCTTCGCCGACCCGGACATTGGGCGGCCTGGTGTGCTGCACGGCACGCGCTCGTTTGTCATGCAGACGCCCACCGGGCAGATCGTCAACACGCACAGTATCTCGGCGGGGCTGGATTACGCCTCGATTGGGCCGGAGCATGCCTACCTGCGTCACATCGAACGCGCGTTTTATACGCTGGCTACTGATGACGAGACGCTGGATGCCTTTCAGCTTTTGAGCCGGTTAGAGGGCATTATCCCGGCGCTGGAGAGCGCGCACGCGGTCGCTGAAGTCGTCAAACGCGCGCCGACGATGTCGCCGGACAGCATCATCCTGGTGAATTTATCCGGACGTGGGGACAAAGACCTGGACACCGCTATCAACGCGCTGGACGGGCGGTTGTAGATTGCGGGCTGTCAGGCGGATCGGGGACGGGTGAACATGCGCAGACTGCTGCAATGGATGGCGATTATGCTGGTGACGGGGGCCGCGCTGCAGCGGATCGCGGCGCAACGCGACACCGGGCGTTATCCCGCGCCGGGTCGTCTGGTAGATACTGGCGGGCGGCGGCTGCATCTGCTGGGGATGGGCGAGGACAGGCCCGGCCCGGCGGTGATTCTGTGCGCGGGGTTGAGTGGCAGCAGCCTGGAATGGGAAGCAGTCCAACGCGGCATCGCTGATTATGCGCCGGTTTACGCTTATGACCGGGCGGGTGTGGGTTGGAGTGACCCTGGTGACCCGTACCGGCGCACCGGCCTGCACGAGATCGGGGCGCTGCGTTCGGTGCTGCGGCGGGCGGGAGTCGAGCCGCCTTACGTGCTGGTGGGTCATTCGATTGGCGGGCTGCACGCCCGGCTGTATGCGTCGTGTTATCCGCGAGAAGTGGCCGGGATGGTGCTGGTCGACTCGCTGCACGAGCGCCTGTTCGACTCGCTGCCGGATGTCGTGTGGCAGCGTGAGCAGACTCGACGGCGCGCGCTCAAACTTATGCCGCTGCTGGCGCGCTTTGGCGTGGTGCGTGGGCTGATTCGGCTGGACGCGATTCCGTCGCTGGGGGGACTATTCGGCAGCCTGCCGCTGGCGACAACTCCGGCCAGCCGGGCGCTGTATTCGAGTGTGACGCAGTGGCAGGCGATTGTGCAGCAGCTCGACAACCTGGAGATTACGCTGCGACAGACAGGCCGCCATGCTGATGTTCGCGCCGATTTGCCGCTGGCGGTGCTCCAGCATGGCCGGCGCGACGCTTTCGCCGGCTGGGATTCCGTGACCGCCGCCGAAATCGAGCGCGTGTGGCACGAACTCCAGGCGGAAGTCGCGGCGCGGTCGGCGCGGGCGGAGCACGTCGTTGTGCCGGAATCCGGGCATTTTATCCACCTGGAACAGCCCGCCGTTGTTATTGACGCTGTGCGGCGGGTGCATGGTATGGCGGCGGGCGCGCTGTAGCACGCCCTTACGGGCGGGGATGCTGGACGGCAGAGGCGGCGGGCGCGCTGATGCAGATTAAGAATTTGGGGCGGAGTAAAGGGGCGGACCGGTCTCGCCCGGCGTTAAAACACCGGGCTACAGGGAGCGTGTCTGCTAAAGAGACACAAAGAACCGCCCTTTTTGCCCGCCATGAGGGACAGGGATGCTGGACGGCAGAGGCGGCGGGCGCGCTGTAGCACGCCCTTGCGGTGTGTAGGGGGGATGGCAGCGCCCCACAGAAAGCGTGCTGAGTAGTTGCCAATTAATGGAGAACGATGGATGGCGGTTAATCTGGCGTGTGCCTGGCACCCACGCGGCGAGGCGGCGCGTTTCCAGCGATTTCATGAACTGCTGGCAGCGGAATATGACCGGCTGGCGATATCGACTCCGCCGCACGCTGACACCGAAAGCGTGGCCGCGCTGCGGACTCTGCCGGGTGTGTCGGTGACGATTACCGAGGAATGGAGTCACGGGCGGTATGTGGCGCTGCGCGAGGCAGCGGGCGCGGATTATGTGCATTATGTCGATGGCGACCGGCTGCTGCGCTGGGTGGAGACTCGCCCGGATGAGTGGCGGTCGGCGGTGGCGGCAGTGCAGCGGGCCGACTGTCTGGTGATTGGACGCACAGTCGCCGCCTGGGAGACGCATCCGCAGGCACTGCGCCGCACCGAGCACATCTCGAACACGGTGGTTTCGCATCTGCTGGGGCAGCCACTGGACCTCAGCGCGGGGTCCAAGGGGTTCAGCCGGGCGGTGGTGTCGCATCTGCTGGCGAATACCAAACCGGGCCGGGCGCTGGGTGCGGACTCCGAGTGGATTGTCATCGCGCATCGGGCCGGGTTCCGCGTGGAGCAGATGCTGGTCGATGGGCTGGACTGGGAGAGCGCCGACCGTTTCCAGCTTCAGGCGGCCAGCGACGAGGCGCAGCGGGCGGCGGCGGCTCGTTATGACGCTGGTGCGGAAAACTGGGCGATGCGCGTCGAGGTGGCGGCGGAGATCGTCAGCGTGGGGCTGGAAGCGTGGCAAAGACCGCTGGTGAATGTCGATGAGATGGGTTGAACGGAAAAAGGACGAGACGATGACCACACGCACATTACACGGGCTGGCGGCTCTGGAAGCCATGTTCAGCCGCACCGCCGCCGAGGGGCGCTCGGCCTTTTTGCCATATTTCCCGGTCGGCTATCCGTCGCTGGACGAGTCGCTTGAGGTGTTTGAGGCGCTGGCGGCGGCGGGCGCGGACGGTTTTGAGATCGGCATGCCGTTCAGCGATCCGCTGGCGGACGGTCCGACGATTCAGGCGGCGACGCAGATCGCGCTGGATAATGGCGTGGATACTTCCACTGCGCTAGAACAGGTGCGGACGCTGCGCGCGCGCGGATTTGACCAGCCGATGCTGATGTTCGGCTATCTGAACCCGCTGCTGGCCTACGGCGCGGAGCGTTTCGTCGCTGATGCGCGCGCCGCCGGAGCCGACGGCCTGATCGTGCCCGATCTGCCGCCGGAAGAGGCGCATCACTTCGCCGGAGCCTGCGAGCGCGAAGGGCTGGCGCTGGTGTTCTTCCTGGCGCCTACCAGCGACACCGAACGTATTCAACTGGTGGCGCGACAGGCGTCCGGTTTTATCTACGTCGTGTCGCTGACCGGGACGACCGGCGCACGCGCTGATTTGCCCGCCGACCTGACGGCCTTCATCGAGCGGGTGCGCGAGCAGACCGGTGTGCCGCTGGTGCTGGGGTTCGGTATCAGCACGCCAGCCCATGCGCGCCGCATGAACGGCCTGGTGGACGGTTTTATCGTCGGCAGCGCGCTGGTGCGGGCGGCGCAGGATGGCGTCGGGGCGGCTCGTGATCTGGTGGCGAGCCTGCGGGCGGCGCTCGACGGCGGGGATTAACTCGCCCATAAATTTGTTGACAGCCATCTCAAATACGGGTATGCTTTGCGTCACATTGACGATGATGCTAAACGAGTAACGCATGTGAACGCCGTGAGCGCCGTTCTACCCAGTACAAACACCGTCTATTATGGGTACTTTCCGGGTGACATAGTACGGGGTTGAGCGTGCATGCGTGCAGCGTGTTAGCAGGTCGTTGTCGGTAGACAGCCACAGGCGCAGAGCATCCGCTCCGCGCCTTTTTGTTTGCCGGTCTGATGGTGGGCGGACGTGAAGGGGAGACACAGCAGATGACGTTGATGGTACGCGGAGTGCGTGGCGCGACGACGGTGGCGGCGGACGAGCCGGACCTGATTATTCAGGCGGCGCGGGAGCTGCTGGCGGCGATGATCGCGGCGAACAACATCGAAGAGGCGCATGTTGCCAGCGTGATTTTTACCACCACGCCGGACCTGACGGCGGCTTACCCGGCGAAGGCCGCCCGGCTGCTCGGCTGGCAGCAGACTGCGCTGATGGGCTGCCAGGAGATGGCCGTCCCCGACGGGCTGGCGCGTTGCATCCGCGTGCTGATTCACTGGAACACGACCCGGAGCCTGGAAGAGATCGTGCATGTGTACACCAATGGCGCGGAGAGTCTGCGCCCGGACATTCTGAATCACAACCCTTCGACCGCAGTCAATGAGGATGAAGCATGATTGTCGTGATGAAACCCAGAGCCTCGGCGCGGCACATCGCGCAGGTGATCGCCAGCGTGGAAGCCGACGGCTACAGCGTTCACCTGGCCGAGAACGACACCCAGACGCTGGTGGGTGTGGTCGGCGAGAGCGCGACGCCGCTCAACCTGGAAAAGTATGCCGCGCTGGAAGGTGTGGAGCGCGTCAGCCGGGTGAACGTCCCCTACAAGCTGGCCAGCCGGGAGATGCACCCGCGCGACACGGTGATCCCCATCAACGGGGCGCACATGGGGGCGAACAAGGTACTGGTCATCGCCGGGCCGTGCGCGGTCGAGAGCCGCGAGCAGATCATCGAGATCGCGTGCGGTGTCAAAGAGGCGGGCGCGACGGCGCTGCGCGGGGGCGCGTACAAACCGCGCACGTCGCCGTACAGCTTCCAGGGGCACGGCGAACAGGCGCTCAAGTGGCTGGCCGAAGCGCGTGAGGTGACGGGTCTGCCGGTCGTCACTGAAATTATGGATGCCAATCTGGTTTCGATCATCTGCCAGTACGCCGATATTCTGCAGATCGGCGCGCGCAACATGCAGAACTTTACGCTGCTCAACGCCGCCGGGGAGAGCCAGCATCCGGTGCTGCTCAAACGGGGTATGAGCAGCACGCTCGAAGACCTGCTGATGGCCGCCGAGTACATTCTGGCACACGGTAACGATCGCGTCATGCTGTGCGAACGTGGCATCCGCACCTTCGAGAAGTACACGCGCAACACGTTTGACCTTAACGCCATCGCTGTGCTGAAACAGTTGACGCATCTGCCGGTGATCGCTGACCCGAGCCACGCGGTCGGCCTGCGCGAATACGTGGGGCAGGTGGCGCTGGGGGCGGTCGCTGCCGGGGCGGACGGTCTCATCATCGAGGTGCATCCGCAGCCGGACGAGGCTGTATCCGATGGTCGGCAGAGCCTGACGCCGGCCATGTTCGAGCAGATGATGCAGCAGGTCCGCGCAGTGGCGCAGGCAGTGGGACGGAGCGCATGAACGGAAGTCAAGTGAACGCGAAGGTACCTTTATGCGGACGCGCAGAAGCGCGTCCCTACAAAACAGGATGGCTGCGTAGGGACAGCCTTCTGGCTGTCCGTTGTGATGCCGCACCACCATCAGCGGAGCGCCTCATATGAACGGATTTAAGAGCCAGAAGCTGGCGATCGTCGGGCTGGGGCTGATGGGTAGCTCGCTGGCGCTGACGCTGCGGCCAAACGTCGCCTGCATCGTGGGTGTGGACCCCAACGCCGACAGCCGCCGCTATGCGCTGGAAAACGGCATCGTCGATGAAGCGACCGACGATCTGCGGCAGGGCGTCCATGACGCCGATACGGTGGTGCTGGCCGCGCCCATCCAGACCATTCTCGACATCGTGCGCAATCGCATCGGCTCGTACCTGCGCTCGAACACGCTGCTGATCGATTTGGGCAGCACCAAGGCGGACATCTGCGAGGCGCTGGGCCGCCTGCCGATCGGTATCCACGCCATCGGCGGCCATCCGATGACCGGTAAGGAGCGCAGCGGCGTCACGGCAGGCGATCCGACGCTGTACAAGGGGCGGCCCTTCGTGTTGTGCTCGACGCGGCGCACCACACCGGCGACTCGGCTGCGGGCGCTGTCGCTGGTGGAGACGCTGGGCGCGGTCGCTATCGAGATGGACCCGCACCGTCATGATCGCGTGGTGGCGACCATCAGCCATGTGCCCTATCTGCTGAGCGCGGCGCTGATGGCGACGGCGGCACGCCAGGCCGACCACGACGAAGGCGTATGGGCGCTGGCGGCGGGCGGCTTCCGCGATATGACGCGGCTGGCGGGCAGCGACATCACCATGATGAGCGATATCACCAGCACCAATACGCAGGCTATCGCCGAACTGCTGGCGCATTTCCGGGTGCAGCTCGCGGTGCTGGAGACGATGCTCATCGCCCGTGACCAGGAGCGGCTGGCCGAGGCGCTGCGTCCCATGCGTGAGGCGCGTTTGCAGTGGTCTAAACACTACGACGAGAGGAGAACACCGTGAGGGTGGAGCGTCTGCGGGTTCAGCCAGGGGGCGCGCTGCGGGGCGAGACGCGCGTCCCCGGCGACAAGTCGATCAGTCACCGGGCGGTGATGCTGGCGGCGCTGGCGCACGGAGTCAGTGAGGTGCGCGGCTGGCTGGCGGCGGGTGATACCGAGGCCAGCCTGCGGGCGGTGCAGTCGCTGGGCGTGCCGGTGGAACGTGATGGCCCGCACCGGCTGACGATTCATGGCGGCCAACTGCGCCCGCCTGCGGGTCCGCTGGACCTGGTCCACGCCGGGACGGGCATCCGGTTGATGGCGGGGATTATGGCCGGGCAGCCATTTGAGTCCGTGTTGACGGGCAGCGAGCAACTGCGGCGGCGGCCCATGCGGCGCGTCATCGAGCCGCTGCGGCTGATGGGCGCGGACATCGAGGGTGAGGATATGCGCGCGCCGCTGCGTATTCGCCCGGCGGCGCTGCGCGGCATTGAGTACCGGCTGCCGGTGGCCAGCGCGCAGGTCAAGAGCGCGCTGCTGCTGGCCGGTCTGTTCGCCGACGGCCTGCTGACCGTCATCCAGCCCGGACCGGCCCGTGACCACACCGAGCGCATGCTGGTCGCGCTGGGCGTCGATCTGCTGGTGAACGGCAACGCCGTCACGCTGCGACCGGGCGCGCCGCTGCGTCCGTTTGACCTGGACGTACCGGGCGACCTGTCCTCGGCGGCGTTTCTGGTTGTGGCCGGGCTGATCGTCCCTGGCAGCGACATTACGGTGACGCACGTCAACCTGAACCCCACGCGCACCGGTCTGCTGGATGTGTTACAGGCGATGGGCGCGGACCTGACGGTGACGGTCACCGGCGACGAAGCGGGCGAGCCGGTGGGGCGGGTTCGTGCCCGGCACAGCGCCCTGACCGGCGTCGAAGTGGGCGGGGACAGCGTGGTGCGCATGATCGACGAATTTCCGGCGCTGATGGTGGCCGCGCTGTGCGCCGAGGGCCGCACGACCGTCCGCGAGGCCGCCGAACTGCGCGTCAAGGAGACAGACCGCATCGCCGTCATGAGTGCCGAGCTGCGCAAACTGGGCGCGACAGTTGACGAGACGGTGGACGGCTTCAGCATCGACGGCCCGCAGACGCTGCGCGGCGCGGTCGTCGACTCGCACGACGATCACCGCGTGGCGATGAGTCTGGCGCTGGCCGGTCTGGTGGCGGCGGGCGAGACGGTGGTGATGGACGCGGGCTGTACGGCGGACTCGTTCCCTGGCTTCCCGGAGACGATGGCCGGGCTGGGCGCTCATCTGGTTCCAATGGCGGCGCGCCATAATGACGGCTGATTGACCGGCATAGCAGGCAAAAGGTAACAGGCAAATGACTCAACGAGTGGGCATCATCGGCTGGCCGGTGGAGCACAGCCTCAGCCCGGCGATGCACAACGCGGCGTTCCAGGCGCTGGGCATGGACTGGGAATATGATCGCATGGCGATCCCGCCGGACATCGCGCACCTGGGCCTCAAAGAGCCGATGCGCCATAATTACGTGGGCGTCAATGTGACTATCCCGCACAAAGAGACGATCATGCGGCTGGTACGTCCGGACGCGACGGCGCGAGCGGTTGGCGCGGTCAACACGGTGCTGTTTCACGATATGAGCGGCACCAATACGGACGTGGCTGGCTTCATCGGCGATCTGCAGGCGCACGCCGTGCCGCTGAACGGGACCAACGCGCTGGTGCTGGGCGCGGGTGGTGCGGCACGGGCGGCGGTCTACGGGCTGACGCAGGCCGGGGCGCAGGTGACGGTCGTCAACCGGACCATGCAGCGCGCTCAGGAGATGGTGGCCGGGCTGGCCGTCTCGGCGGGTGTGCGCGATGTGAACGTCTGCACGCTGGACGAAGCCGCCGAGCAGCCGCTGAACCTGATCGTCAACTGCACATCGGCGGGGATGTGGCCTGCTGTCGACGAGACGCCCTGGATCGAAGGTGTGCCGTTTCCGCGCGGGGTGACGGTGTACGACATGGTCTACCGTCCGCAGACCACGCGGCTGATGCAGCAGGCGCAGGAACACGGCGGCTGGGCTATCGGCGGGCTGGGGATGCTGGTGCGCCAGGGCGCGGAAGCGTTCCGCGTGTTCACGGGCGTGGAGCCGCCGTTCGAGGTGATGTACGCGGCGGCGGTGGTGGCGCTGGCGGCGGCGTCGTAAAAGACAACGGTGGGGTGCGGTGTCCGGGCGCGCTGATGTGCTTTAACAAATTAATGCGGATAAACCGATCTCGTAGCATGCCTTCGCC
>CAZXCK010000069.1:0-22740 GCA_964639225.1 uncultured Anaerolineaceae bacterium | reverse complement strand
GCCACCGGGATCGCTGTCACCGGGATCGCTGCCACCGGGATCGCTGCCACCGGGATCGCTGCCACCGGGATCGCTGTCACCGGGATCGCTGTCACCGGGATCGCTGCCGCCGGGATCGCTGCCGCCAGAAGACTCGCTGTCACCTGCGGGCGTATCGCTGAAGCTGAACGGCAGCGTATTCAGGTACTCGTTGTCGGTATGCTCTGAGACGACAGCGCCCAGCGGCGGGGTGCCGCCGTCGATAGACGCGCACAGGCTGGGGCTGACAAACGAGGTATAAAACAACCCCTGGCCCTCGTCATAGACCAGTCCGTGCGTGGTGCTGGTGTCGTCAGGGTAGTCGATCTTCAGTGCGAGTTCGGTCCGGTCCCGGCATGAGGTGAGGGTCTGGAAGGAAAAGCTGTTGCCAGCACACACAAATTCCGGCCCCACGATGAACGCCTCGCGCGCATCGCACAGGCAGTTATCGCCACCCTCAATTTCGCACAGCATCGTTTCGTAGGTACGCGCGATGTCGTCACCCAGCACCACCAGAACCACGATGCAGATTACCGACACCAGTACCAGAATCAGCGCGTATTCCATCAGCGCCTGACCTGAGGCTGCGCCAGGTGTTCGGGAATGATGGGTCAGCTTTCGGTTAAGGACAGACATAATAAAGGCACTCCTTCGATGAGATGATGAATGATTGCGAGCGCATGCAGCTGATGACTTGCTCAGGACACACTAAACGCCTGTGATGGTCTCAAAGGTCTGCACAAGCTGGCGCGCCGTCTGGCTGTCCATCGTTTTGGGATAAATCATGACGACGTTGGACGCGCTCAGAACGTTAGCATAATGCGCATAACTGTTGATACTGGTCCGGTCCTGGATCAGAGCCGGGATATCCTGATAAACCAGGATGTTAACGTCATAGCTTCGGCCACCGGTTGCCAGGGCGAAGGTCAGCGTCTCGCCCTGAATGTCGCGGATGGCGCTGCTGGCCGGTGCCGGTTGCAGGTCCAGCCCGCTGTTCAGAAACTGCTCCTGGAAGGCTGGTGCGTTCAGCAGACTGACCGGCGCCGCGGTGGGCAGGCTGGATTCCGCCCGCGTTTCGGGTGTGGAGCGCAGCAGGATGACGATGCCGGTCCCGATAATCAGCAGCAGGGCCGTCGCCAGCACGCCGAAGATCGCCAACTGCTGCCAGCGTGCCAGCCGGCTGAGCAGCGGCGTTTTGTCGCTTTGCTCGTAAATCGTCTGGATGACTTCTTCGCCCAGTTGGTGCGCGAAGGTTCCGGGGTTGATCCCCTTGCGTTTGAGCCACTTCTGCGAGGGCTGGTGATCGGGTTCCAGCAGCAGCGCGCGCCGGATGTGCTTGATGGCGGCTTCTTCGTTTGCAGAAAGTTCCGCTGCCAGATACAGGGCATCGGCGCTGGGGTTGTGCCTGAGGATTTCTCGCAGCATTTCCAGCGCTTCCTGGCGCTTGCTCTGTCTCATGGCAACCCGGACATCGTTCACTGTAGGCATTACGCGGCTCTCCTGCCAATTGAGCAGTCAATCTGCACCGGTTATCAATTCTATTCTACAGGGTTTCTATATGAAGAATTGTCAATAACGTGATATAACTACCTGAAATTAGTAAATTTTTCATGAATCAGCATCTGTTCGATGCCAGTGACAGCGAAGCGTTAAGAATAGATAAAAGTTGTAGCTGCTTTCGGGGGGAAGAAATAGCGGCGGGGACCAGTTACAACCGCCCCCGCCGGAACGTGTCAGCTTACCAGGTGGATTGGTAAACGATGCGGCCTTCGACCATTGTCAGGTGAACGTTGATCGAGTCATCGACCAGGATCAGGTCGGCGTCTTTGCCGATCTCCAGGCTGCCTTTACGCGCGGCGATACCAACCGCCTGAGCCGGGTTAAGACTGGTCACCGGCCAGATTGTCTCCAGCGGCGCGCCGGTAGCGTTCATGAAGTTGCGCAGCGCCGCATTCATCGTCAGGATGCTGCCGGCCAGCGTACCATCGGCCAGGCGGGCGCTGCCGTCCTTGACGGTGATTTCGCGGTCATCGACCGGGTAGGTGCCGTCCGGCATACCAGCGCCGCGAATGGCGTCGGTGACGAGTACGATTCCGCCGGCGCCTTTGGCAGCAAATGCCAGTTTCATAGCGCCCGGATGCACATGGATGTTGTCGGCGATGATTTCGCAGCGGACCTGTGGCAGCGTCAGCACAGCGCCCAGCGTACCTGGCTCGCGGTGATGCAGGCCGGTCATGGCGTTATAGGTGTGCGTCGCATGGGTGACGCCCAGGTTGGCGGCATAGAGCATCTCGTCGTAGGTGGCGGCGGTGTGCGCCGCCGACACGGTAATGCCGCGCCGTGTACATTCGGTGATGAGCCAGCGGTTTTCAGGAATCTCCGGCGCCAGCGAGATCAGCCGGATGACGTTCATATCCAGCCAGGGCATAACCTCATCGCGGGCGGCTGCGCGGATGTGCAGCGTGCTCTGAGCGCCGCACTTGCTGGGGTTGAGGTACGGGCCTTCCATGTGCGCCCCGGCGATGGTGGCGCCATCGGGCTGCGGGCCGGTGCAGGCGGCGATGTTGGCCAGGGCTGCCTGGATACGCTCGGCGGAGTCCGTCCAGGTAGTCGGCAGGATGGCGGTTACGCCGTTTTGAGCAGCGAAGCGAGACATGGCCCGCAGCGCTTCGGGCGTGGCGTCCATCGCTTCGGCTCCCATGCCGCCATGCACGTGTATATCGACGAAACCGGGCAGCAGCCAGTCGCCGCCAGCGTCGATGATGTCGCCTTCGTGCGTCTCGGGGGCGGCGCCGCTTCCCAAGGCGATAATGACGCCACCTTTGCAGCGCAGCCAGCCCGGATTGTAGACACCTGCCGGCGTGACCAGTTTGGCGTTCTTGATGAGCATAATGTTTTGTCCTATCGGTGATTCTCGGTTAACTCGACGATACAGCCCGGATACTGGCTGGCACAACAACGGTGCGGATTGGCGTGTGCTGGTCAGGCTGGCGAGCTGGCAATTCGTTGATTGGATAGCGTCAGGTGACCGGTAAGCAGGGTCGGGTTGGTTTGTTGATTGTATCTATTTTATACTTTTAGAGCATGCAAACGCAACGGCAATGGTTAGCTTGAGGAAAGGGCAACATGAAGATCATCGCAGCGCCGGGCGCATTTAAGCACAGTCTGGCCGCGCACGAGGTGGCGGCCTGTATCGCCGAGGGACTGGCGCGTTCTGGCCTGGGCGCGACGGTGGTCCAGCTACCGATCGCTGACGGCGGCAACGGCACGCTGGACGCCTTTCTGATGCGCGGCGGCCAGCGGCAATCGATGACTGTCCTCGATCCGCTGGGCAGGCCGGTCGAAGCGGCTTACGGGCTGATCGACGACGGGCACACCGCCGTCATCGAGATGGCGCTGGCGTCTGGCCTGGAACTACTGAGCGATGATGAGCACGCGCCACTGCGAGCCACCACTTACGGCACCGGCCAGTTGATGGCCGCCGCGCTGGATGCCGGGGCGCGCCGGGTCATCGTGGGCATGGGCGGCAGTGCCACTGTTGACGGTGGTCTGGGTTGTCTGCTGGCGCTCGGTGTGCGCGCCCTCGATTCCGGTGGCGCGCCGCTGCCCAACGACGCCGTCAGCCTGGAGCGAGTCGCCGCGCTGGATACCAATGGACTCGACCCACGCTGGCGTGAAGTTGAGGTCGTAATCGCTTCGGATGTGGACAATCCGACGCTGGGCGAGTATGGCGCGGCGCGGGTTTTTGGTCCGCAGAAGGGCGCGACACCAGCAGATGTCGAACGGTTGGAGACCAACCTGCGCCGCTTCTTCGACGTGGTGGCGCGTGATGTGGGGGTGGATGTGCGCCAGACGCGCGGCGGTGGCGCGGCGGGCGCGCTCTCTGCCGGATTGATGGCGCTGCTGGGCGGTCGCATTGAGTCCGGTATTGACCTGATTCTTGACCATGCCGGCTTTGCTGACCATCTACGGGATGCTGTGCTGGTGGTCACCGGCGAGGGCCGCATCGACGCGCAGACGATACAAGGTAAAGGGCCGATTGGCGTGGCGCGCCAGGCTCAGGCCGCTGGTGTGCCGGTAGTGGCGATTGTCGGTGGGCTGGAAGCGCCCGACGATCTGTTTCATGAGGCCGGTGTCAACGCCGTGCTGCCGATTGTCACCCGCCCGATGGCGCTGGCCGAGGCGCTGGAACACGCAGGCGAACTGGTGACGCGGGCGGCACTGCGACTGGGGTATCTGCTGCAGATCAACACCCGCCGCTGACTCAAACGGGCGCGCTGGTTACCCAACGCGCCCGCAGGTCAGATCGGGCCTGGAAAGTGGCTTATTCGGCTTTCTTCTCCGATTCGTCGGTGGTAGAGTCTTCGCCCTGCGTTTTGAGAAATTCCGGTGTGAACTGCTCAACCTTAGTGTTGACTTCATCGATCACGGCGTTGAACAAACCGCGATAGCCCTCGATGGTTTCTTTGTAGGCGCTTGAGCCATGTTCGCGCACGCCGTCGGGGATCATGGCTTCCAGGGCGCGCCCGACTTCCTTCACGGCGTTGCGCTGGTGCTCCAGAAACTGCTCAAAAGCGGAGTCCATGCGTGGGCCAGCGGCGGTCTCGGCGGCTTTGGCCAGTTCATCGGCGGCGGCTTTGGCGGCGGCAGCGGCCTCGTTCGCTTTGGCGGTGGCTTTGCTTTTGGCGGCGGCGCTGGCGGATTTCGCCGCTTTGGCAGCCTCGTTGGCGGCGGAACGGGCGGCTTTAGCGGTGGCCTCGGCCTGTTTGCTGGCGCTCTTCTGCGCCTGGGCGACTGGGTCCGGGCTGCCGGTTGTCGTCTCGGCGACGATCTCCGGCTCCTCTTTCTTTGCCTTGCTGCGCGTGGTGCGCGGCTTACGGGCTGGCTCGGCGGGTTCCTCGACTGGCGGAACGGGTGGCGCAGGCGGGACAGGTGGAACATTCTTTTTCTCTTGGTCAGTCATCGTTGGTCTGGCGGGGTAGGCCCGCACATCTCCTTTTTCTGAACATGCCGGCATACTGATAATCAAGTGACATATCTCCTAATTTACTGTATGTGATCTGCTTGAAGTGTCCAAGTGTAAGATGTCAAAAAGCCACGGTGATAAAAATCATAATAGCGATAATCTGCCGGGCTAATGATTGGCGTGTCCTGGCTGGCGCGCTAGACTATGGCCTCAACCATTGGCATACACATCACCATGAGGGGGACAATATGGCCTATTTTGATATGTCTCGTGAGGAACTGGCAGCATATCGACCCGAACGCAGCGAACCACCGAATTTTGACGTTTTCTGGCAGGCAACACTTGACGAGGCGCGCAGCTATCCGCTTGATGCGCGCTTCGTGCCGGTGGATTACGGTCTGCGCACGCTGGACGTGTTCGATGTAACGTTTGCCGGTTACGGCGGCCAGCCGGTCAAAGGCTGGTATATGCGCCCGACTGGTGTCACCGAGCCGCTGCCGGCGGTGGTCGAGTATATCGGCTATGGCGGCGGGCGCGGCTTTCCAGCCAACTGGCTGCATTGGCCCAGCGCCGGTTTCGCCTATCTGGTGATGGACACGCGCGGGCAGGGCAGCGTCTGGCTGCACGGCGACACGCCGGACTTGCCTGATGGCGCTAACCCGGCAGTACCGGGCTATATGACTCAGGGTATCCTCAGCCCACAGACCTATTATTACCGGCGGCTGTATACCGATGCCGTGCGCGCCGTCGAAGCGATTCGCAGCCGCGACGATGTGGACCGCCAGCGTGTCGCTGTGACCGGAATCAGCCAGGGGGGTGGCGTGACGCTGGCGGTGGGCGCGCTGGTCCCTGATGTGGCGGTCGCCATGCCGGATGTGCCGTTCCTGTGCCATTTCCGGCGCACGGTCGGTCATACGGACGACCACCCGTATGAGGAAATCGTGCGTTATCTGGCGACCCACCGTGACCATGCCGCGCAGGTGTTCGGCACGCTAGATTACTTCGATGGACTGAACTTCGCGCCGCGCATCCAGGCGCGGACGCTGATTTCAACGGCGCTCATGGATACCATCTGCCCGCCGTCTTCAGTGTATGCCGCTTACAATCATATGACCTGCCAGCGCGAGATCAAAGTCTACGATTTTAACGGCCACGAGGGGGGTGGTATTCATCATGCGGTGGAGAAGGTGCGTTTCCTTAACACCATCTGGCCGCGCTGAGGTGAGGGACCGCCCGCCAGAGAATACGCACTCGCTGGCGGGCGAAGTCGTGTTATTGTCAGGCTGTGGAACTCAGCAGGGCGCTGGCAATTGCAAAGTAGATCAGCACGCCGGATATATCGGCCAGCGAGGTGATCAGCGGGGTGCTGGCCGTGGCCGGGTCGAAGTTAAAGCGGCTGAGCAGAAACGGCATGCCGGTGCCGATGATGCTGCCGACCATCACCACCGAGATCATCGTCAGCGCCACCGTCAGGCCGATCATCTGGCCGCCACGTGCGATGCCGATCACAGCTACCGCGCCCGCCATCGACAGACCCAGCGCCATCGCGACCAGGATTTCCTTGCCCAGCAGCCGACCCCAGTCGCCGAGTTGGACGTCGCCCATCGCCAGCGCACGGACCATCAGCGTGGATGCCTGCGAACCGGCGTTACCGCTGCTGGCGATGAGCAGCGGCAGGAAAAAGACCAGCGCCACGTTGGCGGCGATAGTGTCCTCAAAATAGTGAATCACCGCGCCGGATAGGATGTTGACGAATACAAGTATAATCAACCAGCCGATGCGTTTGCTGTACAGCGAGCCAAAGGTCGCGTCGCGGTAGCTGCCGCGCAGCGGCGTGACCGCCGCCCCTTTGTGAAAGTCCTCGGTGACCTCCTCCTGCGCCACATCGAGCACGTCGTCAAAGGTGACGATGCCCACCAGAATGCCAGCGGTATCCACTACCGGCACCACTTCCAGGTCGTAGCGTTCCATCGTGCGTACGGCCTCTTCGCGGTCTTCGGTGGCCTGCAGGGCGATGAAGGTGTAGTCCATGATCTGATCGACCGTTGTATCCAGGTCCGCCAGGATGAAACGGCGCAGCTCCACGGCATCCAGCAGCTTCCACCGGGCATCAGTGACATACAATACGTTGATGGTCTCGCTGTTGTGGCCTTTGGCGCGAATATGCTGCAACACCCTGCCGATGGTCCACTCTGGCCGCACGGCGATGTAATCCGGGGTCATCAGGCGACCCACGCTCTCCGGTGGGTAACCGAGCAGCTTGCGTGTTTCGGCCAGGTCCTGCGGGTTGAGCAGGTTGAGCAGTCGCTGCGTCACCTGGCCGGGCAATTCCTCAAAAAGCTGGGTGCGGTCGTCCGGGCTGAGTTCGGCCAGCAGTCGCCGTGCTTCTTCGGATGTCAGTTCGGCGAGCAGGCGATTGGCGTCATCGTATTCGAGCTGGGAGAAAACCTCGGTGGAGATGTCTCGCGGGAGCAGGCGAAACAATACCATCCGGTCGGTGGTGTCCAGTTCAAACAACAGCTCGGCGATCTCGGCTTCTGGCAGTTTGTTGACCGCCGCGCGGACAGCCGACCAATCGTGCTTTTCGATCAGTACGTGGACGTCGTTGATTTGCTCGGCGAGCATAAGCGCATCTCCTTGTGTATTCACTTGTTGCCTGCGAGAGTTACAGACAAAAATGCCCCGGAACCATCAACCTCCGGGGCACAAGTCGAATACAGCGGCGTCATGCGCTGTGGAATGTACTCCAATCAGAGGCGATGGATGGCATAGCGGCACGTATGGCGTTGGGGCTGCCGCGTTTGGTAAGGACTACTACTACCGTCCATTCTTGAGTTGGGACTCCTCTCCATTGGCAAAAGCGCACAACGGCAAAGTATATTTGCCGACGTGCATACAAAAGATTACTTGAACATAGCTGGCGTGTCAATAGAGCCGATGCGGTCATGAACGGCGCTCAGCAAAGCCGGTGATGCAGGGCTATCGTTGGATTTGATCAGCCGATTTGTTATCATCCGTAGCGGCGTGCTGTGTGGTAGTTTATGCGTTGACTTCGCCATAGACTGACCGGGTACTCCTTTTGTATGATCGACATTCGAAATCAACAACCGGCACCTGGCACCGAATTGTTCCTGTCGGCGAGTCTGGCGGCGCAGGCTGGTCAGATCGCTCTTGTGCGCATTAGAGGTAGAGCATGGCAACACAAGAAAACAATAGTACCGCCCCCTTGTGGTTCAAGGATGCGATTTTCTACGAGCTGCGGGTGCGTTCATTTGCCGATAGCAACAATGACGGCATTGGCGATCTGCGTGGTGCCACCGAAAAGCTCGACTATCTGCGAGACTTAGGGGTAACATTGCTATGGTTACTGCCGTTCTTCCCGTCTCCGGGGCGCGACGACGGCTATGACATCGCCGATTACATGAATGTCCACCCGGATGTGGGTACGCTGGAAGACTTTCAGGAATTTCTGGATGAGGCGCACAAGCGCGACCTTAAGGTGATGGTCGAGCTGGTGCTCAACCACACCTCTGATCAGCATCCCTGGTTCCAGCGAGCGCGGCGCGCCCCTGCTGGCAGCCCGGAACGCGACTTCTATGTGTGGAGCGACACCGCCGACCGTTACAAAGAAGCGCGTATTATCTTCAAGGATTTTGAACACTCGAACTGGGCCTGGGACCCGGTCGCCAAAGCTTATTACTGGCATCGCTTCTTCAGTCACCAGCCAGACCTGAACTACGATAACCCCACCGTGCAGGATGCCGTCTTTGAGATTATGGAGTTCTGGCTGGACATGGGCGTCGATGGTCTGCGCCTGGACGCGGTGCCGTACCTGTACCAGCGAGAGGGCACCGGCTGCGAGAATCTGCCGGAGGTGCATCAGTTCCTGAAGAAGCTGCGTCGTCATATCGACGAGAAGTACGAGGACCGTGTGCTGCTGGCCGAGGCTAACCAGTGGCCCGAGGACGCGGTCGCCTACTTCGGCGACGGCGACGAATGCCATATGGCGTTTCACTTTCCCATCATGCCGCGCCTGTTTATGGCGCTGCATATGGAAGAACGTTTTCCCATCATCGACATCCTGAACCAGACGCCGGACATCGCCGACAACTGCCAGTGGGCCATTTTTCTGCGTAATCACGACGAGTTGACGCTGGAAATGGTGACTGATGAAGAGCGCGACTACATGTACAATGCTTACGCTCAGGAAGCGCAGGCGCGCATTAACCTGGGTATCCGGCGGCGGCTGGCGCCACTGCTGCGCAACGATCGCAAGAAGATCGAGCTGATGAATGCGCTGTTGTTCTCGCTGCCGGGGACGCCCGTCCTGTATTACGGCGATGAAATCGGCATGGGCGATAACTTCTACCTGGGCGACCGCAATGGCGTGCGCACACCCATGCAGTGGAGTCCGGACCGTAACGCCGGTTTCTCCCGAGCGAACCCGCAGAGGCTGTTTCTGCCGGTCATCACCGATCCGGAATACCATTACGAGACGGTCAACGTCGAGGCGCAGCAGGGCAATCCACATTCGGTGCTGTGGTGGATCAAGCGCATGATCGCCCTGCGCAAACGGTTTATGGCTTTCGGGCGTGGCTCGATTGAGTTCCTGGACACGCGCAACGCGCGTATGCTCGTTTTCCTGCGGCGCTACGAGGACGAGATTATCCTGGTGGTGTGCAACCTGTCGCGTTTTGTGCAGTATCTGGAACTCGACCTGTCTGCGTTTGAGGACTATGTCCCGGTGGAGTTGTTCGGCGGCACGCGCTTTCCGCATATCGGGCACGACCCGTATTTCCTGACACTTGGCCCGCATGCGTTCTACTGGTTCCAACTTCAGTCGCCGGATATGACCCAGGCCATGCCCAAAGCCCGCGATACGGACCGGTTGATGCTGTCGGTACCGGGAGAGTGGACCAATGTCTTCGACACGCCCGCGCGTGAAAATCTGGAGCGCATGCTGGCCGATTACGCTCTCAGCCAGCGCTGGTATCAGGGCCAGGCCCGGCAGATTACCGGCGCGTACATCCGGGATATGACATCGCTGCCGGGCAGCACGGCTTTGCTTATGCTGGTCGAGCTGGTTTATGCTGATGGCGGGCGCGAGACCTATCTGATGCCTATCGACTATGTCAGTGGCCAGGAAGCCGGCGAGATCGCCCACGAGATGCCAGAGGCCATCATCACCCATATGATGTGCGGCCTTCAGTCTCAGCCGGAACGGGGCATGCTCTACGATCCGACTTATGACACCGAATTCTACAACATGCTGCTGTCGGCGCTGCGTCATAATACGCGCATCAACGGCAAGTTCGGCCAGGTGCTGGCCTCGACCAGGCCGGCGCTGGCGCAACTGCTGGCTGCCCACGCGGATGGCGAGGACTACCAACCGGCGCTCATCGGGCTGGAGAAGAACAACACATCGGCCCGCTTTAATCAGATGCTGGTGTTCAAACTGATCCGCAAGGTGGTCCAGGGCGTGAATCCTGAGTTGGAACTGGGTCGCTATCTGACGGATTACCCGACATCGCTGCCGGTGCCTAAGCTGGTGGGCAGTCTGGAATATCGTCACCGGCGCATGGACGAACCGTTTACGCTGGGTGTGCTGCACGAGTTCGTGCCGAATCAGGGTGATGCCTGGCGTCATACGCTCGACTGGCTGGGGCGTTTCCTCGATGACATTCTGGCGCGCTCTGGCAGTCAGGAGCACCTGGCCCCGCCCGTTCTGCCGGCGGACGATCTGGTGGCGCTGACGATGCAGGAGATTCCGGAAGATGTGCTGGAGATGCTGGGCGGCTATCTGGTTGAGGCCGACTTGATGGGGCGGCGCACCGCTGAAATTCATGATGCGCTGGCCGCTGCGCCCGAAGACTCGAACCTGGCACCGGAGCCGTTTACCACACTTTACCAGCGTTCTTACTACCAGTCGCTGCGCAACCTGTCCAATCGGATTAACCGCCGCCTGAAAGATTATCACGTCGCTGATGAAGACCTGGCCGCCAGGCTGAAGCGCATCACCGAACGGCACAATGACATCCTCAGCCGCTTTGAGATGCTGATTGGCACCCGGCTTACTGGCCAGCGCATCCGTGTACACGGCGATTATCACCTGGGGCAGATACTGTATACCGGTAACGACTTCGTGCTAATGGACTTCGAAGGTCTGCCGGCGCGCTCGCTGGTGGAACGCCGCATCAAGCATTCGCCGCTGCGTGATGTGGCGGGTTTGCTGCGCTCGTTCCATTACGCGGCGTATGCTGCGCTGCCTGGTATCGTTGGGCGCAGTGTGGGCCGTATGGAAGATATGCCGGTGCTGGAACCGTGGGCGCGCTTCTGGACGGTGTGGGCGTCGGTCGCATTCTTGCGCGCTTACCTGGACGCGGTGCGATCGCCGCGACTGCTGCCGGAGTCGCGCCGCGAGATCAGCCTGCAACTGCGCGTGTTTATGCTGGAGAAGGCGCTGGTCGAAGTGGGTTACGAGATGGTCAACCGACCCGACTGGCTCAGTATACCGGCGCGCGCTATTCTGGAATACTTTGAGGAGACATCATGACCCTTATCACGGTACGCCACGACGTCAGCCGGCTTGACGACCAGGACCTGTATCTGTTCAACGAAGGCTCGCATCTGCGACTGTATGACAAGCTGGGCGCGCACCCGATGGAAGTCGATGGTGAATGCGGTACCTACTTCGCCGTGTGGGCGCCTAACGCTCATGCGGTATGGGTGATGGGCGACTTCAACGACTGGTATAAAACCAACTGTCCGCTGGCGCGGCGTGGGATGTCCGGCATCTGGGAAGGGTTTTTGCCCGGCGTGGATGCTGGCACGCATTACAAGTATTTCGTCGAGTCCAGCCATGCGGCATACAAAGCGGACAAAGCCGACCCGTTCGGTTATGCTCACGAGATGCCGCCGCAAACGGCGTCCATCGTCACCGACCTGGATTACGAATGGGGCGACACCGGCTGGATGCAGTCGCGGCACCGTCACAATAAATTGCAATCGCCGATGTCGATTTACGAGCTGCATCTGGGGTCGTGGCGCCGTGTGCCAGAGCAGGGCAATCGCTGGCTGACTTATCGTGAACTCGCGCGCGAACTGCCGGATTATCTGGTTGAGATGGGTTACACGCATGTCGAGTTCCTGCCGGTGATGGAGCATCCGTTTTACGCCTCGTGGGGTTATCAGGTGACGGGCATGTTCGCTCCTACTGCGCGTTACGGCACGCCACAGGACTTCATGGCGCTGGTCGATGCGCTGCACCAGCACGGCATCGGCGTGATTCTGGACTGGGTGCCGTCGCACTTCCCGACCGACGAACACGGCCTGGGCTACTTCGACGGCACGCACCTCTATGAGCATGCCGACCCGCGCCAGGGCTTCCACCAGGATTGGCAGACCTATATTTTCAACTATGGCCGCCACGAGGTACGCAGCTTCCTGTTGAGCAGTGCCATGTTCTGGCTGGACCGCTACCACATCGACGGCCTGCGCGTGGATGCCGTCGCGTCGATGCTGTATCTCAATTATTCGCGCAAAGATGGCGAATGGGTTGCCAACGAATACGGCGGCAACGAAAACCTGGAAGCGATCCAGTTTTTGCGCCGGCTCAACGAAGAGGTTTACCGCGCTTATCCCGATGTGCAGACCATCGCCGAGGAGTCCACCGCATGGCCGATGGTATCGCGTCCGCTGTACGTGGGCGGGCTGGGCTTTGGCCTGAAGTGGGATATGGGCTGGATGCACGATACGCTGTCCTATGCAGCTCGTCCGCCGATCTACCGGCGCTATCATCACAACGAGCTGACGTTTCGCGCTATGTATGCCTTCAGCGAGAATTTCGTGCTGTCGCTGTCACACGACGAGGTGGTACACGGTAAAGGCTCGCTGCTGAACAAAATGCCCGGCGACGATTGGCAGAAGTTCGCCAATCTGCGGCTGCTGCTCGGCTGGATGTACGGCCAGCCCGGCAAAAAACTGACGTTCATGGGCGGTGAAATTGGCCAGTGGCGCGAGTGGGCGCACGACAGCAGCCTGGACTGGCATCTCGTCGAGCAGCACTCGCATCGAGGCGTGCAGCAGTGGACGCAGGACCTCAACCGGCTGTATCAGGAATACCCGGCCATGTACGAACTCGACTGCCACAGCGACGGCTTCGAGTGGATTGACTGCACCGACATAGACAACAGCATCTATATCTTTATGCGCCGGTCGCATGTCAGCAAGCAGGTGGTCATCGCTGCCTTTAACTTTACACCGATGCCACGCTGGGGGTATCGGGTGGGTTTGCCGGGCGCTGGTGAGTGGAAAGAAAGACTCAACAGTGACGCCACCGTATACTGGGGCAGCGGCATTGGCAATTATGGCGCGGTCCAGGCCGAACCCATTGCCCACCACGGGCGCGACTTCTCGGCGGCGCTGAACCTGCCGCCGCTGGGGGCGCTGTTCCTGGTCGGTGAGATGAGCTAAGATCGCATGCGAGCGCGCTACAACCCGGCTGGCAGATGCCTCTGGGCGTAGAGCGCCGCCCCTGCCAGACATACATCCTCGCCCAGTGTCGTGATCTGCACCATGCCGGGCGCGTCGAAGTCGGGGTCCAGGATATGCTCGGTGATGACCTGCCCGGCTGGTTCAAGCAGCAGATCACCAAGCTGGGCCACGCTGCCGCCGAGTACAATCGCCTGCGGGTTAAACAGATGCAGCAGGTTCACCAGCCCCAGCCCCAGCCAGTGACCGGCTTCCTCGACGATGCGCAGCGCCAGGGCATCTCCGGCCCTGGCAGCACGGCCAACCGCTTTGCCATCAACATGGCTTAAATCCCGCAAAACAGACGGCGTTGTTGTGTCGGTCGCCAGCAGACTGGTCGCGCGCTGACCCAGGGCCGTGCCGGAAGCCAGTTCTTCCAGACGGCGGATACTGCCGTCTGGAAGTGTCATGCGCTGATGCCCCGGCTCGATGGCCAGCCCACGCCAGCCGGTGAACAGTTCGCCGCCGATGACCGCACCGCCGCCGATGCCGGTGCTGATCGTCAGGTAGATCAGCGGATCGCTGCCGGCGGCGCTGCCCCGGTCGTACTCGGCCAGGGCGGCCAGATTGGCATCGTTGTCCATGTAGACTGGAACGCCGTCAAATGCCTGACTAACGATGGCCGCCAGCGGCACCTCCTGCCAGCCGGGCAGGGTGCGCGCGTGTTGAATCACGCCGCGCCGGGCGTCCAGCGGTCCGGGCGCGGAAATGCCAATCGCCTGCACATGAGCGCCACCAGGCACAACCGCCCGCGCCGTGTCGATGATGCGGGCGATGACCGCCTGCTGCCCTTCATCGACGCGCGTGGGTGTCTCGGTGCGGGTTCGCTGCTCAATGTCGGGGTCGAACCAGGCTGCGCGGGTTCGGGTGCCGCCAAAATCAATTGCGAGGAGTCCGTCGTTCATAATGCACGCTGTCGTTTTGTCGATTAGCCGGTAAAGCCGTTGACCAGATTGTACTGCTCGCGGTCGGGTACGGGTTCGTCGAAGCCGTTGAGCAACCCTTCGTGCAGCATCGTCTGCCCGTTGCGCACCACAACCACGCCCAGACGCTGGCCGCGTTTGAGGGCGGTGTGGGCGGTGTAAGCCATCTGAGTCGCCAGCAGCCGGTCGATGTGGGTCGGCGTGCCGCCGCGCTGGCCGTGCCCCAGGCGAATATCGCGCATGCGAATGCCGGTCCACTCCGGGATGTCGGTCCGCAGCGAGTCGTGAGCCTCGATCCCCTCAGAAATGACCAGCAGCGCGTGTCCATGCGCATAGATGCTGTCCATCAGGCGCTTTTTGAGCCAGTCGTCGTCGTACTCGTATTCCGGAATGAGTACGGCGTGGGCATCGGCGGCATAGGCGACAGCCAGCGCGATGAAGCCCGTATAGCCGCCCAGCGTTTCCAGCATGAAGATACGACCGGGCAGGGCGCGAGCGGTGGCGCGCACGCCGTCGACGGACTGAATGGCATAATTGCACGCGGAATCGTGTCCCAGGGTGCGTTCGGTGCCAGGCACGTCGTTGTCGATGGTCACCGGCAGACCGATGCACGGGATGTCCCAGGCGGCCAGAATGGGCAGCACATGATGCAGCGTCCCATTGCCGCCGAATAGTATGATGTTGTCGATCTGATGTTGTTCCAGAACGGCGATTATCTCGGCGTGAGCAGTGGGGCGGCTGAGAACCGGTTCGCGGCTGGATGCCAGGTAAGTCCCGGCCTGGGCTTCGAATGGGCTGATTACCGCTGGCGGCAGCGGCACGATATCGCCGTTGAGGACGCCCGGCAGGCCGCCCACAGCGCCCACCACTTCATCGCCGGCGCTGCTGGCCAGGGTGCTGTAGCGGGCCAGCGTCGTGTTGATTCCGGGGGCGTCGCCACCGCTCACAATCATCAGGGTTTTCACGGTCTTGTCCTTTCCAATGATCGGTCAGCGTGTAGAGGCCGACCCGTCAAAGTCTGGCTGCTGCTTTTAATGATAGGGTAGAAAATCGCAATCGCGTATAATGAGTTACAATCAGATTAATGCTTTCAAATTTAGCCGATACTTTGCCAAAGTGCAAAAAAAGAGAAAAATTGACAAAAAAAGAGAAGTGTTTTATAGTCTTCGGAAAATATGTAAAGAGTTTTGCCAGGTCGTGCTTTTTATGCCAAATGATGACAATACTCCTTTAGCTGTTGAGCGCCAGCGCATCATTCTCTCACTTCTGGACCGTGAAGGTGTGGTGCGCAACGCCGAATTAAAAGAACTGCTCAACGTGTCGCTGGTGACGATTCGTTCGGACCTGCGCGAGTTAGAGGCGGCTGGCGAATGTGAGATCATCTGGGGTGGGGCGGTTTCCAAGCGGCCATCGCCCGACCGTGAAGAGCTGCTGGACCGGCGCAGCCAGCTCAATCCCTCGCAGAAAAAGCGCATCGGCCAGCGCGCCGCCCAGTTGATCGAAGTCGGCCAGACGATTATTGTCGATGCTGGCACCACGACGGTCGAGTTTGTCCACCAGCTTCCCCGTGACCTGGAATACCTGCGCATCGTCACCCCGGCCCTGAATATCGCCTGGGCGGCGGCTTATTACCCGAATGTCGAAACGGTGATGACCGGCGGCGTGCTGCGTAACCTGACGCGCTCGCTCATTGGGGCGCAGACGCTGCGCACACTGGAGATGATTAACGCCGACTGGGTCTTTCTGGCCTCTGGCGGCTATAGCCTGGAGCGCGGTGTGACGACCGGCAACATCCTTGAAGTCGAGGTCAAGCGTACCATGGCCAACCGGGCGACGAAGGTCGCGCTGCTGGCCGACAGCAGCAAGTTCGGCAAGGTGCTGTCGCTGACCGTGCTGCCGCTGGCGGAACTCGACATGGTGATTACGGACACAGGTTTGCCTGACTCGGACGCGCAGACCATTGAAGCCCTGGGGGTGGAGGTTCTGCGCGTATAATTCTGACGGATGTTTCGATGGCAGATGGAGGAGGAAGATTATCGAAAAGTACAGTGCATCACAGCATCACGTTGTTTCAGGTAGAAGTTTTTAGGTAAGGAGCTAAAGAATGACGAAGAAATTCTTGGTGATCGCGGTACTGGCGATGCTGGTTCTGGCACTCGTTCCGGTCGCCGCGCAGGAAGATGATGGTATCACGATTGCTTTTGTACCTGGTGTGAACCCGGACCCCTTCTACATCACGATGGCGACGGGCGTTAATCAGGCCGCTGTAGACCTGGGCGTGACCATCGTCCAGCAGGACCCTGAGGAGTTCAGCCCCACCGTTCAGACGCCGATCATTGACGCGCTGGTGGCGCGTGGCGACATCGACTTCCTGATCACCGCCCCCACCGACAGCCAGCAGTTGATCCCGATTCTGGAAAACGTGCGTGACTCGGGTATCCCGGTTATCACCGTTGACACCTTCATCGGCGATGGCGACTACGAATCCGGCGAAGTGACCTTCCCGATTTCCTACATTGGCTCCGACAACTTCCAGGGTGGTTACATCGCCTGTGAGACGCTGGCTAATGAGTTGGGTGAAGGCGCGACCATCTACGTCCAGAACGTGCGTCCGGGTGTGAGCACCACCGACCAGCGCGAGCAGGGCTGCCTGGCGGCTGCCGAGGACTACGGTCTGATCGTGGCGGGCGTGGACTACAACGAGAACGACGTCAATACGGCCCAGGCGCAGACGGCTGCCGCCCTGGAAGCTAACCCCGACATCCTGGGCGTGTTTGGCACCAACACCTTCAGCGCGCAGGGCGCGGGCGCGGCGGTTCAGAACGCCGGCCTGGGTGGCGCGGTTGAGGTTGTGGCCTTCGACGCTTCCGAGTTCGCTATCGAGCTGCTGCGTGAAGGTACCGTGACCCAGGTTATCGCGCAGAAACCGTCTGACATGGGCTATATGGCTGTTTCGCTGGCCGTAGCCTACCTGAATGGTTACCAGAGCATCCCGGCCCGTATCCCCACTGGCTACGCCGTGATGACCCAGGACAACATCGACGATCCGGAAATCGAGCGCTTCATCTACTCCGAGCGTGCTCGTGATACCGAGCCGGCTATCGAAGACTTCACGATGGCGTTCGTGCCGGGTGTGAACCCCGACCCCTTCTACATCACGATGGCCGTTGGTGTGGAAGCTGCTGCCGAAGCCTACGGTGTTGAGATCGTCCAGCAGGACCCGGAGGAGTTTAACCCGGTTGTCCAGACGCCGATCATCGAGGCGCTGGTGGCGCGTGGCGACATCGACTTCCTGGCGACTGCTCCCACCGACAGCCAGCAGTTAATCCCTGTGCTGGAGAACGTGCGTGACGCAGGCGTACCGCTGCTGACTGTCGATACCTTCATCGGTGACGGCGACTACGAATCCGGCGAAGTGACCTTCCCCATCACCTACATTGGCTCCGACAACTTCCAGGGTGGTTACATCGCCTGTGAGACGCTGGCTAATGAGTTGGGTGAAGGCGCGACCATCTACGTCCAGAACGTGCGTCCGGGTGTGAGCACCACCGACCAGCGCGAGCAGGGCTGCCTGGCGGCTGCCGAGGACTACGGTCTGATCGTGGCGGGCGTGGACTACAACGAGAACGACGTCAATACGGCCCAGGCGCAGACGGCTGCCGCCCTGGAAGCTAACCCCGACATCCTGGGCGTGTTTGGCACCAACACCTTCAGCGCGCAGGGCGCGGGCGCGGCGGTTCAGAACGCCGGCCTGGGTGGCGCGGTTGAGGTTGTGGCCTTCGACGCTTCCGAGTTCGCTATCGAGCTGCTGCGTGAAGGCACGGTGACGCTGGTCATCGCTCAGAAGCCGGGCGACATGGGTTACTTCTCGGTCGTGACGGCTATGGCGAACGCACGCGGCGTCAGCAGCGTGCCGGCTCGCTGGCCAACTGGCTACGCCGTCATGAGCCAGGACAACATCGACGATCCGGAAATCGAGCGCTTCATCTACCGCGAGCGCTAGATCACCGGTTACATGGACACAGCGTCAGGGTAGGCTTTGAGCCTGCCCTGATGTTCATCAGCAAACAGGGGCAGGGCAGCGCGCCCTGCCTGACACCATATTCTGATTGTCTGGTATACGCTAGGTATGTTCTATGGCAACCATCGCATCATCCGAACTCAAGACAGGCAGTGATTATCGTGGGAAGGCTGTGCGTCTGGTAACGCAGCTCTGGCCCTGGATATTCCTGCTGGTTCTGGTCTTCTATTTTTCGCTTGCTGGGGTGGGCTTCTTCAGCGTGCGCAGCTTCGGCAGCATCCTGACGAATACGACCCTGATTATGTTGATGGCGCTTGGTCAGACTTATGTCATCATCACCGCTGGTATTGATTTATCGATTGGCTGGACGGTGGGTCTGGCGTCTGTGCTTGCGGCCATACTCATGCGCGATCTGTCCGGCAGCATTGGCGTTTACCAGGCGATCATCATAGCCATCGCAGGCGGCCTTGCTGTTTCGCTCATTCCAGGACTGATTAACGGCCTGTTGATTACCAAAGCGCGCATTCCACCGTTTATCGCCACCATAGGTATGTTCGGTGTGGTGCGCGGTGTGGCGCTGCTGCTCACCGATGGCCAGAACGTGATCGGCAATATCCCGGCAGATGTGCGCGAAGTGCTGCGCGACGTTGGCAACGGCAGTCTGCTTTATCGCATACCGGGAGAGGGCTTTACCTGGTTTTCCCAGCCCGCAGACCTCGAAGCGGCAGACCTGCGTGTGCTGGAACGGCTGATGCCTTATCCAGTGCTGATTGTGGCGATTATTGTGGTGATTTTCGCGTTTATCCTGGCGCGGACGCGCTTCGGGCGCTATACCTACGCCGTCGGCGACAATATCGAGGCGGCCCGGCGTGCCGGTATCAACGTTGACCGTCACCTGATCTATGTCTACATGCTGGCGGCGCTGTGCGCGGGTATGGCTGGCGTGCTGCATGTTTTCCGCTTTACGGCGGGTTCGCCGGTGGTTGGCGAGCCGGTGCTGCTCGAATCGGTGGCGGCGGTGGTGATCGGCGGCACAAGCCTGTTTGGCGGCGAGGGTCGCATCAGTGGGACGGTTGTGGGCGCGCTCATTATTGGCGTGGTGAAAAGCGGTCTGGTGAGCATGGGCGTCGACTCGGTGTGGCAGTTCATCATCGTGGGTGCGATTATCATCTTCGCCGTGCTGGTGAACCAGGCCCAGGAATACGTCGAAAAACAGCAGGAGAAACACAACGATGAGTAGCGAACAACCCATATTGGAATTGAAAGGCGTTTCCAAGTATTTCGGCGGGTTGACGGCGCTCAACAACGTCAGCATGCAGGTGCATCCCGGCGAGGTTGTGGCGCTGCTGGGCGACAATGGCGCGGGTAAATCCACGTTGATTAAGTGCGTATCCGGTGTGTACAGGCCGGACCGGGGCAACATCTTCTTCAACGGCCAGAACGTCGGCAATTATTCGCCATCAGCCATCCGTGACCTGGGCATCGAGACGATCTACCAGGACCTGGCGCTGGCCGAACAACTGGATGTTGGTGCAAACGTCTTCCTGGGCAAAGAAAAGATCAAACGGCTGTTTGGCATCTTGCCGGTTACGGACGACGACTATATGCGCCGTGAAGCGGTAAAAGTGCTCGAGCGGCTGGATATTCACATCCCGTCACTCACTCAGAAGCTGGTGCGGCTATCCGGTGGTCAGCGACAGGCGGTTGCCATCGCGCGCGCCATCTACTGGGATGCCAGGCTGGTCATCATGGATGAGCCGACCGCCGCCCTGGGTGTGCCGGAACAGCGTAAGGTGCTGGCTCTGGTGAGGTCGCTGCGCGACGAGGGTATCCCGGTGATTATCATCAGCCATACGATGGCCGACGTGATGGAAGTCGCCGACCGGATGCTGGTCATGCTGCGTGGGCGCATGGTGGCCGATATCCCGCGAGAGAAAGCGACCGTCGATCTGCTGGTGAAGTACATCATGGGCGCCGGTGAGATGATGGACGAAAACGGCGTCGTCAATGGCGGACATCCGGCAGGTGAGGAATAACCGCAGGATAAACACACGATGTCTCTCGACATACTGACACTGGGCGAGGCGCTGGTCGAGGTAATGCGTACCGACATCGACCAGCCCCTCGACCGTCCAGCCCTGTTTACCGGGCCGTATCCCAGCGGCGCGCCGTTCATCTTCGCCATGCAGGCGGCCCGGCTAGGGGCGCAGGTAGCCGCCATCGGCGCGGTGGGCGATGATGCTTTCGGGCGCTGCCTGCTCGACCAGTTAACACAGGACGGCGTCGATACGCGCGGCGTCAACGTGCTGGATACGCACACTACCGGCGTCGCTTTCGTCGCTTACAGCGGCGACGGCTCGCGCGATTTCGTCTTTCACATCGCGCAGGCCGCCGGCGGGCAGATCAGCGCGAGCATGATCGACGAGTCGCTGTTCGACGGCCTCCGGTGTCTGCATCTGATGGGGTCCACGCTGTCGATTAGCCCTGAGGTGCTTCAGGCTGGAGCGCGGGCGCTGGAACTGGCACAGCAGGTCGGGGCGAAGATCAGCTTTGATCCTAATCTCAGGCCGGAACTGCTGCCCCCCGAACGGGCGCAGGTAGCCTTCGCGCCGTTCATCGAAGCCGCCGATGTCATCATACCCACCGCCGACGAACTGCTGCTGCTCACCGGCGCGAACGACCTGGACGCTGCCATCAGCGGGCTGTTGAACGACCGGCCTGGGCGGGTAGTCGTGGTGACGCAGGGCGCGGTGGGCTGCACCGTCTACACACAGCAGGGCACGCAGAAGGTGGCCGGTTTCCCGGTCGAGGAAGTGGACCCCACCGGCGCTGGCGACTGCTTCGACGCCGGATTCCTGGCGCGCTGGCTGGCCGGTGATGACCCGGCGCGGGCGGCACGCTTCGCCAATGCCTGCGGCGCGCTGGCTGTGACTGTCAAAGGTCCGGCAGAAGGCGCGCGCAAACGGGATGAAGTCTTGGCGTTTATGGCACGGCACAATCGCAGCGGTGACTAACTCGCTGTCTGTTGGTCTGTTTGAGGTAAAAGAAAGGCAAAGGCTGATGAGTATACAGGCACGGCTGAATCGGCTGTTTGGCGCCGATGGCAAATGTTTTAATGTGGCGGTCGATCATGGCTTTTTTGGCGAGCGCGGCTTTCTCAACGGCATCGAGAACATGCGCCAGGCTGTGGAGACCGTCGTCAACGCCGGGCCGGACGTGGTCCAGTTGACCATCGGCCAGGCGCCGCTGCTGCAGGCTATCCCCGGCAAGCAGAAACCATCGCTGGCGCTGCGCACAGACATCGCCAATGTCTACGGTAAGGAACTCCCGGATTACCTTTACAGCCGGATGATCGCCGATCCGGTGGAGCAGGCGCTGCGCCTGGACGCAGCCTGCGTGGTCGTCAATCTGTTTGAACTGCCCGACCGGCCCGATGTCCACGAGCAGTGCGTGGAGAACATCTGCGAACTCAAGCCGGTCTGTGAGCGTTACGGCATGCCGCTGATGGTCGAGCCGCTGGTGATGCAGGACAACACCCAGGCTGGCGGCTATATGGTCGATGGTGATCTGGATAAGATCATGACGCTGGTGCGCCAGGCTGTCGAGCTGGGCGCGGATGTCATCAAAGCCGACCCAACCGACGATCCCGCCGATTATCACCAGGTCATCGAGGTGGCTGGCGCGGTGCCAGTGCTGGTGCGCGGTGGCGGTCGGGTGGCCGACGATGTGATCCTGAAGCGCACCTACGAACTCATGCAGCAGGGCGCGATGGGCATCGTCTACGGGCGTAACGTCATCCAGCACGAGAATCCCGCCGGTATGACACGCGCGCTGATGGCCGTCGTCCATGACGGCGCTACGCCCGATGACGCGATGAAGTACCTGAAAGGGTAGAGCATGGCTAAAAAGACCATTCGCTTTGGCGTCATCGGCTTGGGGTTGATGGGCCGCGAGTTCGGCAGCGCGGCGGCCCGCTGGATGCACCTGCTGGACCTGGATTTCCAGCCGATTATCACCGGAGTCTGTGACACCAACCAAAAGCTGCATGGCTGGTTTACCGACAACTTCGACAGCATTCAGATCGCCACAACCGACTATCACGACCTGCTCAACAGCGACCAGATCGACGCGATCTACTGCGCCGTGCCGCACAATCTGCACGCGCAGCTCTACACCGACATCATCCGCGCTGGCAAGCATCTGCTGGGTGAGAAGCCGTTCGGTATCGACCTGGAAGCCAACCAGCAGATCATGGACGTCATCGAGGCCAACCCGCAGGTGAC